>DATGCX010000094.1:0-25445 GCA_035311445.1 Xanthobacteraceae bacterium | reverse complement strand
CTATTCGAAAAATGTTATGACTACATAATTAGCCCGCCCCCAATAAAAACAACCGCTTAGCTCAAAGCTGGGGAAAGTTCGGTTTAACCAACACTCATAAATGACTGGATAATCTTCGGGCGCACGGCCGACGCAGCGCGTCCCCGGCGGCACCTTTGCGCGGATTTCGTCCAGCGACTCCGCGACGAAGCACGCTTCGTGGGGCCGCACGATCCCGACATTTGGGAAGATCTCGTGCCCCCTCATCACCCACCTACCCGGATAGTCGCTCGGATTGCGATAGATCGTCCAGACAGTCAGCTCTCGCATTGTTTCGCCCCCCGGTTGTGACGCTTCACTCACGAAGGCGGCAGCATTTTGCTGATGACCGGGCGCAGGGGGGCCTTCTCGCGCACACACTGCGATGAAGGAACCCGCAGGGGCCGCAATAATTCTCCACCCCACTCAGCCTGCGACGCAGGCCGGAAGGAGGCCCAGCGCTGAGCCGGGCGGTAGCGCCTGCTCTCAGATGGGACAAATCGCTCATCGAACTTCACGCTCGCGGCGATGGCGCCGCTCCGGAGCGGGAGCGGATCAGCAGCGCCGCGCTCTTGACGGGGGTGATGGGACGGCTCGGTCACGAAGCTGTCGGGGCGCGCTCACTCGATCTGCGAGCCCCCAACATCGCCGGCGGTTATAGTACTATGGGTTTGGCGACCCGGCCTCCTCGCCGGTCCGTTCATGTTTGGCCCCCGGTCGATCTCAGCCTCGACCGATGCTAACGAGCGTAGCCGTCTCACGAACTTGTGCACAGTGCTGCGCGGTATAGCGCCGACGCATGCGCGGCATGCGTGTGGAGGCCCATGACGGCGTTTCGGGCGCAGGCTAATATTCTGCCTCGCGTGGCGTTGTCCCAACGGATTGCCACGCACACGCCCGGTCCTTCTTAATGCAGTGAGAGTCGAGGGGCCGGGCGCCCAACCCTTTTCTCGCCCAACGCTGCCGCCCCTTTCGCGCTATGGCGCAGTATACCTCACAGCCT
The DNA here is from genome assembly GCA_035311445.1 of Xanthobacteraceae bacterium. Taxonomy (GTDB): domain Bacteria; phylum Pseudomonadota; class Alphaproteobacteria; order Rhizobiales; family Xanthobacteraceae; genus JAJPKK01. The sequence continues at coordinate 24,424 of DATGCX010000094.1, read as the reverse complement.
CGTACGCCCCGCTTTTGGGGGCCGCCGCCTGCACCAAGGCAGTCCTGGCGAGGCTCGCGGTTGCATTGCGCGTCGATCGGAACTACATGCAGAGAGTCAGCGTTAGAAGTCACGCGTGCGGCTTGCGGCGAGCCGGCGTGGGCCCCGGCTCCTTGTGTCCTCACGCCGCAAAGGAGTCGGGGTACACCCCGCAACTCCCGCCTTGAAAAATACCCTGCCCCTTCGCGCCGCGGCGCGCTATGCACAGGCGCCGGAGCGCCTTCACTGGCCGGTCGCGTCAGCGGTCATTTAAGGCGTTGACTGGCGCGGCCTTTCACGCGATGCGCCGCAGTGACGAATGTCATGCAATCCACTCCCTGGCAGCAGCTACAAGCGCCATGACCGGTTGGTTGGTCAACGCTGTTTTGCCGGAGGTTGAAAGCCGCCGCGTCCGGCGGTTTTTTTTCTGTCATATCCCTTTAATCGAATCGCCATAGCCATAACAAGTTTACTCAGGAGGGGAAACATGATGCACGACTTCCTTGAGGCTCTGAGGGTCCAACGTTGGGATGATCACCGGTATTATCATCACAGTCGGATCAATCAGTCCCTCCACCTGGTCAGCGCCGCCAGTTTCGTGTTCGCCTACATGATGGTGTTCAAAGACCCCGCACTTGCGGCGTTGATCGGCTGGCTCGTGGCGATGACAAGCCGGCAAATCGGACACTTCTTTTTTGAGCCGAGAGATTACGACGTCGTCAATCAGGCAAGTCACGAATACAAGGAAGAAATTAAGGTCGGCTACAATCTGCGCCGCAAGGCCGTGCTGATGGCGATCTGGGCGGTATCACCGCTCCCGCTCTTTTTCAATCCGACCTATTTCGGCGTATTCCGGCCCCATACTGGCACCGCCGAGTTCGTGCGGCACGTGGCGCAAATCTGGCTTGCGGTGGGTGTTGGCGGACTGCTGTTCCGCACGGTCCAGCTTTTCATCATCAAGGACTTTCAGACCGGGCTGGTATGGGCGACCAAAATCCTCACGGACCCGTTCCACGATATCAAGCTCTACCACCGGGCGCCGCTGTTCCTGCTCCGGGGCGAGTTGATCGATCATGGCTGTCGCACCGACGCGTACGAGGAGGACGCCGAAGAAGCTCCCAGAGCATGCTAGTTCCCGCGCTTCGACTGGGCATGTTCGCGCCGCGTAGAAAAGCGATGCGCGATCATCTCCCTGATGATGTCACGCTTGATCGACCGATTCGTGGCCGACGGGCTGCACCACCACCAACCGTCCTGCTCCATCGCGCGCGCAGCGGTGACGAAGCGGTCGGCGACCGCCTCGAAATCGCGGTCGGAATAATTGAGGCTGAAGATCAGGCGGCCAGTACCGATCCAACTCAGCGCCAGACCTTCGGCGCGCAGATAGTACTGCAGCATCCAGTTATAACGAGATGGCCTAGTGTAGCAGACCGTCCAGATCGAGGACATGTTGGCTATCTGTACGGGAAGGGAAGCATCCCGCAGGCGCGTGTTCAACTGCTCGGCCCGCTCGTTCCAACGCGTGTCGAGATCGCGATAAAGCTCGCGGATCTCCGGCGTATCCAAAAGTCGCAGGAACTCGTTCATCGTGCCCATCACGACGGGATGCGAATTGAACGTTCCTCGGGCGAAGCAGATATCAGCCGGCCTGTCGTCGCGAAACCGCTTCATCAGGTTCTTGCGGCCGCACAGGACGCCGATCGGAAGGCCACCCCCGACAGTCTTACCGTATGTCACCAGATCGGCGCGGACGCCGAAATATTCCTGTGCCCCGCCAAGCGCAAGTCGAAAGCCGACGAATACCTCGTCAAAAATCAAGACGATATCCCGCTCGGTGCACACGACCCGCAGCCGCCTGAGCCAGTCGGCGTACGCCTCCTTGTCGAATTGCGCGCGTCTCGCGCTGTCCACCAGGGAGGAGTCGGCTGGCGCCCCCCCATTCGGGTGGAGCGCCTGCAGAGGATTAACAAGTACGCAGGCAATATTACGATACGTTCGCAGCAGACGGAGCGAGTCCTCCGAAATGTCCCTGATCGTATAGGTTTCCCGCGCTGGCACCGGATTGCCGATGCCCGGCTGCACGTCGCCCCACCAGCCATGATAGGCGCCGCAGAAGCGTACCAGGTGAGAGCGCCGCGTATGATAGCGGGCGAGTCGCACTGCCTGCATCACAGCCTCAGTGCCGGACATGTGAAACGAAACTTCATCAAGTCCGGAAATATCGGTCAAACGCCTGACGTTGTCCGCGATCACCGGGTGATACGGCCCAAGCACCGGGCCGAGTTCGCGAACGCGGGCCAGACCGCGCTCCATCGTGCCCTTGTAGCAGTCAAGGCCCAGGAGATTGACGCCATACGACCCGGTGAGATCGTAGAACCGATTGCCGTCAAGGTCGGTGACTGTCACGCCTTCAGACGATTCAACGAAGGCTCCGGGTTTGAGATGCCGCCGCACGAAGCGGCTGTACTGGAACGGCACTTGATAGGCCTGCGTGAACTGGAGGTCGGAGATGGCGTCTACCACTTCCGCCGTGCGCCGATTCGTTTCGCGAAAACGTGTCGAATACAGGGTCGAAAGGCGCATGAAACCAGACCGACGGCGTGCGGCGACGTCTGGAGGCGCATCATCGGAGCCGAAGAAGCGTGCTTCGTCGTATTCGTAGAACGGCACGAGGGCGGCTATTCGCCGCGCGATTCGCGCGTGGCCGTCGAGCGAAGCGTATTTCGCCTTGGACAGTTGCAGGCGGCGCTTTAATCCCAATAGCGAAGCGGCAGCGGCAATGGCGCCAATCCCGTAGAAAGCCAATGCGGTAGCGCTGATTTCCATCGAATCAGGATCTAACAACAAGAGTTTACGGCGTCATGACGCTGCGATCCCGCATCACGCGACTGTTCGAGCAGGAAGACCTCAATTTCCTGCTGACCAACCGCATCCCTCGCCGACTGGCCACGCAATTTGTCGGCTGGTTCAGCAAGATCGAGCACCCGGTGATCCGGGACCTCTCCATAGGAGTATGGCGTTTCTTTTCTGATTTGGATCTCAGTGAAGCGAAGAAATCTCATTTCCGAAGCTTGCACGATTGCTTTATCCGCGAACTCAAGGACGGTGCAAGGCCCGTCGAGCACGATCCGAAGATTGTCGTAAGCCCGTGCGACGCGATCATCGGGGCATGCGGCGCGGTCGCCGAGACCGCGCTCTATCAAATCAAGGACCGCCCCTACGCACTGGATGATCTCATGTGTGATCGCGATATGGTCGATGCACATCGAAACGCCCGGTACGTGACGCTGAGGCTGACGCCGGGCATGTATCACCGTTTTCACGCGCCGCATGACTGTCGGATCGAGCAGGTGATTTACATTTCCGGAGATACCTGGAACGTCAACCCGACCGCCTTACGCCGGATCGAAAGACTGTTTTGCAAAAATGAACGGGTTCTTTTGAAAACAACGCTCAGCGCCACCGGTCATCCCATGACCTTGGTGCCCGTAGCGGCGGTACTCGTCGCCGGCATCCGCCTGCATTTCCCGAATGTCCTGCTCAACCTGGAGCACCGCGGTCCCAATGTCATTGCATGCGACGCTTGGCTAAAGAAAGGCCAGGAAATGGGTTGGTTCGAGCATGGGTCGACCATTATCGTGTTCGCTCACCCGGATTTGCGGCTATGCGATAACGTCAAGGATGGCGCGAAGATCCGAATGGGCGAGTCGCTTATGTACTTGCCATAAACCATTTATAAGCGTTTCCTGCCTGTTACGCGGAAACGACTTAGCTAAGAGCTACGACACCGAGACTCACAGCAGTGCACCAGCGGCTCACTTATCGCGGCGATTGCGAGCAACAGCAGGGCAACGACGGCAGGCCTTCCTCATGCCGTCGCTCCAGCCAATTCCTGTGCGGTTGCCTCAGTCGTGCGCCCGGCTTGCCCTCTTCCGGAACCTGAGCAAACGCCAATTGTTTACCATATGTGATGATTTGTGCGATGAGCAGGTGGCGTCAGGCTGCGCGGGGCGCGAACGTAGCACCGGCAGCGAGGGGATGCATCAACGCAAGGCCTGGGGCGCGTCAAATCGCAGCTGAGAATTTCGGGGAGACGGCTCTCGCCTCAATGCCAGCAATTCTTTAAAATCCACATAGGGGCGGAGCGCGGCTGTGGGGCGGGCCGTCGATAGCCAGGGCATTAAATGATTCGAGCCTTTATTGCGCTGACTTTAACTATTGCCGCTGTCCTTTGCCTCCCGCCGGAGTCTTGCGCACAGGTAGGGTTCGATCGCCGTGGTGGTGATTATGCGAATTTTACGGTGCGGTCCGGCGATCCTGGTGCATGCGCTGCCCGGTGTGACCGGGAGCCCCGCTGCCGGGCCTGGAGCTTCAATTACCCGACCGCCGATCGCGCGGGGGTGTGCTGGCTCAAGAGCCAGGTGCCGCCCCGGGTGGAAGACGGCGCCTCCGCATCCGGTGTCCGCGGCGCCGGTGTGATCGAGCCGCGTCATGGCATGCGGGAATTTTCCATTGATCGTACCGGCGGCGATTACCGCAATCTCGATGTGGCGCCGGATCCCATAGGTGAAACCTGCAAGATGGCCTGCGATGCCGAACCCCAATGCCGCGCCTGGACCTATGTGCGACCCGGCTACCTCGGTCCGGAAGCGCGGTGCTTCCTGAAGGACCACGTGAGGGCGCCACACCACAAGCCGTGTTGCATATCGGGCGTGGTGCGGTAGAAGATAAACCATCCAGCAGAAAAAGCCTGGTTCGCACCAGACAACAAAATTCTGTAGAATTTTCTCGGCGTCGGAATACGTCGCCACATTTTGAATGTACGCCCGATAACGGCTCATGACCGACTCGGATAAACGTTTTGTCGACGTCATTGCGGCAATCGATCACGCGAATGCGCGCGATCCGAATGTCATACAAATCGACGGCCGCGCCGTGCCGGCGGAACTCCTGTATGGGCAACGCATGAGCGACGCCCTCGCGCGGATGGCCCCGAATGCGTCGGAGCAGTTGCGGATTGCCGCGCGTGGCCAGCACATCGAACGCTGGACCTCGCCGCGGAATGGATATCCGGCAGGCCGTGCGAGCTATCTGAAATGGCGCAATGATCTCCAAGAATTCCACGCGCGTCGGCTCGGTGAGATTATGGCCGCGGCCGGCTATGGGCCGCACGAGATAGCTCGCGTCGGCGCGATCGTGCGCAAGGAGCGGTTGCGCAGCGATCCCGAAGCGCAAATGCTCGAAGACGTGGTCTGCACGGTCTTCCTCGAGTACTATCTGAGCGACTTCCTGCGTAAGACCGATGAAACCAAGCTCGCCAGGATCCTCGCCAAGACCTGGAACAAGATGTCGGCGCAGGGCCAGGCCCATGCGAGTAAGCTTGAGCTGCCGCCGGTTGTGAGGGGGCTGCTTAAGCGTGGTCTTGATCAAGCTCCGGAATAGTCGAACATGGCACAGCGGTGGCCATCTATGCCGGCAATGGCTTGCCGTTGGTTTCCGGCAGGAAAGGGGCTGCCGCCAGGCTCACGATATAGATCAATGAAATCGCAAGCGCTGCGTGACTGAAGCCGCCCAGGTTCGCGATGATCCAACCGGAAATGATCGGGCCGAGCCAGGCGATCAGGCGGGGCGTATTGAACACGAAACCGGCGGCCGTCGCCCGCATGTGGGTCGGGAACAGCTCGGGCAGCCACGCCGGCATCCAGGTGTACTGGCCGGATACGAACGCGCCACATAGCCCCGCGCCGATGAGCATGACGGTCAGGCTCTCAGCCCACCAGAACAACAGCAATATCGACAGCAGCGATGCGACGATATACGCGATCGTCACGGGCTTGCGACCGAAGGCATCAGCCAGGAAGCCAAAGCCGATATAGCCAATGACCGCGGTGCCATTGAGCGCCATGCCGCCATAGCTCTGCCATTCCTGGTTTTGCAATCCGGCCTTGACGGCCTCCGCACCGATGTAAGGCGGGATCCAGGCAGAAATGCCCCAGAACGCAAACGTGGTGGCAAGCGAGATCAGCAGGCCCAGAACAATGCGCCTGCGGATTTCCGGATCGACAAACAGGTCGGTCACCGTGAAGCGCGCCAGCGCCGCGTCCTGTACTCCGAGCGCAGCGCCGCCGCGCTTGCGCGCAACGGCCGCTCGCCGCTGATCGTTGACGCGCTCCCAGCGCTCGGATTCGGGAATGGACCGACGTACCCAGAATGTCAACAGGGCCGGCAATACGCCGATCAGGAACATGTAACGCCATGCGTTCGGCCCCATGGCGCCGACGAAGAGCCAGGCGAATGATGCCAGGAAAAACCCGATACCGAGGCCGCATTGCATCAGGCCGACGCCGCGGCCGCGCGCCTTTTCGGGCCACAGCTCTGCGACGATGGACGCGCCCGTCACCCATTCGGACCCAATAGCGACCCCGACCAGAAAGCGCAGCACCGCAAACGACACCCAATCCCATGCGAACGCGCTGAGCCCCGTCATAACGGAATACGAGATAATCGCCAGCATCATGGTGCGCTTGCGGCCCAGATAATCGGTAATCACGCCACCGGCGAGGCCACCAATGCCCCAGCCGAGCAGCGTCAGCGCGATGACGATGCCCGCATAAGCCGGAATCTGGCCGTACTGTGAAGGTTCAAGCAATTGACGTAGCGCGACGCCGACGGCCATCACCAGCGCAAACGTTTCATAGCCATCGAACATCCAGCCGAGATTGGATGCGATGAGGGTGTTCCACTGGCTGTGGTTGAGCAGGCGATACCATGGGAGTTCGCCGACGATCACGGCCTGTGACATGGCACGGTCCTTCGGTTTAAGCTGGCTTGCTGGCCTGACGTTTGCGCGCAGCTGACTTCACCGCCTTGATGATTTCCGGATAAGCACCGCAGCGGCACAGATTGCCTGAAAGATAGTGGCGGATGCGATCGTCATCAGGGTCAGGATGCTCGTCGAGCAGCTGCTTAACCATCAGCACGAAGCCGGGCGTGCAGAAGCCGCATTGGAACGCGCCCTCCTCGATGAACGCCTCCTGGACCGGGTCAAGGACGTTGTCGCGGTCAAGGTGCTCGACTGTTTCCACCGTCGCACCGTCCGCAAAAGCAGCCAGGAACAGGCAACCGGAAACTGCACGGCTGTCGACGATCAGAGTGCAGCACCCGCACAGCCCTTGGCCGCAGCTCTCACGTGCGCCGTAGAGGCTGAAGTCATTGCGCACCACTTCAAGCAGACTGTGGTGAGCGGCAATGCGCGCCGAAACTTGCTCGCCGTTGAGGGTGAAGGAGATGGTTCGGGTCGAGGTCATGTTGCACTCAGGGAATTGAAGTTGCTTACAATCGCAACAGCCTTGTCATGCCCCGCGAAAGCGGGGCATCCAGTAGCCACCGGCGCGATTGTAGGGCAGTGATCCCGTCGAAACTCGATGGTTACTTCATCACCCGCTTTTGCGGGTGATGACGCCCTCGGGAATGTTACGCCGCGCATCATCACGCCTCCTCCAGCGGCCTCTTCTCCTTCGCCCACAGCGCGCGGAGCACCGCTTCCGGATTGAGCGGCAACTCGGTTAGCCGCACTCCGACGGCATCGTCGATGGCGTTGCCGATGGCCGGCGATACACAGAAGGTCGCGACCTCGCCGACGCCCTTGCCGCCGAATGGTCCGTTGGCCTGGTAGGCGTCGATGGTTTCGTTCTCGAATATCACCGGCAAATCGTGCAGGCCCGGGATCTTGTAGTCCGCCAGCGATGCATTCGTCACTTGCCCGCCATCGAAATGCATCTTCTCGAACATCGTGAAGCCGAGCTGCATCAGGCTGGCGCCCGAAATCTGGGACTCACAGATCTTCGGATTGATCGGCCGGCCGATGTCACAGACATTGATGAGGCGCGTGATGCGCACGTGCCCGGTCTCGGTGTCGACCTCGACCTCGGCGCCGACCCCAGACACCATCCAGAACGGCGTGACGTTCGGCGTGAGCCCGGTACCGGGCTGGGGCGGGACGTAGTCAGGCTTGTAAATGCCGGTGCCCACGATGTTGCCGGCCTGCATGCCGTATTTCTTCTGGAACAGGTCGGCGACGGAATAGTTGGTGGCTTCTGGCAGGCCGAGATCGCGGGCGAGCGCCAGAATCTTGTCACGCGCCTCCTCGGCCGCTTGCTTCACCGCATGGCCCATGTGGAACAGCGAGCGCGATCCGAGCGTGCCCATGTCATAGGGCGTGACGTCGGTGTCGCGCGGCACCACGTTCACGGACTCGGCCGGAATGTTGAGGATTTCCCCCACCATCTGCGCCATCGCGGTGTCGGAGCCCTGGCCCATGTCGATTGTGCCGCAATAGAGCGTGGTGCTGCCGTCGGCATTGACGTTCACGATCGCAACCGAGGTGGTCGGCGAGATCACGGCCTTGATGGCGATCGCAAGTCCGCGGCCGCGCCGAATCGTGCCGGTGCCGCGATCGAGGGGTTTGTCCCAGTTCATCCGGGCGGCGACGTGCTCCAACACCTTTTCGACCGGGGCGTCCTTGAGCGGTGTGCCGGTGGTGTGCTTGCCGCCCTCGCGTGTTATGTTGCGGCGACGGAACCCGAGCGGATCAGTCCTGAGGGCCCGCGCCATCATGTCGGTGTGGCTCTCATAAGCCCAGACGAGCTGGGGCACCCCGAAACCACGCAACGCGCCTGCCGGCGGCTGGTTCGTGTAGAGGGCGTAGGAATCGATCGACACGTTCTCGATGTCGTAAGGTCCCGAAGCCGTGAAGCCCGATTTCTGCGCCACCCGCGGTCCGACATCCGCGTAGGCGCCGCCGTTCCAGAACACCTCGCAACGCCGCGCCGTAATGCGGCCATCCCTGTCGACGCCGCTCTTGATCCGGAATGTCATCGGATGCCGGGTGATGGTGTAGAACACCTCTTCCATCGGCAGCGCAACCTTGACGGGGCGCTTGGCAATCATCGACAGCGCCGTCACCAGCGCTTCGAGCTTGATGTAGAGTTTGGCGCCATAGCCACCGCCAAGGAACGGCACCTTGATGCGCACGCGGTTCTCGGGCCAGCCAAGCAGGCGGGCGATTTCGATGCGCACGAAAGACGGGCCCTGCGACGCCGTGTAGAGCGTGAGACGATTGCTCTTGTAATCGGCGATAGAGACAAACGGCTCAAAGGGAAGATGCAGCACCTTCTGGGTGCGGAATTCGTGCTCGAAGACGTGCGCGGCTTCCGCAAAGGCCTTGTCCACGTCACCTTTGCGCAGCTGATAGTCAAGCGCGATGTTGGTGCCCTTGACGCCCTTGAGATGCTTCAAATCGGCGAACGTACCGGCCGGCTTGAGTTCGTCGTGCACCAGAATCTTGTTCTGCGCGGCCTCGACTTCGTCATATACCGCCGGCAGCTCTTCGTATTCGGCGACGATGAGGGCAGCCGCGTTTTCGGCGACGTGCGGGTCCTCCGCCAGCACAACGGCGACCGGCTCGCCCACATAATGCACCTTGCCGATCGCAAGGATGGGCTGATCATGGAAGGCCGGGCCGTAATAGGGGTGCGGAATAACCTTGATCACGTCCTCGGAGGTGACGACCCGATAAACGCCAGGCACTGCCTTTGCGGCGCTGGCGTCGATCGATTTGATGCGGCCGTGGGCGGCCGTCGAGCGGAACACCTTGCCGTACAGCATGCCGGGCAGGCGCAGGTTGTGGGTGTATTCGGCCCGGCCGGTCACCTTTTCGCGGCCTTCGAGCCGCGGGAGGCTGCGGCCGATCTGACTTCCGGAAGGACCGGTCGTTATGGTTGCGGTTGCCATCAGTATGCCGCTCCGCGAACTTGGCCATCGAACGCATTTTCGAACGCCTGCCGCACGGCACGGCGCATATAGACCCGCACCAGCTCGCGCTTGTAGGGCGCCGAGCCGCGCACATCGGATACCGTTTCGGCCTCATCGGCGGCGGCATCACCAGCGCGGGTCAGCAGGGGGGCATCGACCGTGGCACCGGAGAGAACCTCCTCTGCACCCTTGAGGCGGATCGCCTTCTCGGTCGCGGCGCTGACGACGACGCGGGGCGCACGGATCGTCGCACCGTCCGCCTCGAACGACACGGCGACGCCAAGCGCCGGCCAGTCGTCGGCGGAGCCGGTGGTGCACTTGAGGTAAGCGGCACGGCGCTCCCCTTGGTCCGGAATCCGCAATTCCGTGATGATTTCGTCGCGCTTGAGCACAGTCTCGTAGTAGCCGGCAAACAGATTTTCGACCTTGAGGGTGCGCTCGCCGGAACAGCCCACCACCCGAATATCGGCATCGAGCGCCATCAGCACCGGCGGCAGATCCATGTGCGGGTCGCCGTGGGCAAGGCAGCCGCCGACGGTGGCCACGTTACGAACCCGCACGTTGGACAGCTGCCGCATCGTGCGCACGATCACGCCGGCGCGCGACGCTACCTCGGCCGAGCGCTCGACATCGGACAGTGGAGTCAACGCGCCAATCGCAAGGCAACCATCCGGGGTCGCGGCGATGCGCGACAGCGCGGTGATCTTGCGCAGGCTGACCAGCCGGGTCGGGCGAAACACGCCGGCCTTCATCATCAGCATCAGGGCCGTGCCGCCGCCGAGTGGGCGCACCGAAGCGTCATCGGGATCCAGCAGGTCCACTGCCTCCTTAATGGTTGCAGGTTCGGCAAGCTCGAATGGTGTCATGAGGCGACTCCCGATGCGCCAGGCAGCAACGGTCCCGCGAAGGCCGCGCGCATTTTCTCGGCAAATTTCTGTTCCATTTCCTTGGCCTTGGACTTGAGCACCGGCTGGCCCATGCTGCCGAGCTTGCCGGTGATGGTGGCGTCGATTGCGTATTTCACCAGCGTCTCGTCACCCACCTCGATGAGGTCGGTGGTGGACACGGCGGTGAGACGCCCGACAATGCCGAGCGGCGCGCCTTCGATTTTGGCCTCGATGCGATCGGGCGGCGACAGCCGGGTGACCTCTACGCTTACCTTGAAGCTGAACTTCAGATAAGCGATTTTTGTGTCGAGAACCGCATCATAGTGAGTGGCGTCGATCTCCTTGAGGTCGCGCACGCCCTCCACGCACGACGCAAAGAACGGTGCGTTCTGCAACACCCCGAACACCGTCTCGCGGGGCGCCGGAAGGGTGATTTCGCCGGTCACGATCATTGTACCGGTGCCGTTTCGAGGAGCTTTTGCAACTCGGCCACGATCCGCTCCGGGCACTCGAGCGGAATGAGATGCCGGGCGTTCGGGATTACGGTCAGCGTCGAGCCCTCGATGCCCCGATGCAGCGCCTCCGACATGGCAACCGGCGCCGCATAATCCTGTTCGCCCACCGCAATCCGGACCGGCATCTTCAGGCGCGGCAGCGCGGCGGTGAGATTGCAGGCCCCGAGCATCCGGCAGGTCTGGGCATAGCACCGCGCCGGGTTGGCGAGAAATACCGCAACGGCCGCGTCCAGCACGTCCTTGCGACGCTCCCGGAATGAATGGCCTCGGCCGCTGCGGCGCGCTCCTCCCACTTGTCGGGCGCATTGTACCACGCCGTAGTGTCGAACAAATCAAGCGCCACGGCACGTTCCGGGTGGGCCGCTGCAAATGCGAGCGTGATGCAACCGCCCATCGACGCGCCGGCAATGATGGCGGAGCGCCAACCCAGATGATCGAGAAGATCGATGAGATCGTCGGCAAACTGCTCCACCAGATATAGGCCGTCAGGCTTGTCGGATTGGCCATGGCCACGGCAGTCATAGGTCAGCACCGCAGTCGTTTCGCTCAGTGACGGCGTGACGGCGTTCCAGAACGTGTGGTCCATGGCCAGCGAATGGATGAGGACGAGCGGGTTTGCTTCCTTCACTCGGCCGCGCACTTCATAGGCGAGCTGCGCACCGTCGCGAACCTTGATCTTTGAAACCGCCATTGAAATGTTCCGATGCGGATAGAACGTGATAGCCACCACCGACACCGCCCCGACCGCCACGGGTGGTTATCCACGCCGTCAAGTTATGGACGGCAGATGTTGAAAAGCCCGCAGCGGCACCACCGAAGGCAAAGCGCGGACGCCCAAGCCCGGAAGAAGAACGACTCTACCCGAAAGAAAGCGTCTGTCACGTTGACGATCGGTGAGATCACAAGTCTCTGCGATCGACTGACGGCGCGTGCGACAAGCATCCTGTTGCGGAACGAACCCGAACAGGCCCGCGACCTTGTGATGGCTGCGAAAGCACTGCGCGCCTTGATGCGGCATGTCAACCACAGCGACGTGCTTATAATCGAGAATGGCGCGTAAAGCCCATATCGCGATATAGACGACTTGCCCGGCTTCATGCCGGGCTTTTTTTCACCCCCCGGATTTGTAGTCGAAATCGACTTACTCATCCGAACACGCGTCTACCGTTACATCCTCATTCAGAGCCGTGATATAAACGCGATAAAGTACAGTGTAATTGGTCAAGCATCTTACGCCGGCATGAAAGTCGAGGTCACGAGGCTTACCGTTAATCAAGTCCTTGAATCTCACTCGCGCAGGTAGATTTGTTTGCAGGTTGTACACATGGAAGCACATCTCACCAAATAGTGCGATCTGCCCGACGAAATTCTCGGTCCCTTTTGAGACTACATGGTGGTTACAAAGCGTCACCGCGAACGCTACCGACCCGCAGCTCGGCATCATTGCCGCCACAGCGCAACCCAAACCGACAACAAAATTACGGATCATTGAGCCCCCTCCCAGCGTTGCCGCCTATAGGTAAGTACCCGCGGACCGTAGGACGCGTCAACACAACGTTCTAACGAAAAATTACCCGTTTATTTGATGTTGTTGCGGTACCATTGTCGACGCGGTTCATAGAAAACGAAACGGCGGGCAAGCAGTGCCGACACCGTGTCAAGGCCGTGGTGGGTGCTGCGGCCGTCAGCGCTACCGGGCCGGCCACGCCAGCCTCGCCAGGAAGGCCGTCCATAAGCCCGCGGGCGCCGGCCGCTACTCAAGGTCAGCCAGCCGGCCGACGCGCCAGCGGGCTTCCCAGAGACTAGGGATAGACCGGGGGTTAGGATGCCGCCAGCGGCCGATTTTCAGCAACAAGTTATCGAAATATCAAAGGTAACAGGCTAGCGCGTCAAACCCGTCCATAAGCCGCGTCGCGGCGCCCCCGGAATGACGGGTATGAATGTGTTGGCGTGACCACGCCAGCTCGCCACGCCAACCGCCTCATTCGGCGGGTTGAGCGGGAGGCACGGAGGGAACGCGGCCAAACAGACCGAACACGTTGCGGCGTGCGTCCTCGAGCGAAAGATAGATGACGGGCGTGATGTAGAGGGTGAGGAGCTGGGAGGTCAGCAGTCCGCCGACCACGGCAACGCCCAGCGGTTGGCGCAACTCGGCGCCGGCGCCGAGTCCGAGCGCTATCGGCAGACCTCCCATGATCGCTGCCGCCGTCGTCATCATGATGGGGCGGAACCGCAGCAGGCAGGCCTGGTGGATCGCCCGTCGCGGGGTCTCGCCATGGTTGCGCTGCGCGTCCAATGCGAAGTCGATCATCATGATTGCATTCTTCTTCACGATCCCGACCAGCATGATTATTCCGATGATGGCAATCACGCTGAGGTCCATCTTGAACAGCATGAGGGTCAGGAGCGCACCAACACCGGCCGCCGGCAGTCCCGAAAGAATAGTGATCGGATGAAGGAAACTTTCGTAAAGAATGCTCAGCACCAGATAAATGACGATGACAGTCGCCAGCAGCAGCCAGCCCTGACCACGCAATGACTGCTGAAAGACCTGCGCGGTACCGGAGAAGGCCGGCGTGATCGTCGCCGGCAGCGCTAACTGCTTCTCCATGTCCTGGATCCGATCGATCGCTTCGCCGAGAGCCACGCCTGGTGCCAGGTTAAACGAGATGGTCACGGCCGGAAGCTGGCCCAGGTGAGTGACCGTCAGCGGGCCGGCCACGTGGCTTACGGTGGCGACCGTACCGAGTGGGATCAATTGGCCGGTGCTCGATCTCACGAACAGTTTCGATAAGCTATCTGCACTCTCCTGGAACGAGGGGCCGAGCTCCAGAATGACCGCGTAGTCATTGTTAGCCGTGAAGATCGTTGCGACCTGCCGCGATCCAAAGGAATTGTAAAGCGTGGTGCGTATTTGTTCCGCGGAGAGACCGAGAGCTGCCGCCTTCTGGCGGTCGACGTTGACAATCGCCTGAGGACTCTTGATCTGCAAATCCGAGCCAACGTCCTGGAGGGCAGGAAGCCTACGCATTTGCGCCTCAACCAGCGGCGCAAAGCGGTAAAGCTCGTCGAGATTGCCGGACTGCAGCGTGTACTGGTAAAGGCTCCGCGTCGATCGAACCCCAATGTTGAGGTTCTGGACCGGCTGGAAAAACACGTTGATTCCCGTCACCGTCCTGACCTGGCGGCGCAGTTCCTGAATGACCTGGGAAACCGGCGGTCGCTGGTTGCGCGGTTTGAGCTGAATGTAAAATGCGCCGCCGTTCACTCCCATTCTCGCCCCGACCAACCCGACCTCGTTGTTGTAGACGGCCACATAGGGACTGGCGCGAATAATCGCATCGACCTTGAGCTGCTTCTCCACCATCCCGCCGAACGAGGTGTCTTCGGCCGTCTCGGTGCCCACTGTGATGAAGCCGGTATCCTCGACCGGGAAGAGACCTTTGGGAATTGCGTAAAACAGATATCCGGTCACTGCGATCGTCAGGATTGTCACGCCGAGGGTCAATCGCGGATGACGCAGGACCCATTCCAGCGACCATTCGTAGGTCCGGAGCATGGCCAAGTAGCCGCGCTCGAGCAAGCGTACGATCGCTCCGCCTTCGGCAACACGCTCGTGCGTGCGCAAAAAGCGGCTGCACAGCATGGGCGTCAGCGTCAATGAAACGAATGCGGATACCAGAACAGCAAGCCCAATCACGACCGCAAACTCGTTGAAGACCCGGCCGATAATGCCCCCCATGAAAAATACCGGGATGAACACTGCGACCAGTGACAGCGTCATCGATATGATGGTGAAGGTGATCTCACGCGCCCCCTTGAGGGCCGCCTCCATCGGGGTCAGGCCAGCCTCGCTGTGGCGGACGATGTTTTCGAGCATGACGACGGCATCGTCGACCACAAAACCCACCGCAAGCGTGAGCGCCATGAGTGAAACATTGTCGAGGCCGTAGCCCGCGATATACATCGCCGCAAACGTGCCAACAATGGAAACCGGTAAAGCGAGCGCCGGAATGATGGTCGCTGACAGCCGCCGCACGAACAGAAAGATGACGAGGACGACCAGAACCACCGTAAGCGCCAGCGTGTGCTGCATGTCGGAGACGGCGGCCTGAATGGATACCGAAAGGTCATTGCGAACGGCGAGATCGATAGCTCCGGGGAGCTCTGCGCGAAGAGCGGGGAGCAAAGCCTTGATGCGATTCGCGACCTCGACGGTGTTGGCGTCCGCTTGCCGGAGGACTGGGACCGACATCGCCCGCGCGCCGTTGAACCAGTTTGCCCCCTTGTCGCTCAAGACGCTGTCAATTACGCGCGCTACTTCGCCGAGGCGCACCGGAGCACCATTACGATAGGTAATGATCAGCGGTTCGTAAGCGGAAGCCTTTGTCAGTTCGGTATCCGCCTGCAACGTCGCGGCCCTTTGCGGTCCGCTGAGCGATCCGACCGGCATATTTGAACTGGCGGTGGCGAGCGCTTTTTGAACCTCGTCGAGCCCGATGCCGCGGATGGCCAGCAAATCGGGGTCAACCTGGACCCGGACCGCATATTTCTGCGAGCCGTAGGTGAAGACCTGCGCGACTCCGGGCAACGTCGACACGCGCTGCCCAATGTTGATCTCGACATATTCGTTTATGACCGGCAGCGGCAGGGTCGCCGATCTCAGCGTCAACAGCAAAACCGGCGTATCGCTCGGATTGACCTTGCGGTACACGGGCGGCGCCGTCATTTCGGCCGGTAGCTTGCGCGAGGCGCTGGCGATCGCTGCCTGGATGTCCTGTGCCGCGGCGTCGATATTCCGGTTGAGATTGAACTGGACGGTGATCCGGCCCACTCCGAGCCCGCTCACCGATGTGATGGAGTCGACGCCTGCAAGGGCGGCGAATTCACGTTCGAGCGGCGATGCGACCGCGGCCGCCATCGTGGTGGGGCTGGCGCCCGGCAAGCTCGTGGATACCGTGATGGTCGGGAAGTCCACTTTCGGCAGAGCTGCGACCGGCAGGTACAAGTACCCTATCAGGCCGACCAGGACGATCGCCAACGTCAATGACGTCGTCATCACAGGGCGACGGATGCATAGCGCCGGCAGATTCATCGCTAGCGCTCCGCGACCGGAATGGCCGGCGGCTTGGGCGGCGGTGTCCGCTCGGACTTTTGAGCCGCAACCCGCGTGCCATTGTCGAGCCGGAGGTGGCCGTCCACCACGACTCCCTCACCGGGCACCAGCCCCTCGGCAATCAGAGTGCTGCCGTTGATCGTGCGGTCGACGCGGACCAGCCGCAGCTCGACGGTCGAATCGGGGCGGACCACGAAGACATAAGGGCCGTTCTGGCCGATCTGGACTGCAGCGCTCGGCACGACCACCGCATTTGCCTGAACCCCAAGCGTCAGCGTGACGTTGACGAATTGCCCGGGCCACAACCGGGTATCGTCGTTCGAAAACTCCGCCTTCAGCGTAATGGTGCCGGTTGCTACGTCGACCTTATTGTCGATAAAGACGAGAGTGCCGGTGACCGGGATTTGCGGCTGGCTGGGGATGGTCACAGCAACCGGCAGGCTCCCGGCGGCCGCGGCCGCGCGAAGCTCGGCGAGATGCCCCTCGGGTACCGTGAACGTAACGTAGATCGGCCTCAGCTGCGTGATGGTGACGAGCGGAATTGACGACGACAGTTCGGTCGCTTTGACGAGATTTCCTTTCTTGAGAGTGACCGATCCGGTCCTGCCGTTGATCGGCGCAACAATTGTCGCGTAGTTCAAGTTGATCCGGGCACTTTCGACGGCCGCTTCGGCCGCGCGAGCGGTGGCTTCGAAGACAGCCAAAGTTGTCTCCACGTCTTCGAACTTTTGCACCGACGCGACGCCGCGGGTCGCAAGTCCGCTCTGACGCGCAACCTCTAATTTGGCGCGTTGAAGCGATGCCCGATCGCGTTCGAGGGTTGCCTCGCTTTGTGCAAGCTGGGCTCGCAATGCCCGATCATCGAGCGTAAAGAGAACATCGCCCTCTTTGACTTCCTGCCCCTCGTTGAAATGAACCTGGGCAATCTGTCCATCAACGCGCGACTTGATCATCACGGTCGCGATCGGCTGCACGCTTCCGATCGCGGACACCTGGACAGGCATCGGCATTTCGACGGCGACATCGGCCACGACAGGTTGAATCGCCACAGGGCGTGCCGCCCGGGTTTCGGTCCCCGCTTCGAAAAGGTAGCCCCGATAATAATATCCGCAGGCAACGACGCTAACGAACAGCACGCCGAGCAGAATGCGCTTCATTGGATACCTCCCCACAAGGCGGCTCTTGGGCAGGGCACCAAATCTGGTGACTCGCCGTCCGGCTTGAGAAAGCGCACGCGCTGAATTCAGCGAAATATGAGCTTAGCAGCTACGGACGCGCTCCGTCCATTCGCGCGCGGATTTGGAGCTGCGTTGAAACCGAGTCTGCGCATACCGCCGACGGCGCCACAGCCGCAATTGCTGCGGTGCAAATCACAGTGTAGCCAGCAGTATGTACGCCGTCACGCCGACTCGATGATGCCACGGCACTCGCCGAAGCCGATGCGCGCGAAGCCCGCGCGCTCGCAGTGGGCGCGGAAGATCACCTCGTCGCCGTCCTCGAGAAACCGCCGCGTTTCGCCGTTTGGTAAAGCAATCGGCTCGCGGCCGCCTTTGCTGAGCTCCAGTAAGCTCGCCCAGCTGTCCGGCTCCGGTCCCGATACCGTCCCGGAGCCCATCAGGTCGCCGATTTCGACATTACAGCCGCTGCTGGTGTGGTGGGCAACCATCTGGGCGACCGTCCAGTAGAGCTGCGCGAACGACCCGCGGCTCAGGCGAAATGGCGGAGCGCGCTGGACGCGCATTTCCGCCGTGAGAACGAAGGCTTCCATCGTAATATCGAGGCCTCCTGTTGCCTGGTCATGCGGCACCGTCAGATGCGGCAGCGGCGCCGGATCGTCTGCCGGTCGCTTGAACGCCGCGGTTTGAAACGGCGCCAGCGCCGCCGCTGTGACGACAAAAGGCGAGACCGACGTCGCGAAATTCTTGGCAAGGAACGGCCCGAGCGGCTGGGCTTCCCAGGCCTGGATATCCCGTGCGGACCAGTCGTTGAGCAGGCAGTAGCCGAATACATGCGCGCCGGCTTGGGCAATCGGCACGGGCGTCCCCAGCGTGGAGGGTCGACCTATGTAGAAACCAAGCTCTAACTCGTAGTCGAGGCTGCGCGCGGGTCGATAGACCGGGACGATGTCTTCGCTGCGCTTGGTCTGGCCCGACGGCCGACGCACCGGCGTTCCGCTCACCAGCACCGAAGACGCGCGGCCGTGATAGGCGACTGGCACGTACTTGTAGTTGGGCAGCAGCGGGCTGTCGGGGCGGAACAGCCGGCCCGCATTGGTGGCGTGGAAGATGGAGGCGAAGAAGTCCGTGAAGTTGCCGATTTTTACCGGCACGAACAATTCGGCTGCCGCGATCGGCGTGAGGTGGCGCTCGACGCGGGATTGGCGGTCTGCTCTGTCGGTACTCAAAAGCTGCGACAACCCTGACCGCAGTGCGGCCCAGGACGCCGGCCCAAGCTTCATCAGATCATTGAGGTGAGGGACCGCACAGGCTGCGGCGGCATGCCCCGCGGCGCCGTCGAGGAGATCGGCTGCCGCCGCAATATTGAGGATCTGGTCTCCGATGGCGACCCCGATCCGCGGCGTTCCGGTCGAGCTGCGGCGACGGAATGCCCCATAGGGCAGGTTCTGAATCGGAAAATCGCAATCCGGCGCATTGGCACTGGCGACAAAGCTCCTCAGCGCCGGATCATGGGTCGGGTCGATGGTCATGTGTGAAATCGGGCCTCGCTATTGGAGACAGAACAGTATCAAGCTGCGCGTCCAATGCGACCGAGGTGGGTAAAACCGAACCCGGCATCGTACTTCAGCCCATAACCCAGCGCCCGATCGAATCCGCAGTGGGCGAGCCAGATCAGGGCGATCGCCATCGCCGGCTCATATGGGAGAAACAGGGCGGCAAGGGCCAGCAGGATCGGACCGACGACGGTGTGCAGCAAATTATACGCAAGGGCGCCGACGCGGGCTCCTGCCAGATAGGCGAGGAAAGACAGGTCAGGCGCAAGAAACAGGACCGCAAAAAGCCACCAGGCCTCGCCCAGCCGCCAGTACAAAACGGCTGCGATGGCAAATATGCCGGCACCTTCGATACGCAGGAGCACGCGCGGCATACCCGCAACGACGGGGGCAACAGCGTCCACGGGAGATCCTTTCTGCTGGTTGGCTTGTCGCCCCGGATGGAGGGACCGCACACCATTTTTGCGTGCGGTCCCTCCATCCGGGGCAGCGCTTCTCCGTGGCTCGTTTTTTCCCGGATGCGCTGCGGCGCATCCGGGCTACTTAGCCTGAAAATGCCGCTTCAAACCCTGCCAGCCTTCGAAATAGTCATGCTGCAGCTCCGAGGACTCCAGCGCATAGCGGGTGAGCCGCATCGCGAAACGGCTTTCGAACATGAATGCCATGGTGTTGTCGAGCTTTTGGGGCTTGAGCTTGGCAGTGCTGGCGCGCTCGAATGTTTTGGCGTCCGGGCCGTGGGCGCTCATGCAGTTGTGAAGGCTCGCGCCGCCGGGCAGAAAACCTTGTGCCTTGGCGTCGTACACGCCCTTAAGCAGGCCCATGAATTCGCACATCACGTTGCGATGATACCAGGGCGGTCGAAAGGTATCTTCACCGACCAGCCACCGCGGCGGGAAGATGACGAAATCGACGTTCGCGGTGCCCGGAATGTCCGAGGGCGCGGTCAGCACCGTGAAGATCGAGGGATCCGGGTGATCGAAGCTGATGGTGCCGATCACCATGAAGCGCGAGAGATCGTATTTGTAGGGGACGAAATTGCCATGCCAGGCGACGACGCTGACCGGCGAATATGTCGCTTCGGCCGCCCACAAATTGCCCTGGAACTTTGCCACCACCGTGCAGGGCGCTTCCTTGTCCTCGTACGCCGCAACCGGCACCTGGAAATCGCGCGGATTGGCGAGTCCATTGGCCCCCAGCGGCCCCAGTTCCGGTAATCGGAAGGCCTGACCGTAATTCTCGCAGATGTAGCCCCGCGACGGGCCATCCGGCAGTTCAACACGAAACCGCAGGCCACGTGGAATGATGGCGATCTCGCCATTGTCAACGTCCACGATGCCAAGTTCGGTCACGAAGCGGACATGTCCCTGTTGCGGCACGATGAGCATCTCGCCGTCCGCATTGTAGAAGTAGCGGTCGTTCATCGATGCGTTGGCGGCGTAGACGTGGACCGCCATGCCGGACTGGTCGGCGGCGCTACCACTGCCCCCGATGGTGACGATGCCATCGATGAAATCGGTCGGCGATTCCGGGATCGGGAAAGGGCTCCATCGCAATTGCGACGGCGTCGCTTGGGTCTCGTTGAACGGTCCGGTGCGCAGCCTGCCGTTGTCGACGCGCCGGTAAGGTTTGTGCATCACCGACGGCCAGATGCGGTAGGTCCAGGTGCGACGGTTTTCGTGACGCGGCGCAGTGAAGGCAGTGCCGGATATCTGCTCGGCATAAAGTCCGAACGGCGCGCGTTGGGGACTGTTGCGGCCGACCGGAAGGCTGCCCGGCACGGCCTCCGACTGGAACTGGTTGCCGAACCCGGATTGGTAAGGAACGGAGTCAAGTTGCGCGTTTGCGGCCGACGGCTTGAATTGCATGTGCTGTGACATGGGATTGCTCCAGACCGTTTCGCCCTTCAGGGTGTCAACGTCAGGGGGATTTATCTTAGAATAAATCTAGTTACGGGTGAAACGGTTTTGGAGTCGCGGTTGGAGCCGTTCGCACGTGGCAGGCAAAAATGATTCAGGCTTGGTGGTATGGATTTGGATCGAGGTCTTCGTTGAAATTCGTGTTCCAGTAGCCCGGTGCTCTGCTCATGAACGCGTTTTTGACAGGTTCCACAAGGCAGAGCATTTGGCGCTCAGGCATTGCCGTCGTGTGCTCGCGTTTGAATGACGGCGCACCTGGATCGCCTCCAGGCGTTGCCTCGGTTCCCTCCGCGTGCTCACTTCTAGTCTCTACGATGACGGTCTTGCTGCCGGAGCGAGCGGACAGATATTGGGCGGTGGCGGGATCGCGAGGCGCGAAGGCGGTGAACACCGCGGCGTTGCCGAGGAGCGTTTGCCAGCGATCTTGATAGACTGTCTTGAGCTGGTTGAGATCTTGCAGAAACGGCCAGAGTTGGACGCCGGTGCCATCTGCGATCCCCGTCGTACTCGCGATTGGCGGCAAGTAACCGAGGTGGGCAAATTCATCGAGGATGAAGAGCACGGGCGGCAGCGCCTCGCCTGGCTGCGAGCGGAGCAGCACCCGCAACGCAGAGTCGATGACGAGACGCAGATAGTTGGCATGGGTGTCGAGCCGATCGGCGGGCAGGATCACATAGACGGTCGTAACCTCATGTTTTAACTTATCCCAATCGATACCCGTACCCTGCAAGTCCCGTTGTATTTGCGGACTGTCGAGAAACCGCGTTTCTTTGATCGCAATCGAAATAAAATCCTTGCTGGAGTGACGCTCGCGCAGGAATCGACCCGTTTTAGACCGCAGCGCCGCGCATTTGCTCGTCGTCATCTTGATGACGGTTTTCAGCAGACCGATCGGGCCGGTCTCGGTCGTGCTGGTGAATGGCTCCGTGAGCATGGCGCGCACATTGGCGAGGCTTGCGTGTTCACGGCGCTCGAATTTTTCGTGCATGATCAGGGCCGCCACCAGGTCCTGTGCGGAGCTGCTCAAGATGGCGCCGTCGTCTTGCTCTTGCTCTCTGACAAGCGCTCGTGCAATTCCCGTACAGTCGTCGCCGAAATCGTCGTGGTCTGGATCAAGCGCAGCGAGCGGATTGAAGCCGTGGCTCTTGAGGTGTGGGAGTTCGTTCACGAACAGGCCGAACGGATTGATGATCGCTACGGGGCCGAATTGCGCACGCTTGCGCGCGGTGATCGCGGCTGCTTCCCCGTTCGGATCGATGATGACGATAGAACGACGCAGCGTCGAAAGATTTGGGATGATGAGCCCCGCGCCTTTGCCGGAGCCTGCCGGACCGATGGTCACCAGATGCCCGGCGCCGGCGTAGCCCACAGTGTCGCGTTCACCTCTATTGTCGAGAAATCGGCCGAGGTAGATGGCATCGAGGGCGCAAGGCACGAGGCCGGCTTGGCGGAGGTCACTTGCCGTTGCGGCAGGCCCTGGACCCTCGGTATTGATGGCGGGATGCGATAATCTCAACGCGCCGACAACTGAGCCTAGTCCGCGTGCAAACGCCAAGTACGAACCGATCGCCGAGCCAAAAAAGAGGGCCGCGTTGCGTGCGGTGCCCGATGTATAACTCTCAAATGGGTTATGCCAAGTGAACCACAATATCAGCCCACCGACGATCGCCCACCAGCTGCCGACAATCATCGTTTTGCTGCGTGCTGCCATGTCCGTGAGAAACCGGGCTAGCTTGCCGCCGGGCGCTGATCCCCGCCACAGGTTCAGCGCTCCGCCGATGCCGGCACAGACGCCTATCCCGGTGAACCGGTCTACTGCGATGTTTGGACGGATACTCAGCACAAACCACGAGGCGGTCGCGCCGGCAATCACGCCGGCCGCAAGGTCGTAGATGGCCGACAGCAGCGGATAGTCACGCCTGCGCCCCGCTGCGATGATCACCAAGGTGAGTGCACCGCCGAGCGCCATCCCGGTCGCCAAAATCTCGTTTTCAAACGGGTCCGGCAACCACTGCATCAACTCGGCTTCGACGGCGATTGCAAGCAGGACAAGGCCGAAGATCGCGCCGATGGCCGCTTGCCGTCCATACGGACCCGAAAATCGGTGGGCTCCGGCCGACGTTTCCTGCGCCTCAAGATCAACGCTGAAACGTTCTGATACGGCAAAAATTGCCGCCGCCGGTAATGCCCAATCCCACCATCCCGTGTAGGGCGGCATTGATACTTGCTGGTATGACCACAGCAAATACCAACCGCCGTACCAGAAAACGAAGAACCAAAACGCGGTCGTTACGGTCTGACCGACATAGTGCACGGAGTTCCCCGCCACTGTTTCTCGTTGCCGGAATGGGATTGAGGGGTGTGCGCACCGGATAGCGCGAGTTCTCTGAATTCTAATCGCGGGAAAGCTTTTTGTCCCTCCTCTCCAGCGGGATTCTTTGGTCGTATGGTTCACAGCTTCTCCGCCAGGAACCGCAGAAGCCGTGGCATGAAGAAACCCGTGTAGCTGCCGGTCTCATCGAGCGGATCACTCAGCCAGTAATGTCCGGCACCCTGCACCACGCAAATGCGGACAAAAAATCCACCCTGTTTGAGGGCCCTGAGAAAGGCCTCGGAATGCTGCGTACGGTCGACCAGGTCATCCTCCGTGCCGTAGGCGAGAAGCACCGCAGTCTTGTTGTTCGCATAGGTGGCGTAGCTGATGGGCGAGGCATCGAAATAGAGCTGTCGGTTCTCCGGCAGGGCAGCGCCGAGCAAATTCTCGACGTTGTTGTCGAGCGGGCTCGTGACCCGATAGGTTTCCCACATGGCGGCAAGATCGTAGACCCCGTACACGCCGACGAGCGCCTTGACCGTGGTATCAACGCCCGCATGCGTCTCGCCCGGGTAGCCGCCGATAAAGACCGGCGAGCGGCCGCCGAGCGCTGCCAGCGCTGCCAGATGCGCGCCCGCGGAGGCGCCGATGAGGGCGATGCGGTCTGGATCGATGCCGAATGCGGCGGCGCTGCCGCGCACGAACTGCACACCAGCCAACACGTCCTGGACCGCCTGGGGAAATGCCTTCTGCCCCTTCCTGGCAAAACGGTAACTGATGGCGAACACCGCATAGCCCTGCGTAGCCAGATGGGGGCCGCAATACTGGAATGCGCTCCGCGCCCCCTGTTGCCAGCCGCCACCATGCACCGCGACCAAGGCCGGTACCGTTCCGCGCATTTTTGGCAGGTAAAGATCGCCCTGCAACGCGACGCCGTCATGGGTCGCGTAAGTCAGTGCAGAACGCAGTTCAACGGCCGGGTCGGTCATGGCGGCAGATTGCTTGCAATGTGCCCCAATGCTCGGGGTCGCCTGGACAAGCCCGACAACGAGGGAGGGATGTGATTCGAAACGACCGGAATCTGCTATACCGACGAGCAGCTTGCAACTGTCGT
>DATGCX010000093.1:0-22538 GCA_035311445.1 Xanthobacteraceae bacterium | reverse complement strand
GCTGCTCCAGCACGCGGACGAGTTTTCCTGCAGTCACGGACGCCGGCAGCGATCGGCTCAGGCACTTGCGCAAGACCCACACCTTCGACGGCCGCGCCAAGCATAGTGGGAAGTCGTTGGCGACGAGAGGGCCTGATACGGCAATCTCGATCGCGCGGCCGTTGTCGTTGAGCGACCACAGCGCGAGCGCGCCGTTAGATCGTCTCAATCTCAAGCATGCATGTTGGCGCAAATCGTCCGGGCGCTCGGGCCGGCCGCTGCGGGCGAGGTAGGCGGGGCTGCCGACGATGATGAAGCGGAACGGCTTCGTTAGCCGCACCGCGACCATGTCGGCGGCGATGAACTGGCCCAGCCGGATGCCGGCGTCAAATCCTTCGGCCGCGAGGTCGACCAGCTCCTCGCTAGCGGCGATCTCCACCTCGACCTCGGGATAGGCCTGACAGAAGGATGCGATCAACGGCTCCAGCAGGATCGGTACCACCGCGCGCGGCACCGAGAGGCGCAACAGCCCGGCAGGCCGCTGTCCGAGTCCACGCGCGAGCTCGCTTGCGGCGACGAGCGCCTCGAAGGCGGGCCTTGCGCGCGAAAGGAAGCGTTCGCCAGCTTCGGTAAGACCGACACTGCGCGTCGTGCGGATGAACAGCACTGCGCCGATGCGCGCCTCGAGTGCGCGTACCGCCTGACTGATAGCCGATGGGGTCACCCCGAGCTCCGCGGCTGCTCGGCGGAAACTGCGGTGCTGGGCAACGCTCAGGAACGCCTCCACGCCGTCGAGCGCACCCTGCCTGACTGTGAAGTTCTGCTTCATAGCCCATCAACATTATCGCGAATAATCCCTCGCGGAAAGCGGTCTTACATCTGGCTTGCAAATCAGGAGCGACGCCGATGTCGAGATCCAGGCCGATCCCCCGACATCTTCTACTCCGGTGTTCGTCACATTCTACTCCGGTGTTCGTCACAGAGAACAAAGGAGCCTGCCGTGATCGCAGAAAACAGAACGATGAAAGCACTCCGTAACGTCGTCTTCGCACTCACCCTAACTCTGATAGGAGCTACTTCAATGACGCATCCATCCGTTGCTCAAGCACAAGCCACCTCGCCCACAACCACTGGGGTGATGGTCATCCTTACAGTGAAGGCAGGCATCACGCGCGAACAAGTCATGGCCGTCATGCCAGCTGAAATCCGACAGACCGTGCAGCTCTATCTCAATGGGCAGATTCGCGAATGGTATTCGCGCGGCGATGGGCGCGGAGTCGTCCTCCTGGTGGATACCAGGGATGTCGCCGATGCGCAGGCGATTATGGAGGGCCTGCCGTTGGCCAATCTTATGGACCACCAGTACCTCGCAGTCGGTCCACTTTTGCCGCTCCGCTTGCTCATGGCCAATCCCTGAGCGCTAGCAAAAAGCGCAAGGCTCAAATGGAGTACCGCCGATGACCACCGAAGCTATTTCCGCTGCTATTGTCCCGCCGCGTGCCGCTTGGCGCAGCGTGCTCTGGTTTGCACCGTTCACGGCGCTGTGGGTACTGCTGATCTACAGGTGGCCGGCGATCCCGGCCAGCGGCGTTCCGACCACGACCCACCAGCTCGCGGCCCACGGGCTCATCGCGCTGGGATTGTGGCTCGGCCTCGAACACACGAGCCTGACGCCAGCTCAACGCCGCGCGACCTGGTTGGCGATCATGATCCCGGACACGCTCTGGTTCGCCGTCGCCTGGAGCGCCGCGATCAATGGCGTCTTCCACCCGAGCACCACGCCTTTACCGGTGCTGCCATCGGCGATCTTCATGCCGGTGATCATCGGCGTGCCGTTGCTGTTGTTCTCGCAGCGGATCGGGCAGGTGCTCGACGATATGCCGGCGAGCTGGCTTGTCGCGCTTCAGCTCTACCGCGTGTTCGGCAGCTGGGCTCTCGCGGCCTGGCTGCGCGGTGCGCTGCCCGGCGTCTTCGCATTGCCGGCAGGCATCGGCGACGTGGTGACCGGACTGTTCGCGTTGCCGGCGGCGATCGCAGTGGCGACCGGCACAGCCGAGGGCCGGAAGGCGGCAACTCTCTGGAACATCTTCGGCCTCGCCGACTTCGCTGTCGCGATCACCATGGGCATCATCACCTCGCCCGGCCCGTTGCAGTTGATCGTTCCAGATGTGCAGAGCATCGGCGCTGGCGATTATCCGGGTGTGCTGACCCCTGCTTTCGTGGTGCCAAGCTCAATCCTACTGCACGCGCTGTCGCTGCGCCAGCTGCGCCGCCGTAGTCGGGCGGAGGCAGCGCGGCGATAGAAGAGCGTCTCGGCACATGGCGCCTATAAAATGGACCCAGGCCGCAATGACCGCAATTGGCCCATCGCGCCATTTCGCGGCAATACAGCACTTCGGTTGCTTTCTGGGCGCAGCGGACGTCAAGCCATGCTCACAGAGCTGCATTTATGAGTACACGCCCCGATCCGTCCGCAAGGCACACCGATTTTACACGGGAATTCGCACCGAGGCCCGCAGCCCACCCATCGGGCTGTCGCCGAGCGTGACGTCGCCGCCGTGGGAGCGCGCAATATCGCGCGCAATGGCGAGACCCAGGCCGCTGCCCGCTTCGTCCTGGTTGCGGGCATCGTCGAGGCGCAGGAACGGCTTGAAGACCTCATCACGCCTGTTCGGCGGTATGCCCGGGCCGTCGTCGTCGATCGTGATGGTCATGTAGCGGTGATCGCGGTGACCCGTGATGGCGATTGCAGAGGCAAAGCGGGCGGCATTCGAAACCAGATTGGCGAGGCAGCGCTTGAACGCATGGGGCCGTACGGTCGCCACCGGGTAACCGTGGAATTGAACCGTCGTGCGGTGTCCGTGACGTTCGGCATCCGTCTTCAATTCCTCCAGGAAGGCGGCCATGTCGGTCGGCTCGGACGGTTCGCCGGCATCACCACGCGCGAACGCCAGGTAGCCTTCGAGCATGCGGCTCATCTCGTCGATGTCCTTTTTCATCGCATCGGTTTCAGGACTGTCGTCGATCAGAGCAAGCTCCAGCTTGAACCGCGTCAGGACCGTGCGCAGGTCGTGGGACACGCCGGCCAGCATAGCGGTGCGCTGTTCGATGCTGCGTTCGACCCGTGCCTTCATTTCGAGGAATGCCACGGCAGCGCGCCGCACCTCTTGTGCACCGTGGGCACGGAAATTCGGCACTTCGCGACCTTTGCCGAAGCTTTCGACCGCTTCGGTGAGTCGCAGAATCGGGCGGATTTGGTTGCGCAGGAATAAGATCGCCACCGTAATCAGAACCAGCGAGGTGCCGACCATCCACAACAGGAAGATTTCGGAATTCGACGCATAGGCGGCATTGCGGCGGGCAAATACGCGCATGACGACGTCATTGAGCTGGATCCTGATCTCGACCAGATTGGACCGGCCCACGGTATCGATCCAGAAGGGCCGGCCGATCTGTTTACGAACCTCCTCCGACAGTGCCTGGTCGAGCAGGGAGAAGAACGGCTTCGGGCCGATCGGGGGCAATTCGGTGACCGGCAGGAAATCGACAACCAGGCCGAGCCGGTCCTGGGCGATGCGGCGCAGCTCCGCGTAATCACGCTCCGGTGGGAAACCCCTGCGCAAATCGATGACGGCGGCGATGTCCTGGACAACCGCCGCCGATAGACGCCGCGTCACCGTGTTCCAGTGCCGCTCCATGAATACAAACGCGACCACCGACTGGAGGACGACCATCGGGGCAATGATGATGAACAGCGCGCGGGCATAGAGCCCCTTCGGCAGTATGCCCTTGAACCAGCGGTCGGTACGCTCGTAACCCTCGAGGAGGCGGGCCGCTGCCGTGCGAAGCCGGGTGATGCCGATATCGAGGCTAGTCATGTCAGAACCAGGAGCCGGTACCCGACGCCGCGTACCGCCTGGATGTACAGCGGATTGGCGGGATCGTTCTCGACCTTGCGACGCAGCCGATTGACCTGCACGTCGACAGCCCGCTCGCCCGCGGCCGCCCCGCTTCCCGCAAGGTCAAGCCGCGGCACGGTTTCGCCAGGCTGCGCCGCCAGCAGCCGCAAGATGTCCTTCTCGCGGTCGGTGAGGTGAATGAGTTCATCACCGCGGCGCAATTCGCCACGTGAAATGTGAAACACGAACGGACCAAATCGCACCGACTCGGCCACCGGCGCCAATGGCGGCTGCGCCCGCCTGAGAATGCTGGCGACGCGCAGCGACAGTTCCCGCGCCTCGAAGGGCTTTGCCATGTAATCGTCGGCACCGATCTCGAGGCCGTTGATCCGGCTTTCCGTTTCGGCGCGCGCGGTCAGCATGAGGATCGGCACTTGCGAGGTCTTGCGCACCGATTTTGCAAGTTCGAAGCCGGTTTCCCCAGGCATCATCACGTCGAGAATGAGAAGATCAAAGGCAAGGCCATCGAGCTTGGCGCGGGCGTCATCCGCATTCTTCGCCGTCGTGACGCGGTAACCGTCGCGCTGAAGATAGCGCGACAGCAGGTCGCGGATGCGGCGGTCATCATCCACAACGAGCAGATGGGCAGCATCGTCGGACAACGCCGGATCTTGCATAGCTTGATCTCCCCCCAGATGGCGATCGCGTCAGGTGCGGCGGCGGCGCGCGTGGTCGGCCCCTTCGATGAGACGCATCACGCCATCGCGCTGATCGGGATCGAGCATAGCGGCCAAGAAGCGTCGCGCGGTGTCGCGGTTGGCCACCCCAATCTCGGCAAGCGCGCGGCCGATGCGCGCCGACTGCAGCGCGGCGAGGCGCAAGGCCAATGACTCGCCCTTCATGGTAACGTATAATAGCCGCTGCCGCCGATCCTTTGCCCCCTCCTTCTGCTCCACATACCCCTCATCGATGAGCTGCTTCAGCACCCGACCGAGCGACTGCTTGGTGATCTTGAGAATATCGAGTAATTCAGCAACTTTCATCCCAGGATTGCGATTGATGAAGTGCAGCACCCGGTGATGGGCGCGTCCGAAGGCAAACTTGGCCAAGATTTCGTCTGCATCGCCGACAAAGTCCCGATAGGCAAAGAATAACAGTTCGATCATATCGAACGCCGCTTCGTCTTTCGGCCGGGTGTCGGCAGGAGCCGAATGAGTCGCTGAGCTATTGAAATTTACGTCAGCCATGTTGACATTTTTTGGGTTCTTCGTTACGGAAACGAGGTGCTATGCGAAACGATCGTGCGCCCTGGATCGGATCGCCAGCATTGCTCGTGGACTCACTATTGCTCGCATCGGCACATAACCATATCGGGACTTGAGCCTCGAAGCAAAAGCGGCTGGAACAGGGAAAAGTGTGAGGCACTCTCAAGCGCCTTGTACAAGCGCACGGAACCTAGAAGAAACGGAGTAACGACCATGGCGGTGCCGTTCGACCAAATGCCCGGAGTGATCTGGTTTGATGGGAAACTCATCCTGGGCCCGGACGCCAAAATTCATGTTCTGACACACGGACTGCACTATGCCAGCGCCGTCTTCGAGGGCGAACGGGCATATGGGGGGGTGATTTTCAAGAGCAAAGAGCATTCCGAGCGATTGAAGCATTCCGCCAAGA
Source organism: Xanthobacteraceae bacterium (assembly GCA_035311445.1). Taxonomy (GTDB): domain Bacteria; phylum Pseudomonadota; class Alphaproteobacteria; order Rhizobiales; family Xanthobacteraceae; genus JAJPKK01. The sequence goes on along the minus strand of DATGCX010000093.1, from coordinate 16,986 downwards.
TCCTCGACTTCGAGATCCCCTTCTCGGTTGCCGAGATCGACGCTGCCAAGCGCCTGGTCGTGGAAAAGAATGGCCAGCCTGACGCTTACGTGCGCCCGATCGCCTGGCGTGGCTCCGAGCAGCTTGGCGTGTCGGCACAGAGCAACGCGATCCATCTCGCCATCGCGACCTGGGAGTGGCCGAGCTACTTCGATCCCGCGCAACGCCTCAAGGGCATCCGTCTCGATCTTGCGGAATATCGGCGGCCGGACCCGCGGACATCGCCCTGTCTCGCCAAGGCCGCCGGGCTCTACATGATTTGCACCATCGCCAAGCATCAGGCGGAGCGGCGCGGCTATGCGGACGCCATGATGCTCGATTGGGAGGAGAGAGTGGCCGAATGCACGGGCGCCAATATCTTCTTTGTCCGCGACGGCAAAATTCACACGCCCATCGCCGACTGCTTCCTCGCCGGAATCACACGCGCGACCGCGATAGACCTGGCGAAACGCCGCGGCATCGAGGTGATCGAGCGACGCATCCTGCCGGAAGAGCTCACCAGGTTTTCAGAATGCTTCATCACCGGCACGGCTGCGGAAGTCACTGCGGTATCCGAGATCGCGCAATGGCGTTTCACGCCGGGGGCTATCACGAAGCGGTTGATGGACGACTATACCGTGGAGGTGCAGCCCAAAGGCAAGGCGGCGGCGGCGTAGACCGCATGGCCGTGTAGGGCGGCTTCGCTTTGACCCGCCTTTCCTTGCAAAATGGCGGGCAAAAAGAACCCGCCTTGCAGCTCTATTTCATTTCGCCGCGCTCTGGCTGAACTGCGCCTGCCACTTCGCGGCCATCTCGGCGCGCGGCAGTTCCTGGCCACGCAAAAACACCTTGCTGATCCGCCGTGTGTTCGAAACGTTCTCCAGTGGATTGGCATCGAGCACGATGAAATCCGCGTTGCGGCCCGCGGCCACCAAGCCGGTGTTGAACTTTCCGATCTCGGCGCCGTCGCGGGTTGTGGCGACGATCCCCTCCATCGGCGTCATGCCCATCGCCACCATGCTTTCCAGATCCATGTGGTTGAAATAGCCAATTAGAAACCGGCTCTGTCCGGTATCGGTACCCCCGACCACCCGGATGCCGGCAGCGCGCAACCGCATGGCGCTCTTGGAATCGGAGTCGAACCTGTTTTTGGCGCGCGCAACCTGCTCCGGTGTCATCTTGCGGAGCGGCTCGCCCCAGTATTCCTCGATCTGCTTAGGGGAATAAGTCGCCCGCAGCAGCGGATCGTCGAGAAAATCCGGCCGCCCGCCACCCTTGGTGTTCATCCATGAGGTGATGAGCGACAACGTCATCCACATATTCGGCCGGTCGTTGCGGGCGACCCTGTCCCTGACGAGGGCGACCAGTTCGTCATCGGCGACTTCGCCCTCGCGCACTGGAACATGCAGCCAGCCTTCCGTGCCACCGCGCACCATTGCCTTGGCATCGGCCTGTTTGACGTTATGGACAGCGACCGGGACGTTGAACTTGTGGGCCTCGTCAAGGATCGCACCGTAGAGCGGCGGCGTCAGCGTCGGTTTGCGGCCCTGGCGATCGTCCACCCAAATCTTGATGAACTCGGGCTTCATGCGGACGTAATCCTGCACAGCAGCACGTGCTTCTTCTACGGTCGTAACCGGATAGGCAACGTCGACGCGGGACGGATCGCCTTGCGCGCCTGAACCCGGCCACGCCATGCCGGCGCCGGAGGTCTTGAACAACGCCGCATTGGGAATGACCTCGTCGCGCACCCGCAACACCACATCGCCCCAGCCGGTGCGGCTGCCCTTCATGTCGGAGCGATCGACCAGGTCGCCCACGCCGACGACGGCGCCGACCCCATGGAAGGCGAGACGCTGGAGATGGTCGATCAGATTTTCGCGGGTGAAGATGTCCTTCGACATGGTGCCGGCCGGGATGTTCTGAAACCCGAAATGGCCGTGCAGGTCCACCATGGTCGGCATCACTGTCTTGCCGGTGAGGTCGATGCGGGCAGCGCCCGCGGGCAGCTGTAGTTCGCCGCGACGACCGACCTGGGCAAAGCGCCCGTCCTCGACCACGAACGCGGAGTTTTCGATGGTGTCGCCACTGCCCGTGATCAGCCGCGCGCCTTCGTAGACGGTGGCGGGCGTCTGGGCGTGCGCAGAGAACGCGCCAACCGCGGCCACAATAATGCCTGACACAAGGGTGAGCCAAGCGGGCATCCGCTTCGATCGAGACATGGAGGATCTCCCATAGCGGTGTTTCGTTATCCATTTGTCTGATTTATCGCGCTCATCCGCACCCGGGGAGCGGAGAGATGCGTAGGATGGGTTGAGCTTTTGCGAAACCCATCACGAACATCCTTGCTCGGCAAAGCCGTTGATGGGTTTCGCTGACGCTCAACCCATCCTACGCCGATTGAATTGGTGTACGCGTCCGCTCCTAATCCCGCACGACCACCAGACGGTCGTTGCCGGACTCGCCGCCCCAAGCCTCACCTGGACGGCCCAGCATCTGGCGCACGCTGGCACCGCGCTTGTCGCTCGGGAAAGTCTCGAATGTCTCGGTCACCGGATCGAAGCGCTGGATTGCGTTGGCGAGCCAGTCGGTCGCCCACACGCGGTCCTTATCGTCCACATAGACCGAATAAGTGCCAGACGTGCTTTTCGGCATCGACCAGACTTTCCAACTCTTGGTAGCCGGATCATAACGGCCGACTCCGCCTGCGTTCCAGAAGCTCACCCACAGCATGCCCTTGGAGTCCGACCAGATGCGGCGCGGCCCCGAGCCTTTGCGCGGTGGGTCGACCACCATCACGTTGCCAGTATCGCTGTCGATCTTGCCGATATAGTCGCCGGCAAGCGAAGCAAACCAAACATCTCCACCTGGCGTCGTTGTGATGCCGTAGCTGCCCGGCCGCGGCGATCGCCAGGCCTCAACCTTCCCGGTCGCGGGATCGACGCGCCCATGGACGCCGGCCTGCCCAGTGAACCAAAGGATACCCTTCTTGTCGAAGGTCGCGGTATTGAGATTGGCGTGGGCGAATTCCCGCGGCAGCGGGAACAGTTTCACCTGACGCGTCACCGGATCGACACGGGCGATCGCGTTCTGACCGCCCTCGGTAATCCAGGGAGCGCCGTCCGGCCCTACGATGACACCATGGGGAGCGGCGCCGGGCCCGAGCGGGATGTCTTCGTTCTTGCCGGTTTCTGGATCGAACCTGCCGAGAACGCCTTTCTGCTGGCCGCTGTACCACACCGTCCCGTCCGCAGCGGGCGCGACATCATGCGGATAATTTCCGGGCGGCAATTGATAATAAGTCGCTTTCGCCGCAAGCGCCGAGGTCGCGCATGCACAGACAAGCGCCGTGATCATCGGGGTGATGAATTTCATTTTTCGTCTCCCTGAACAAACCATCATGCTTCACCTGGCGGGGCACGTTCAGGCTAATTGAGCTGCATCAAGCCAGAACACTTCGCCGGCGCTTTCCTCGGTATCGAGCCACAGAAAGCTCGTCTTCGGATACGTCTCCTCGAGGATGCGGCGATCACGTCCGACCTCGCAAAGCAGGCCCGCATCGGTGGTCAAGTGGCGGCCCGCATTGTCGATGATCCGCTGTACGATCGCAATACCGTCGGGACCACCATAGAGCGCGACCTTCGGCTCGTGACGACATTCGGGCGGCAGTGCCGCCATCCCGGCGGCATCCACATAAGGCGGGTTGGACACGATCAGGTCGTAACGCGCGTCGGCTACCGGGCCGAACAGGTCGCCCCGATGGAGCGTAATGCGCTCTTTAAGGTCATGTTCGGCGACGTTACGGGCTGCGACCGCAAGCGCGTCTGCCGAAATATCGACCGCATCGACAACCGCGTGCGGAAACCGCAAGGCAGCGAGCACCGCAAGACAGCCCGAACCCGTGCACAGATCGAGTACGCGCTCGACCGCGCGCGGATCGCCAATAAGCGACGCCTCTTCGCCGGCAAACAATTCACCGTCCAAGATTTCACCGAGATATGACCGCGGTACGATCGCGCGTTCATCGACGTAAAATGGTACGCCGCGCAGGTAGGCCTTTTGCACCAGATAGGCGGCCGGTTTACGCGTGCGAATACGGGCATCGATCAGGTCGAAGATTCTCTTCTGCTCATGATAGGCGACACGGGCATCGGCGAAGACATTGAAACGATCGGGTGGCAGATGCAGGCACTCGCAGACAAGGAATACGGCTTCCGCCACCGGGTCGCTGGTACCGTGGGCGAATACGAGCTGCGCCGCCGAGAACTGCGTGACCGCATAGCGCACATGGTCGAGGATCGTCGCGAGCTCCTTCGGGCGCGGCACGGGAGGTTTTCGGCCACGGGGACGGCTCGCTTCGGCCACTGGTATTTGCTCCTTGACACGGCCGCTATTTGGTCGCCTGCCGCCGCTGCGCCCAGCGATCGGCCGCAGCATCGTCGGCCGACTTGGCGTCCACCCACACGGAGCCGCCCGGCCGCTCTTCCTGTTTCCAGAACGGCGCGCGGGTCTTGAGGTAGTCCATCAGGAACTCGGCGGCCGCGAAGGCATCGCCGCGATGGGAAGCTGCGGTCACGACCAAAACGATGTTATCACCTGGTACAAGCCGCCCGTAACGGTGAATGACCGTAACTCCCAGAAGTGGCCAGCGCGCCTGGGCCTCATCGACGTGGCAGGTAATCTCCGCCTCAGCCATGCCGGGATAGTGTTCGAGCGTCATGGCGGCGACGGGCTCGCCCGCCTCGGAGCCCCGGCAGATTCCCGTGAACGTGACGACAGCGCCGACGTCGGTGCGCTCGCGCGTAAGCACGGCGGCTTCCGCCGCCGCATCGAAGTCCGCGGTTTGCAGCCTTATGGTCGCGGGCATGCTATCCTCCCGTCATTGGCGGGAAAAACGCGACCTCCTTGGCGCCCGCGATCGGCGCACTCGCCTTCACATGGGTGCGGTCGACAGCGGCGCGGATCACCTTGGGATTGGCAAAGGCAAACGCATATTCCTCCCCTCGCGCGGCGAGCCAGATCATGAGATCAGCCACGGTTGCGACGCCGGCTGGGGGGTCTACGACCTCCTCGCCCTTGCCGACGCGTTCGCGCACCCAGGCGAAATACAGAAGCTTCACGCTCATTCCTCGATCAGATGTCGCACCCCGGCGCGGAAATAATCATATCCCGTATAAAGCGTCACGGTGGCGGAAATCCATAGCAGCATGAGGCCGCAGTAGGTGACCACCGGGGTCATTTCGTTTCGGGTGATGGAGGCCATAACCTCGTCGCCCGCTTTGCCAGCGAGCAAGAACCCGATGGCGACGAGCTGAACCGTTGTCTTCCACTTGGCCAGCCGCGTTACCGGGACGCTGACCCGTAATTCGGCCAGATATTCCCGCAGGCCCGAGACCAGGATCTCGCGGCACAGGATGACGATCGCGGCCCACAGAGACCAGCCTTTGATGGTTTCGTCTGCCGCCAGCATCAAAAGGCAGGATGACACCAGGAGCTTATCTGCAATCGGGTCGAGCATGCGGCCGAAACTCGACTGCTGCCCCAGGCTGCGGGCATAATAGCCGTCGAGAATGTCCGTGACGCCGGCCGCGATGAAGATCAGGAGCGCAACCCAACGCAACCACATCCCGCCCGAAAGAATCGCCTGCCAGTACATGCAGGCAACCACGAGTGGCACAGCCGCAATTCGGGCATAAGTCAACAGGTTGGGGACCGCCAGAGGCCGTCCCGGGAGGGGCCGCGAGGTGATTGCATCCATGATTCCAACATAATCGCTTTGCGCTGCTATGCACACTGGCCGGGTGCATTAATATTCGGCTATGCCATGTGAACTGCGTGTGACAGGTGTTTTAGTCTGCAGATTCGTGAAAAAAGTCATATATGCGACGCGCCGTCTCGGCGCTGACACCCGGAACCTGGGTCAAATCGGCAATCGAGGCCCGTTCAATGGCTTTAAGCGTACCGAAATGACGCAGCAAGGCCCGTTTGCGGGTGGGTCCGATACCGGCGATTTCCTGCAATCCGGCTTCGCGAATGTCGCGGCTACGGCGTTGACGATGCGACCCGATCGCAAACCGGTGCGCCTCATCACGGAGGCGTTGGACAAAATAAAGGACCGGGTCGCGCGGAGGTAAGCGAAAGGGCTCCCGGCCAGCCATGTAAAACGCTTCCCGCCCGGCATCGCGATCGGGGCCCTTCGCAATGCCTACCAGCGGAACATCGACGATGCCAAGCCCGGCAAGTGTCTCGCGCGCTGCGCGGAGCTGCCCCTCACCGCCATCGATGAGAACAAGGTCAGGCCAGGGTTGCTCAGCACTCTTGTCGTCGGATGCCGGAGAGTTGTCCGGCGAGCGGTCCTGGGCCGCCCGATCGATAATCTGCGGTTGGTGTTCGATCGGACTAGCGCGCGGAGCCTCATTGATGAGGCGCTTGAATCGTCGGGTCAGCACTTCGCGCATCATGCCGAAATCGTCTCCCGGCGTGATATCCGTCGATTTGATGTTGAACTTGCGGTATTGATTCTTGCGCAAGCCCTCAGGTCCCGCGACGATCATGGCGCCAACGGCGTTCGCTCCCTGGATGTGGCTGTTGTCGTAGACCTCGACGCGGCGAGGCGGGGCCGCTAATCCGAAGTTTGTGGCGAGCGCCGCGAGGAGCCGCCGCTGCGAAGCCGCTTCGGCAAGCTTGCGGCCGAGCGCCTCGCGGGCGTTGGCGAGCGCGTGTTCGATCACATCGCGCTTGGCGCCGCGTTGCGGCACGCTGATCTCGATCTTACGGTCGCTTTTAATGGAAAGTGCCTGCGCCAGCAGTTCGCGTTCCTCGATGTCGTCGGAGAGCAGGATGAGGCGCGGACAAGGCTTGTCGTCGTAGAACTGGGCAAGAAAAGCGCCCAGCACTTCGCCGGGGCCAAGCGATCGATCGGCACGCGGAAAATAGGCGCGGTTGCCCCAGTTCTGACCGGAGCGAAAGAAGAACACCTCGATACAGAAGAAGCCGCCATCCTGGAAGACCGCAAATACGTCCGCCTCCTCGAGGTCGCGGGGATTGATGTCCTGGCGCGCTTGCACGGCCGCAAGCGCGGCGAGCCGATCGCGCAATACCGCGGCGCGCTCGAAATCAAGCGCCTCGGCTGCACGATCCATTTCACGCACGAGTTCCTCTTTCACAGCGCGGCTCTTGCCCGACAGAAACGCCTTTGCCTCCCGCACCAGCTCGTCGTAGGCAGGTTGTGATATCTCGCCGGTGCAAGGTGCTGAACAGCGCTTGATCTGGTAGAGCAGACAAGGCCTAGTGCGACTGTCGAAGACCGTATCCGAACAGGAACGGATCAGGAAGGCCCGCTCCAGCGCCGTAATGGTTCGATTCACTGCATTAACAGCCGCGAATGGCCCAAAGTAGTCGCCGCTGCGGTTGCGCGCCCCCCGATGCTTCAGGATCTGCGCCGGCCGGTCGTCCTTGGAAATCAGGATGTACGGAAATGACTTGTCGTCGCGCAACAGCACATTGAAGCGCGGTCGCAGGCGCTTGATCAGATTTGCCTCGAGCAGCAGCGCCTCGGTCTCTGTCGCGGTGGTGACGAATTCGATTGACGCCGTCATCGCCACCATGCGGGCGATACGGGTCACCTGCCCGGTCGGACGCGCATAGGACAGGACCCGCTTTCTGATGTTCTTGGCCTTGCCCACATAGAGCACTTCGCCACCGCCACCGACCATGCGGTAAACCCCTGGCGCCTGGGGAGCGTGCTTGGCGAACTCCGAGATGACGTTGAGGCCAGCCCCGATACCTGTGTCAGGCGACATATCGAGATCAGGCCTGCCGTCTTCCGGCAGCTCGGGAAGCTGAGCGTCCTCTTCTTCGTCCTTCAAGTCGATGTCGGGTTCAATGTTCTTCTTTTGCATGTCGCCCTGCCGGGCCGCAAAGGCCTATTCCTCATCAGCTGCACCCTCAGTGGCCTGCCAATGTAAGTGCTGGCCGCCATCCACCGCGATGGTTTCCCCGGTAATATTATTCGCGCGGGCGAGGAAGAGAACAGCATCAGCTACCTCTTCGGGCGTCGGGCCGTGCCCAAGCGGCATCGCCGCGCTAAAGCGGGCAAATGTTCGCGTATCCTGTCGCCGGTTCGGCAAAGTCGGTCCTGGCGCGACAGCATTCACCCGCAAATGGGGCGCCAAGGCCTGAGCGAGGGTCGTGGTCGCCACATGAAGCGCACTCTTGGTCAACCCATAGGACAGAAATCGCGGGGTTGGCCGGTACACGCGCTGGTCTAGTAAGTTGATGATCGCTCCGCCCGCCGGCGCTTGTGTGGCGAAGGTCTGCGCAAGGAACAATGGCGCGCGCAAGTTGACCGCGAAGTGGCGATCGAAGCGCTCCCGCTCAAGGTGTCCGATCTCGTCCGGCTCGAACTCGGACGCATTATTGACCAGCAGAGTCAATGGGCCGACTGCCGCGACGGCAGCCGGTACAAGACCGAGCACCCCTTCGTGATCGGCGAGATCAGCCGCGACAACACAGGCATGTCCTCCGTCGCGAGCGATGTCGTCGCGCAAGGCTTCTGCGGCCGCCAGTGAGCGGTTGGCGTGGATTGCGACCGCATATCCGGCGCGGGCGAGCGCCAACACGATGGCGCGGCCAATGCGTCGGGCGCCACCCGTGACGAGGGCGGCTGGTTGCGATGCTGGGGCGAGGGGCAACGACATGCCGTCTAATTACCCAGGTGATCTTGCGCCGCAACCCCAGGAAGCGGTCGCCTGCGACGTTAGATGGGGCGCTTGTTCCATCCGGGCACAAGTCTCGACGAGGCAAGTATACGAATGCTTATCCTTAATTTTGCCAAGCAATCTCTCGTTAGGAGCCGCTTAACCTAAAGGTAGAGATAAGGATAACCAAAGATTGTCTGGCGATTTGCATTTGTCCCCATGGCAGTGCCGGCATTTTGACGTCGATGAGCGGGAAGCTGACAGCCGGGAGCAAACGGAAGAAGCGGAGGGTCAGGTGCGCAAAGGACTGATGGGGGCAATAGCCGCGATCGTGCTGATCGCACCCGGTGCGAGTGCCGGCGACCTTCGCATGCCGCCGCCCGCTCCGTGCGGGCCGCCCCCCTGCGGACCGCCCCCGCCGCCGCCGCCCTATTGGATTTGGGCCGGGCCCTATGTGGGGGCGAACCTCGGTTTTCAGTCGGGCACTCTTTCCAACAGCGGCGCCAGACCCAGCGGTGTCGAGGCCGGCATTCAGGGGGGATACAATTGGCAGTTCGGGCAATTTGTGGCGGGTTGGGAAAGTGACCTCCAGCTGTCCACTGCGAATGATGTGTTTGCCAACTACAAGTTCTCTAATCCATGGTTTGGGACGATCCGCGGGCGCGGCGGCTTCGCCATCAATAACATTCTGTTCTACGGCACGCTGGGGCTCGCCTACGGGCGCGGCCATGTCGATATCGGCAGCCTGGGCGAGAGCCATTTGCACGTCGGCTGGACGGCAGGCGCAGGCGTGGAGATGGGCCTGCTCCCAAATTGGTCAGTCAAGGCCGAATATCTCTTTATCGACCTTGCAAGTGAAACATACGGACTGACCCTCACCGACAACGGTCTGACATCAAATCTGATCCGCTTCGGTGTCAACTATCGATTCTGAAACACCGGCCATCGGGAACGGGACCCGGTTTTGCCGGATTTGGCTTGGAATAAATCTCGGCGTGGACAGCGAGTTCCGATCCAACAAGTCACTGATATTTTGTGCGTAACAAGTATTAACCGTGTAATCATACCGATTTCGCTGGCCCGCAAAGGTGACATTGTTGTGGCGATAAGTCGATAATATCGAGATAAGAATCTTTAATACGCAGTGAACTGATCACAAAGAAGCCTCTAAACCTCACTAGACATGCCCGCATAATCGAATACGTTGTCGCCCGCCTGTGAACCGGAGGATAAACCCGCCTGTGAACCGGAGGATAAACATGAAAGGATTCCTGTTCTCATCGGCCGTAGTGCTCGCGGTGGCGAGCGTCATCGGAGCAGCATCGGCGGCCGACCTGTCGCGTCGGCAGCCGCCCCCAGTCCCCGCCAAAGCTCCCATTGTGGTGCCTGTTTACAACTGGACCGGCTTCTACGCCGGTATCAATGGCGGTTTTGGCTGGGGAAGCTCGAACTGGAGCGGCTTGCCGGAGAGGTTCGATCTCAAGGGCGGCTTGTTCGGCGGCCAGCTTGGTTATAATTGGCAGTTCGGCCAGTTCGTTTACGGCCTTGAAGGCGATGCTGACTGGACGGACCTCCGCGGCTCTGCCAGCGTGCTCAATTGCAGTGCAGCGTTCTGCCGAACCAGGAACGACTTCTTGACGACGGCACGAGGCCGTCTCGGTTTTGCGGCCGACCGTTGGCTGCCTTACGTGACTGGCGGTCTCGCAGTCGGCAATATCCGTGCCCAGGTGCCGGGTTTTGCCGGCATCGACCAGACCAATGCGGGTTGGACAGCAGGTGGCGGGCTCGAATTCGCCCTGACGGGTAACTGGACCGCGAAAGCCGAGTACCTGCACGTCGATCTCGGCAGCGCGGGTTGCAGCGTGGCCTGCGGCTTTCCGGCGGGCAACGACGTGAGCCTGACCACCAATATCGTGCGCGGCGGTCTCAATTTCCGCTTTTGAGAAGTGCCGCGATCGCAGCCCCGGACCGCACGGTCCGCGGGCGCGTTGTTCAGAATGCCCTCCCGTCGCTCGGGGACCACGCGCCAGCCAGCGTCTCAAGGTGACCGCGCATGGCTGTGCGAGCGGCTGGTTTAGTTGAAATCCTGCCTCCTCGGTTCGAGGCAGCAGGTATCAGCCCGACAGCACCAGATTGACAGCTTTCGGCCCTTTACCCTTCTTGTCGGGCTCGACATCAAACGTGATCCGCTGCCCTTCGGTGAGGGCCTTCAGCCCTGCGTGCTCTACTGCGGTGATGTGCACGAACACGTCGCGTCCGCCGTCATCCGGTTTTATAAATCCGTATCCGCGTTCGCCATTGAAGAATTTGATGGTGCCGGTCATTGCCATCGGGAAAGCTCCTTTCCCCGTGGTTACGCGCCGCCGGCCCCACGGCACGGCAGCAGGATCGACATTCGCCATCTTGGCAAGGCCGTCGACCTTGCGTGGCCCTCTGTCACTCTGCGGCCCCGGAAACCGAGACCACCCACGGGGCACATGAACGTCAGGTCCTCCTAGACAGCCTAACACAGGTGTCGCCCGCCGGAAGAGGGGCTTAAGCGCTTGCCCACCTACCCTCCCCCGCTTGCGGGGGAAGGTAGGGAGGGCGCAAGGTCGTCGAGCACATAACCGCGGCCGGGGTCGCGCCCGAGCAGGTCGACCAGCACTGGTGCAACAATCTTGACCTCTGCGGCAAGCTTCCAGGGCGGATTCACCACCATCACCCCGCATGCACTTAATCCGCCGCCCGGCTCCGACACCGCAACAGCGAATTCAACCCGAAGGCATTTTTCCATGCCGGCGCGCCGCAGTGTGCGGATGAAACGATCGGGACCATCGCGATCCTTGACCGGATACCACATGAGATAAATGCCGGTCGGCCATTTGCGGTGCGCCGCCACCACCCCGTCAGCGAGGCGGGGCAGATCGTCCGGCTGTTCAAATGGCGGGTCGATGATCACAAGTCCGCGACGTTCTTTTGCTGGCACGTACGCCTTAAGCGCGATCCAGCCGTCGACGCGCACCACCTTGGCTGTCGGAGACCTGCGCAGGTGACGGGATAGTGCGGTTGCAGCGCGCGGTTCAAGCTCGCAAGCGACAAGGCGATCCTGAGGACGCAACAGGTGGCGCGCCAGCAGCGGCGATCCCGGATAGTACCGCAGCTCATCGTCCTGATTGCAGGCGCGCAGCGCCGCAAGGTAGGGCGCGACGAGCTCCGCGGCGTCAGACGGCAACGCAGCGCCCACCAGCCGGCCGACGCCGTCGCGCCACTCGCCGGTACAGTTCGCCTCCTCACCGGCGAGGTCATAGAGGCCTTCGCCCGCATGGGTATCGATCACCCGGAACGGCGCGATTTTCCGCCGCAAATGAGTGAGAATGCGGGCAACGACGATGTGCTTGAACACATCCGCAAAGTTGCCCGCATGGAACACGTGGCGGTAGTTCATCGGTCGATGCGGCGCGCTGTCAACCGTCGTTGACTGGGTTTCAAGACCTCTACGTACGGCCGCGATGGCGACCGGGAGGCTTCTCGCCATCATCCTCCACGCACGGGCGGCATGATAAGCTTGTCGCGCCGGCAGGTGCGGCGCGCGACCTCATCACAGCCGCGAAATTGAAGATCGCGGGTCATACAGATCCTGACTTCGTCGAGCCGGCGGCTGCCGCAGGTTATCGCAATGCTCTCGGGCTTAAGCCCCGGATTGGCCTTGATGAAAGCCTCCTCGACCTCCTCGGGCGTTACGGTCAATGCTGAAGAAAGATCGATATATTGCGGAGGAATTTTCACCACCGCGCGTGCCTTGCGAATGGTTTCGAAATAGGCGTTGGGGGAAAGGCCCGAACAGGTGCCGTGGCGATCCCATTCGTGAAAAATGAGGTTGGGCGCCGGCATCAGGTCGAGCATTGCGGATACGATGTTGCGGTTGAGCCGCGGCGCCGGCACCTGGCAGAATTCCGGAAATCCGCGCTCGTATTGCGGCCACAGGCCGTGCACCACGAAGGAAAAAGGGCGCGGTCCGCATTGCGGATTTCGCGCCGAGCGGCCCGCATCGCGTTCGGCACTGTCGGCGCAGAATGACGGCGACCATGACAGTGCCAGCACGTAATAATCGAATTGTCCGGGTTCGCCCTGGCGGCGATCCTGAGCACCTGACGGCGCCGCGAGGCTGAGCAACGCGCCGGTGATCACGCCGCGGACAGCTACACGCATGAAGGCGAGCGACATCCAAATCTCCAAGCTAAGGCGTCAACGAACAGACCGCGCCGCTCTTCATCCCTCCCCCGCAAGCGTGGGAGCGGATAACCGCGGACCGGCCGCCGCTCAACTTGGCACCTCTAACGAGCAACCTTCGGGATTGGCAGGTACTGGTCCGGCTCAACGCGATCGATCCGTCGCCGTCACGGCCGCGCCAGTCTGCACCTCGGATTATAGGCCCAGTCGCGATCAAGGCCCGCCACACACCACTCGACGCCATAGCCGCCGCCGATCATGCCGCCATCCTCGATGATCGAATAGTTGATCTGATGCCGCTTGCCGTCGGAAATCAGCACGGATGCCGTGCAGAAGCGCCGCGGAATCGTACCCGACGACCACGGCTCCCAGCCGATCTCGCGTATATTGTCGAATCCGACGATCTGGAGAGCCGAATTCCAGAAGTCGTATTCCTTGGAATTGAACCGTGAAATGATCTTGTCGAGCGGTCCATGCTCGCTACATGTCGGCACGTTGCCGTCGTATCGCGGACCCGACAACCAGAAGTTCTTCTCAAGCCAGCCCGCCGCCCGCGTAGAGGTGACGGATCCGCTGATCGCGACCGCGATGGCAATCGCCCCAATGGTAAGGACGCCTCGGCCCATGATTGGTCTCCTCCAGTCCCCTGACCGGGGGACGGTGCCGCGACGAATCGCCCCGGTCAAGCGAAGAATGCGATCACACACCTTTATTGCCTACCGCCAGTCGCCGGCCGCGGCCTGCACGATGGCGAGCGCCGCCACCGCCGCCGTATCGGCACGCAGGATGCGCGGACCGAGCGCGATCCGCGACGTTTGCGGGCGGCGCAGAAGCATGGCGCGCTCCTCCTCGCCAAATCCGCCCTCCGGGCCGATCAGCACCGCGAGCTCAGCCCCGATCGCAGGTGCTTCGCTCAAATCTGCGCGCAGGACCGCGACCGGATCGCTGCACGGCGCCTCCTCGTCGCAGAATACAAGGTGGCACGCCGGGCCGAGCGCCGCCATCGCGGCTGCGAAATCGAGCGGTGCGGCGATCTCCGGGACAGCCAGGATGCCGCATTGCTCGGCGGCTTCGATCGCGTTCGCCCGCATACGGTCGAGATTAACCCGCTCCGCCTGGGTGTGGCGCATGATCACGGGGTGCAGCCCCGACGCCCCCATTTCCACCGCCTTTTGCACCATATAGTCGAGCCGGGCACGCTTGAGGGGCGAAAACAGGTAGTGCAGATTGCCAGGCGGCGACTGCGGTCGGGTCTGGGTCTCGACCAGGAGGGCGGCGTTTCGCTTGGCCGCCGTGGTCAGACGTGCTTTCCATTCGCCGTCTGTCCCGTTAAATACGAGCACCGGGTCGCCGGATGCCTTGCGCAACACGCTCGCTAGGTAGTGGGCTTGGGCGGCGTCCAACATGACCGCGACGCCCGGGCCGAGTGGCGCGGCAACAAACAGTCGGGGGGTGCGAAAATCGTAGCGCGACATGAGATTAAGGCTCCGGGAGCCTAGGCTCCTATAATCCTGTAATCGCTTCGAGGGTATACAGCGGTTCGGCGGGGCTGGCTGCGGTCTCATTCCGGGCTCTTTCCGGGCGTTCTGCCGCCTTGTCGCCGAAATCAACCGATTGATTGTAGGGCTGACAACTGAGTCGATACCGAAGCGAGCGCATCCATTGCGGTATCGCCGGAGGAGTAAGAGAATCACGTCATGGGGATTGGTCAGCGCCTTTTCCTCATTTTTGCCGTCACGCTGCTGCCGATCTGCCCGGCCGCCGCCCAAACGCTACCCCGGCCGACCGATGCGCCGCAGGCGGCCAGTCCGGCGCCGTGGCCCAGGGAAGGCGGGCAGGCGGCTTCACCCGCGCCTGCGCCCGGCATGTCGCCGATGGGGGCAGGACCACCATCCCAGGCTTCACCGTTCGGCGGAGGCCAGCCGTCCTGCATGGCCGAATTCACCAAGCTGCGGGAAGAGGTGCAAAAGATGGGCCTCGCCGCCAAGGCCGCCGGCCAGCGCAAGGTCGCCCGCGAGGAGATGTGCAAACACATCGCGGTGTACAGCGCGGCCGAGTTGAAATGGGTCGAGTACGCCGAAGCGAACGTCATGAGTTGCGGCATTTCGGTTCAGATCGTGAACCAGTTGAAGGAAGTGCACGGCCATACCGAGCAGACCAAGGAAAAGATATGCGCGCCCGGGCCTTCGGGCGGACCTTCAGGTATCAAGGGGGGTAGCGGCCCCCTCTTTATTGATTGACGATTGGGGAAAGATTGATTGACGATTGGGGAAAGCACGATGGGGATCGGTCAGCGCCTGTCCTCATTGTTGGGATCACGGTGCTGCCGGCTTGCCAAGCCGCCGCGCAGACGCTGCCTTGGCCGACCGGTAGCCGCGGGTCCAATTCCGGGCTGTTTCCGGGCGGTCTGCCGCCTTGTCGCCGAAATCAATGGGTTGATTGTTGGGTTGATAATCGAGACGATACCGAATCACACGCCACTACGGTGGCGCTAGACGAGTAGGGAGAATCACGTCATGGGGATCGGTCAGCGCCTTTCCCTCATTTTTGCCGTTATGCTGCTGCCGATCTGCCCGGCGGCCGCGCAGACGCTACCCTGGCCGACCGATACGCCGCGGGCGGCCAGTCCGGCGCCGTGGCCTAGCCAAGGCGCGCCGGCGGCGTCACCCGTGCCTGCGCCCGGCATGTCGTCGATGGGGGCAGGACCGCCCCCCCAGGCTTCACCACTTGGCGGAGGCCAGATGCCGCCCTGTATGGCCGAATTCGCCAAGCTCAGGGAGGAGGTGCAGAAGAAGGGCCTCGCCGCCAAGGCTGCTGGCCAGCGCAAAGTCGCCCGCGAGGAGATGTGCAAACACATTACGGTGTACAGCGCGGCCGAATTGAAATGGGTCAAGTACGCCGAATCGAATATCCAGAGCTGTGGTATCCCGGTTCAGATTGTGAACCAGTTGAAGGAAGTCCACGGCCATACCGAGCAGACCAAGGAGAAGATCTGCGCGGCCGGACCTCAAGCCGGGCCTCCGAGCCTGAGTGATGCGCTCGGCACCTCGCGACTGGCGACACCGGAAACCACCAAGGGGGGGAGCGGCACCCTCGATACGCTGACCGGGAACGCCATCCAGAGATGAGCGAGGCGATCGGGCACGTCGCGGATTCGACCGGCAACTGGGTCGATCGGCTGGCGCCCATATGGGCTCGGCCCTATCTGCGCCTCGCCCGGCTTGACCGGCCGATCGGCTCCTGGCTCCTGCTCATTCCGTGCTGGTGGTCGTCGGGGTTGGCGGCGATTGCCGCCCATGAGCGCGGTCCGCGCCTGACGCACCTCGCTCTGTTCTTCGTCGGGGCGTTTGCGATGCGCGGCGCCGGCTGCACCTGGAACGACATTGTCGACCGCGATCTCGACGGCAAGGTTGAGCGCACCCGCTCCCGGCCGATCCCTTCCGGCCAGGTGAGTGTCGGTGGAGCCGCCGTATTCCTGGTCGCACAGGCGCTCATCGGCCTTCTCGTGCTGGTGCAGTTCAACGCCTTTGCGATCGCGACCGGCATCGCCTCCCTCGCTATTGTGGCGGTCTATCCGTTCATGAAACGGGTCACCTATTGGCCGCAGATCGTGCTCGGCCTTGCGTTCTCGTGGGGTGCCCTGATGGGTTGGGCCGCCGCCGTCGGCAGCCTCGATGTCCGCCCGCTGATGCTTTATGCGGGCTCGATCGCCTGGGTGATCGGCTACGATACCATCTACGCTCACCAGGACCGCGAGGACGACGCCTTGATCGGCATCAAGTCGACCGCGCTCCTGTTCGGCGATCGGACCAAGCCGATGCTCGCGATCTTCTACGGCCTCGCCGTCGCCCTCATCGGCCTTGCGGGCGCGCTCGCCGGCGCGGGAGGGCTGTTCTGGCTCGGCCTTGCGGCCTTCGCGGCGCATCTTGGCTGGCAGATCGTGCGGCTCGATATCCACGATCCGGACGTCTGCCTCGCGGTGTTCAAGTCCGATCGCGATGCGGGGCTCATTCTATTTGCCGGGATCGTGGCGGATGCGGTGTGGCGGGGATATGCT
>DATGCX010000092.1:0-19922 GCA_035311445.1 Xanthobacteraceae bacterium | reverse complement strand
GCAGGAAGCGTGCGCCAATATCCCGCTCGACCGCCGCGGCGACCGGCGTGCGCTGGGAATACACCACCTCCATCTCGAAGGCGCGGGCGCGACGGGCTACTTCGCGGCCGATCTCGCCGAAACCGACGATACCGAGCGTTGTACCGAGCAAGGTTTTCAGTCCGGTGATGCCGGCAAAATTCGAATACCCGATATAGCGCGATTGCCGTTGCCGCACCCGGAGGCCTGCGTTGCGCAGCGCCGCTTCTTCCACCACGCCGTTGAATTCGCCGATGCGCTTGGCCAGCGCCAGCATGAGCGCGCAGGCCTGCTCGGCCACCGCCACATTGACCATTCGGCGCAAGGTTGCGACTGCAACCCCCCGCTTGGCGCAGGCCGCGAGATCGATATTGGCCGTGATGGTGCCGAACTTGTGAACAACGGCAAGCCGCGACGCTGCGGATAAGAGGACGTCGTCGATACGAAAGCTTTCCACGACGACACCGTCGGCGTCAGCGATCTTCGCGGCGAGATCAGCCTCGTCGGCGGCGAACACGACCTCGGCCGGGTAGAGGCCGGGCAGCCGCTGCTGCAGCCGGCCGCACCAGCCGAGGAAATCCGGCTCGTCGTGGGCAAAAAAATCGGCGACGGCGCGCCGATGCGCCTCTGGGATCGTGGGATCGAGCACGACCGGTACGATCTTCAGGAAGTGATCCTCTTCGATCACGATGCGGGTCATGCGCCCGCCCCCGGCCGCGGATCACGGCCTGCGTCACAGCGGCGACAGGTGCAACCGGCGAAAGCCCGAGCGAACACCAATGGCAACCAGAATGGTGGGCGCGACAGGGATTGAACCTGTGACCCCTACCGTGTCGAGGTAGTGCTCTACCGCTGAGCTACGCGCCCGGATGAGGTGGGCCCGATCCTATATCGACTCACAGTAATGACGGCAAGCGACTCTCCGGTGGCAGGCTCACCGATTTCAAGAAAAGGGTTATCGGCGTTTCCCTGCCCTGCCGGACCAATGCGTTGCCCTTTGCTTCAGAAGTTCCGTGCCCCCAGATGAAAGAGAACTCTCTGCGGCTGCTGCACAGGGATGGCGTGATGGGATTGTTCGGCAAATTGACATCGGCAAGAGCCGGATGGCCGGGACCGCGCAAAATTCCGTGCCAAATTCCCCGCCAGCAGGGAATCGGACGCGAGCGCTGGCCGATAGGCGATTACGCCGCCAGCATCTTGCCGACCTCGTTGACGAGGTCACGCAGGTGGAAAGGCTTGGACAGGACCTTCGCCTGCTTGGGCGCCGAGGAATCCGGGTTGAGCGCTACTGCGGCAAACCCGGTAATGAACATGATCTTGATATCGGGGTCGAGTTCCGCGGCGCGGCGCGCCAGCTCGATCCCGTCCATTTCCGGCATCACGATATCGGTCAGCAGCAGTTCGAAAGGCTCTTCACGCAAACGTTGATAGGCCGATAGCCCGTTGTCATACGAAATGACCTCATAACCCGCCGTCTGCAGCGCCTTGACGAGAAAACGCCTCATATCCGTATCATCTTCAGCCAGTAGAATCTTTGTCGCCATGCGATTCGCCAGCCTGATGTCTGATGGGATCGGATCTGCCCCATGCCAGCCCCCTCCCAAGTCATACCTTTCCATAAGGCGCGTTGTTGGTAAATATGAAGTGAATTGGAATAAATATCCGGTGTCTTTCGGAGAGAACTTTATGGCTTTTATTCCGCTGACGGCGCGGCTAAGAACGAGATCCGGCGGCCCATGAACCCATGAACGTGTATCCTGACGAACTCGACCCCGCTTTTGAAATCCTTGAGCCGGCCGAATGGCGCGGGCCGGTAGCTTTCAACTCGCCCCACAGCGGCTGCATCTATCCACGTACCTTCCTGGCAGCCGCGCGCCTTGAGCTCGCAATCTTGCGGCGCTCCGAGGATTGCTTTGTCGACGAATTGCTGATCGGGGTCGTTGCACGCGGCCATCCATTGATGCGGGCGCACTTCCCGCGCTGTTTCGTCGACGTCAATCGTGAGCCTTACGAGCTGGACCCGCGCATGTTCGATGGCCGGTTGCCATCATTTGCCAATACGCGCTCGATGCGGGTCGCGGGCGGCCTCGGTACCGTCGCCCGCGTGGTCGGAGACGCGCAGGAAATCTATGGCCAGCGGATTTCGGTCGATGATGCGCTGCGCCGGATCGAGGGGCTCTACAAACCGTACCACCGGGCGCTCCGTAAGCTTGTGACCCGGATCCACCGCGAATTCGGGACCGCAGTCTTGGTGGATTGCCATTCCATGCCGTCGGCTGCCGGTCCGAAGGACGAGCGCCCGCGCGCCGACGTTGTTATCGGCGATCGGTACGGAACCAGTTGCCTTGGTGTCGTTGCGGACACAATTGAGGCAACGTTACGGGAGCGAGGCTACTCGGTAAGCCGCAACAAGCCGTATGCCGGCGGTTTCATCACAGAGCACTACGGTAACCCTGCCGCTGGACTCCACTCAGTACAGCTCGAGATCAACCGAGCATTGTATATGGACGAACGTCGCTTTGAGCGGGCTGCATCATTTTCCACAGTTGCCCACGACTTGGAAATGATCGCCGACCGGCTCAGCGAAATTGCCCTGCAGGAATTGCAACCCTACCGCTCTGCCGCCGAATAGACGCCGCAGCGTTCGATACCGCACCAAGTGGCCACAAGCTAACCATAATTTAGCGCGTAATCGTTGGAATATTATGAAAAAAGGGTTATTGGTACACCCAATGACCCAAGTCTAGGGAGGAAACGCCCAAGGAGGGCTGCGGTAACGAAAGCGCTACCGCACTGCAGAAATATGTAACTGCGCTGCACAAAATTCAAGGGGTAAATGGGAACAGAACGGATCAGCCAACGAGAAAATCGACCGATTTGAAAAAAAGGGCCGCTAGCGTACCAGCGGCCCAAGTCTAGGGAGGAAACGCCCAAGGAGGGCGGCGGCAACGCGAGAGCGCGTTACCGCACGGTTGGAACATGTCACCGCGGCGCACAAAATGCAAGAGGCAAAATCATAGATTGTTAACGTCTTCGCGGACTTCTTTTTAGGGCCGGTGCCAGCACTGAGAGCAGTAATTGCAACCACCTGAGTAAATTGGTGTGGCCGTTGAAAAAATCTCGATGACGGCCGGCTCATGCTCGATCCGGGGCGCTATGTAGGAGGTCATCACGACACGCTAGAAGGGCGCACAGATGACCGCCGTGGACTTTGGAGCTTTCATTGACGAGCTTGCGACGGTGTCGGGGGACGCCATCAGACCCTTCTTCCGCACTTCGCTCAGCGTCGAGGACAAGAGCTGCGGCGGCACGTTCGATCCGGTAACAGCCGCCGACCGCGCAGCCGAGCATGCGATGCGGACTTTGATCCGGGAGAAGTTCCCAACTCACGGCATCATCGGCGAGGAGTTTGGCCCTGAACGCAGCGACGCCGAATTCGTGTGGGTGCTCGATCCCATTGACGGCACCAAGTCATTCATCTCCGGAATGCCGGCGTGGGGCACATTGATCGCTCTCACCCGTTCGGGACGACCTGTATTCGGGATGGTGCATCAACCGTTTATCGGCGAACGCTTTTCGGGCGATGGCCTAGCCGCCGCCTACCGGGGCCCGGCAGGCAATCGCGCCCTAATGGTGCGGCCCTGCCCGGCGCTCGCTGAAGCTGTGCTGTATACCACGAACCCGAGACTCATGAGTGCGGCCGACCGCGCCGTTTTCGCCAATGTCGAAGCGCGGGTGCGCCTGTCTCGCTACGGCGGCGATTGCTATTCCTACTGCATGCTCGCCGCCGGCCATGTGGACCTCGTTATAGAGACAGAACTCAAGCCTCACGATGTAGCCGCCTTGATTCCGATCATTTCTGGCGCTGGTGGAATTGTCACCACCTGGGATGGGAAAGTGCCGGAATCGGGGGGGCGCATCGTTGCGGCAGGCGATCGCCGCATCCACGCGGCTGCGCTGGAATTGTTAAACGCCTGAGACGGTTTCGGTTCAATCTGCACTGCAGCGTCAGAATGCCGGGGTGCCGGGTACAAAGGCGTCAAAGGCTGCCCAGAATTGGCTACGAAACATGTCCTGTTCCATCAGGATTTCGTGCTTGGACCCGGGCACGACGAGGTGGGAGCCGACCCGCAGACGGCTGCCAAAATCCTCAATCGCTGCGGTCGAAACCAGCCGGTCGCGGCCGCAGGCGACTATCAGCATCGGCTGCCGCAGCTTTGCGGGAAAAGCCGGGTTAGCAAATTCCCCCATGACGCGAAACGCAGAGTCAAGCCAGGCGATCGTCGGCGCTCCGAGCGCCAGAGCCGGTTCCGCATCCACGATCGCGGCGGTGCGCGCGTAGCGGATTGGGTCTGATGTCACTGGATTGTTGAGGAAGGGCTCGGTCGCCTTGCAGGCCGGTCCGCCGCCGAGGACGAATACACGGCCGAAACCTGCCAGCCGCATGGCTCTCACGAGCGCCGGGACGGCGGGAAGCAGCGGAATATTGGTAAGCCTGATCATTGGAGCGCACAGTACCAGCCTGTCGAACCAGCGATAGCCGTGGCTCGCAGCGCGCATCAGCACTGCAGCCCCCATGGAATTTGCGAGTCCGAACAGCGGGGGTGGACAATCAGGCAGTACGACTTCCCGCATGAAGGTTTCAAGATCGATGGCATATTTCGCGAAACTTGAGACATGCCCCTTGCGCGGATCGCGGAGCATTCGGCCGGACAAGCCTTGGCCGCGCCAGTCGAGCGTCGCGACGGCAAAGCCGCGGGCAATGAGATCGCGCACCACCTCGAAATATTTTTCGATGAATTCGGTGCGCCCTTGAAAAACGCACACCGTCCCCTTGCGACTCGGCGGCGCTGGCCAGCGCGCGAACCTGATTGAAACCCCGTCGGGTGTCTTGAGAACACCCATTACGGCGCCTTCAGGCACTGGATTGGCCGGAATGGAAACGAGTTTCATCGAGCGGTATTTCGGCAATTCAGCACGCTCAAAGATTTAGCGCCAGTTGGCAGTCGCTGGGGAGTTCCCTCCACTGCACGCCTATCGGAATTGCTGTCAGCATTCAACGACGCAGAAAGTCTTAATTTACGGTCTCCGGCAGCTCATGCGCCACGTGCTCTCGCACACTTGAAGCCGGGATTGGGCTCCCCATATAGCCCAGGTGCAGGCCATCCCGGCTGCACAAACACTGTCCGGCCCTTTGAGGGCGGACTTTTGCATGTCGCTTCAAAGGAGGATATGCCATGCGTACATTCGATCTTTCCCCCCTTTATCGCTCTACCGTCGGGTTTGACCGGCTGTTTTCGTTGCTCGACAAGGCGCCGGGCTTCGAAGGCGGTTCGCCCTACCCGCCTTACAACATCGAACGGACAGATGAGAATTCCTATCGCGTCACCATTGCGGTCGCGGGATTCTCTGAGTCCGAGCTTTCCATTGAGGCAAAGGAAAACGCACTGACGGTGAAGGGTGAGAAGCAACCGGTAACTGATGCCCGCAAGCCTGAAGTTCTTTATCAGGGCATTGCAGCTCGGGCGTTTGAGCGCGTATTTCGGCTTGCCGACTTTGTCGAAGTCAAGGCGGCGAAGCTGGAGAATGGTCTCCTGCACATTGACTTGGTGCGCGAGATTCCTGAGGCCATGAAGCCCCGCACCATTCGCATCAATACAGCGCCGAACGGCAAGGTTGTTGACGCAAAGGCGGCAGCCTAATCCGAAATATCCGTACGTAAAACATGCGCCCCGGAGGTTCCGGGGCGCATGTTTGTTGAAGGTCGGTCCGGATCACTCCAATGGGGCGACCGGAACCATAATGGGCGACTCAGGGCGCGATGTCGTCGTCACGCCTTGCGCCCTTGGCAGGGTCTCTCTCGTCGACCCGGAGGCGATGTCGTTGGGGCGGGTGCGCGGCAGCGGCGGAAAATGCTTCGCCGATGCATTGTTCCTGGCCACCCCTACACTTGGTATGTCGGCAGGTGGTACCGGTGGACGCTCATGGCGCGACAACGTGTAGCCGTTAGGCAAGACGTGGTATGACTGCGCCGCAGCCCATGCCGGCAATATCGCGCAGAAAAGTAAGATGGCCGGGCCCGCAGTCGCCTTTATCATTTGCATGTTGCCCCTCCGGGCCATTCCACCTTTCAGAGTCATCTCGCTATCTCGTTGCGTGACTCTATTTTCCAATCGGATCGCTCGATTCAGGCGGACCTTGGGCGCCATCACGTCGGATTTACGAGAGCTATGAATTTATCGACGCTGTCTTGCATCGTTGCAAAAGACATCACTAGGCGAACCAGAACATACCCGGGGGGCACCCGCGCGGGATCGGTGCGGTCCGTATGGACTACGTAATAGTGGGCGCCGGCGGCCTGCAGACGCTCATGCAAGACCTGGGGTATCAGAACGAATATCATATTGGCTTCGATGGGCCACAGGGGCGGCAGCTTGACGCTTGCAAGATGCGCAGCCAGACGATCGGCCATGTGATTGGCGTGAGCGGCAAGCTCAAGCCAACGGTCGTTTGCCAGGAATGCCTCGAATTGCGCCGCGATGAAACGATGCTTCGAGGTGAGGTGGCCGCCGCGCTTGCGTCGCTCGCACATGCCGGCGGCACGCGCCGGATCGAAGAACACCACCGCCTCGGCGGCAAGCGCCCCTCCTTTGGTGGCGCCGAAGGACAGCACGTCGACGCCTGCACGCCAGCTCATCTCGGCCGGCGTCACGCCAAGCCTGACGACCGCGTTTGCGAACCGCGCGCCGTCCATGTGGACTGTCATGCCGCGATTATGGGCCAGCGCCGCGAGTGCCGCGATCTCATCGGTTTGATAGATGGTACCAAGCTCGGTTGCTTGGGTGAGCGACAGCGCCGCCGCTACGAGTTGGTGCGGTCGAAGCCCGAAGTTGCGGTCGAGCGCCGCCGCTACTGCACGCGGATTGAGCTTGCCGGCTTCGCCCTGGATGCCAAGCAGCCGCAGTCCCCCGCCGAAAAATTCCGGCCCGCCGCATTCATGTACAATGGCATGGGCCTCGGCGTGGCACAGCACTGCACCCCATGGCGGCGACACGTGCGCGAGCGCCAACGCGTTCGCTGCCGTGCCGGTGCTAACCAGAAATACCGCCACATCGCGCTCGAATAATTCCGAGAACCGACGTTCGATCCGTTGGGTTGTGGCATCATCCCCATACGCGATCGCAAATCCCGAATTGGCACGGACCAGGGCGTCCAGAATGGCAGGCGCAACTCCGGCGGCGTTATCGCTTGCAAATTCCATGTGCATTCCCTCACCTGGTTGGCCTCATCCGCTTAACCAATATCCGCAACCCCATCGCCGCCAGATAATTATCCACCATATAGGCGCCGCATCCGTTCGAACCGGCAAAAGAAAGGCACTGAGAGGCGGGAAAATTGCTGTGCACCGCCTTGAATCCCTGCCAGAATTTTGGCATGGTTCGTTAGGACAGTAATGCTGTCCCACTTTGGCGGACATGATCCGGCAGGAGCGGTCCGCCGGGAAATTGGTTTCCGCCGATAGGGCGCCTCCGAGCGACGGCCGACAAGCAGCATGCTTGGCGTGAAATTCGGCTGGCGAGAAGGCTGCTTGATTGACATAGTTAAGCCTTCGGGTGCAGCGCTGACTCTGGGCAACGGGGGGGGAGTGTGCCGGCTGGCCGAAGCCGCCGGAGAGTGAGGCGGAAAGCAATGAGCGCGACGACATCGTTTCAGCAGCAAGGGTCGCGAGTACGTTTGGGTTCGGGTGCTTCTAATCACGGTGCTTCCGATAGGAAGCAGATGATGGAACGCGTTGAGGTTCGCGCTGTGCATGGCACCGCCGACGCAGGCGTGGCGGCCGCACGGGGCCTCTATGATCCGGCCCTCGACAAGGACTCTTGCGGGGTCGGCTTCATTGCTGACATCAAGGGACGCGCGTCCCACAAGATCGTCGCGGATGCGCTGACCATTCTGTTGAACCTCCAACATCGCGGTGCGGTGGGCGCCGATCCGCGCGCCGGCGACGGCGCGGGCATCCTGGTTCAAATTCCTCACAAGTTCTTTGTCAAGAAGGCCGCCGAGCTCGGCTTTTCGCTGCCGGCTCCGGGCGCGTATGCGGTCGGCGTGCTGTTCATGCCGCACGACAACGCGTTGCGCAGAGAAATCCACGATGTCTTTGCCGAAGAGATTGCCCGCGAAGGGATGCACCTCATCGGTTGGCGCGAAGTGCCGAACGATAATTCATGCTTGGGCTTCTCGGTAAAACCGACCGAACCGTTCCACGAGCAGGTTTTCATCGGAAAGGGCGATCGTAAGCTCGATGTCGACGAATTTGAGCGGCGTCTCTATATTCTGCGCAAGGCCATCTCGGGCCGGCTCCATCAAGTGCGTGAAGGACGCTATTCCGACTATTATCCGGTTTCCCTCTCGAGTCGAACCTTGATTTACAAGGGCATGTTCCTGGCCGACCAGCTCAGCCGCTACTACCTCGACCTGCGCGATCCACATTTCGAAAGTGCACTCGCTCTCGTGCACCAGCGTTTCTCCACCAACACATTTCCGACCTGGTCGCTCGCGCATCCGTACCGGATGATCGCCCACAACGGCGAGATCAACACGCTACGCGGCAATCTCAACTGGATGGCGGCGCGGCAATCCTCCGCCCGATCCCCGTTCTATGGCGAGGACATTCACAAGCTGTGGCCGATTTCTTACGAGGGTCAATCCGACACTGCTTGCTTCGACAATGCGCTCGAATTCCTGGTGCAGGGCGGCTACCCGCTGGCGCATGCCATCATGATGATGATCCCGGAGGCATGGGGCGGCAATTTCCTCATGAGTGAGGAGCGGCGCGCCTTCTACGAATACAATGCCGCGCTGATGGAACCTTGGGATGGTCCGGCCGCCATCGCGTTCACGGACGGCCGCAAGATCGGTGCCACGCTCGATCGCAACGGCCTGCGCCCGGCGCGCTATCTGGTCACGCGTGATGACCGTATCGTGATGGCATCGGAAATGGGGGTGCTACCGATTCCGGAAGAACAAATCATCACCAAATGGCGCTTGCAGCCTGGCAAGATGCTGCTGGTCGATCTTGAAGAAGGTCGCCTCATTCCGGATGAGGAAATCAAGGCGAAGCTTGCCGGCAGCCATCCGTACGAACAATGGCTGTGCGACACTCAACTCGTTCTCGAGGAACTGCCGCGGTCGCAGACGCGACCGCCTCTGTCCAATCTCACGCTTCTGGATCGCCAGCAGACCTTCGGATACACCCAGGAAGACCTCAAAATCCTGATGTCCCCGATGGGGACCGTTGGCGAAGAGGCAGTCGGCTCCATGGGCAACGACACGCCGATCTCGGCTCTGTCCAACCGGCCCAAGCTCCTCTTCACGTATTTCAAGCAGAATTTCGCTCAGGTGACGAATCCGCCGATCGACCCGATCCGTGAGGAGATCGTCATGAGCCTGGTATCAATAATCGGGCCGCGGCCGAATCTGTTCGATCTCCATGGCCTTTCGACTACCAAACGGCTCGAAGTGCGTCAGCCGATCCTTACCAACGAGGACCTGGAGAAGATCCGCTCGATTTCCGAAGTCAGCGATTCCCATTTCAAGTCACTGACCCTGGACGCCGTCTGGCCGGCAGATCGAGGCGCTGCCGGGCTTGAGCCTGCACTTTCAGACTTGTGTCGTCGTGCGGAAAAGGCGGTTCGGGACGGCATCAACATCATCATTCTGTCGGACCGCAATGCCGGCTCGGACCTCATCCCGATTCCGTCGCTGCTCGCCTGTGCGGCCGTTCATCATCACCTGATCCGCGAGGGCCTTCGCACCTCGGTCGGCCTTGTCGTCGAATCCGGCGAGCCGCGTGAAGTCCATCACTTCTGCTGCCTGGCGGGCTATGGCGCGGAAGCGATCAATCCGTACCTCGCCTTCGAAACCCTCATCGCGATGAAAGGCGATCTGCCGCAGAAGCTCGAAGACAAGGAAATCATCAAGCGGTACATCAAATCGATCGACAAGGGGCTGTACAAGGTGATGTCGAAGATGGGCATCTCGACCTATCAGTCCTATTGCGGCGCACAGATTTTCGATGCGGTCGGGCTGCGGTCGGATTTCGTCAAGACGTTCTTCACCGGCACTGCTACCCGCATCGAAGGCGTCGGCCTCGACGAGATCGCCGAAGAAACTGTGCGGCGCCATCGCGACGCGTTCGGCGACTCGCCTGTCTACCGCAATGCCCTCGACGTCGGCGGCGAGTATGCCTACCGGGTACGTGGCGAAGACCATGTGTGGAACGCCACCACGGTCTCGGCGCTCCAACATGCGGTGCGCGGCAATTCGCGCGATAAGTACCGGGCCTACGCCAAGGTATGCAACGAACAGTCGGAACGGCTGCTCACCATCCGCGGCTTGTTTCGCGTCAAGGGCGCGGAGGAAGACGGCCGGACGCCTGTGCCGCTCGATGAAGTCGAGCCCGCCAAGAACATCGTGCGACGGTTCGCCACCGGCGCGATGTCCTTCGGTTCGATTTCGCGCGAGGCGCACACCACCCTTGCGATCGCAATGAACCGCATCGGTGGCAAGTCGAATACCGGCGAAGGAGGCGAGGAATCCGATCGTTACAAGCCGTTGCCGAACGGCGACTCGATGCGCTCGGCCATCAAGCAGGTGGCCTCAGGACGATTCGGCGTCACCGCTGAGTATCTCGTCAATTCCGACGTGATGCAGATCAAGATGGCCCAGGGCGCAAAGCCTGGCGAGGGCGGCCAGCTCCCGGGCCACAAGGTTGATCGTATCATCGCCAAGGTGCGCCACTCTACGCCCGGCGTCGGTCTCATCTCACCGCCGCCGCATCACGACATCTACTCGATCGAAGATCTCGCGCAGCTCATCTTCGATCTCAAAAACGTCAATCCCGCGGGCGACGTATCCGTGAAACTGGTGTCCGAAGTCGGCGTTGGCACGGTCGCGGCGGGCGTGTCCAAGGCGCGTGCCGATCACGTCACCATTGCGGGCTTCGAAGGCGGCACGGGTGCGTCGCCACTCACATCGATCAAGCACGCCGGATCGCCATGGGAGATCGGCCTTGCCGAGACCCATCAGACGTTGGTGACCAACAGGCTGCGCGGCCGGATCGCTGTGCAGGTTGACGGCGGCATTCGCACCGGCCGCGACGTGGTGGTTGGCGCCCTGCTCGGCGCCGACGAGTTCGGCTTCGCCACCGCGCCCTTGATCGCGGCGGGTTGCATCATGATGCGCAAGTGCCATCTCAACACCTGCCCGGTTGGAGTCGCCACGCAGGATCCCGTGCTGCGCAAGCGGTTCACCGGCCAGCCCGAGTACGTCATCAACTTCTTCTTTTTCGTTGCCGAGGAAGTGCGCGAGTTGATGGCCGGGCTGGGCTTCCGCAAGTTCGACGACATGGTCGGGCAAATGCAGATGCTCGATCAGCGCCGCGTCATCGCCCACTGGAAGGCCAAGGGGCTCGACTTCTCCAGGCTGTTCTATAAGCCGGATGCGCCGGCCGAGGTTAAGATCTTCAAATGCGAGCCGCAGGATCACAAAATCCACCGCATACTGGATCGCCGACTCATCGCCGAATCTGCGCCGGCCATTGACCGTGGCGCTCCAGTGCGGATCGTCACGACGATCAAGAACACTGATCGCGCCGCCGGCGCGATGCTGTCGGGGGAAATTGCCAAGCGCTATGGTCACGCCGGCCTGCCCGACGACACCATCCGCGTGAAGCTGACCGGAACAGCCGGGCAGAGCTTCGGCGCCTGGCTTGCGCGCGGCGTCACCCTCGAACTCGAGGGTGAGGGCAACGATTATGTGGGGAAGGGCCTGTCCGGGGGACGTATCGTCGTCCGTTCGCCTGCCAATTCAGGCATTACGCCGGAAGAATCGATTATCGTTGGCAACACCGTACTTTATGGCGCGATTTCGGGCGAATGCTATTTCCGAGGCGTTGCGGGAGAGCGTTTCGCCGTGCGCAATTCCGGCGCCATCGCGGTAGTCGAAGGGGCAGGCGACCACTGTTGCGAATACATGACCGGCGGAATCGTGGTCGTGCTTGGCAAGACCGGACGAAATTTCGCCGCCGGCATGTCAGGTGGGATTGCCTATGTGCTCGATCAGGATGGCGTCTTCCCGACACTGTGCAACTTGGCGATGGTCGAGCTTGAGCCCGTGCTCGAAGAGGGGGAGATCGACGCCAAGGCCTACCATCACGGGGTCGATCTCGACAGCCATAATGGCGTCGATGTCATGTCAGATCTTACCCGTTACGACGCGGCACGGCTTCATTTCTTGATTTCACGCCATGCCCGGTTTGCCGGTTCGCGTCGTGCTGCAGAAATCATCCGGAATTGGGATGCGTTCCTGCCGAAGTTTAAGAAAGTCATGCCGGTCGAATATCGGCGTGCGCTTGCGGAACTCGCAAAAGAAAGAGCCGCCAAGATGCAGGCAGCGGAATGATGCGAGGTCGCTGCGGTTCGCTTCCCTGTAGCCCGGATGGAGCGCAGCGAACTCCGAGAGCAGCCTGTCCTATGGATGATGCGCTGACCCCGGACTGCGGGACAGCAAGCGGCGGTCCCTCCATCCGGACTACGAGGTCAGCGCCGATGTCTTGGGGACCGAATGGGTAAAGTTACCGGCTTTCTGGAATTCGAGCGCAACGACCGGCACTATGAGTCGGTCGAGCAGCGCATTCGTCATTGGCGCGAGTTCATGCTGCCATTATCGGAACCTGAAACCCGTCGGCAGGCCGCTCGATGCATGAACTGCGGTATCCCGTATTGTCATACCGGATGCCCGGTCAACAACCAGATCCCGGATTGGAACGATCTCGTGTACGCGGGCAACTGGCAGGAGGCCGCGCTCAACCTGCATGCGACCAATAACTTTCCAGAGTTTACCGGCCGCGTCTGTCCGGCGCCCTGCGAAGCTTCGTGCACGCTCAACATCGATGACAATCCCGTGACGATCAAGACCATCGAATGCGCCATCGCGGATCGCGCCTTCGAGCAAGGCTGGGTGCGACCGGAGCCACCATCGGGAAAGACCGGCAAATCGGTGGCGGTTGTGGGATCAGGACCGGCCGGCCTCGCCTGCGCTCAGCAGCTCGCGCGCGTCGGCCATGACGTCCACGTCTATGAAAAGCATGCGAAGCCTGGCGGATTGCTGCGCTATGGCATTCCGGACTTCAAGATGGAGAAGAGCCTCGTCGAACGTCGGGTCGCCCAGATGGAAGCCGAGGGCGTCCATTTCCACTGCAGTGTCCACGTCGGCATCGATCTGCCGGCGGCCGAGCTTGTTGCCCGGTATGACGCAGTGGTGCTCACCGGCGGCGCCGAGAAGGGGCGCGATCTGCCGATTCCCGGCCGCGATCTGAAAGGCATCCACTTTGCAATGGAATTTCTGCCGCAGCAGAACCGGCGCGTCAGCAACGAACCGCAGGACGTCGAGCCGATCCTGGCGACCGGCAAGCGCGTGGTCGTGATCGGCGGCGGCGATACCGGCTCCGACTGCATCGGCACGTCGATCCGCCAGGGCGCGCTTTCGGTCACCAATTTCGAGATCATGCCAAAGCCGCCGGAGCGGGAGAACAAGGCGCTCACCTGGCCCGACTGGCCGCTCAAGCTGCGCACGTCATCGAGCCACGAAGAGGGAGTGGAACGCGATTTCGCGGTGGTGACGGTGGAATTCATCGGCGAGGGCGGCAGCGTGAAACAATTGCGCTGCGCGCGTTGCGATCCGAAGTTCCAGCCGATCCCCGGCACGGAATTCGAGCTGCCCGCCGATCTCGTGCTGCTTGCCACGGGATTCGTGCATCCGGTGCACGAGGGCATGATCAAGGAGCTCGGGGTTGCACTCGACCCGCGCGGCAACGTCAGGGCCGATACGATTCACTACGTCAGTTCGCTCAACAAAGTGTTTGCTGCCGGAGACATGCGACGCGGCCAGTCGCTCGTGGTCTGGGCGATTCGAGAGGGCCGACAAGCCGCTCATGCGGTCGACAAGTTCCTGATGGGCACCACCACCTTGCCGAAGTAAAGGTTTGTGCGAACGAAGTGCGTGCCCGTTTCGGCAGCGCTCACCATCTTCCGCCGAACAGCGATTGGCCACCAAAGAAGGACGGAAAGCCCCATTGCGGTGGTGGCCGCCGGTAGTCGGGCCGATAGATCGACTGCGCCTCCGCGTAGGCGGGCCGCGTGCGGCGGACAATGGGTTTTGCGGGTTGTGCGGTCGCACCCGCTTCCGGTGGCGCCGCCGCGACAGTAGTCGCGGTACTACGCTCGGCCACCATCGGGGTCATCGGCAGATCGGTCGTCGCCACCAGAGGGTCGCTTCCAACCGGGGCGACGCCCCGGCGCGGCCAGGCGAAGTCGTCCGCGCGGCCGGCCGGGGTAGCTACAGCCTCACCCCTTACCAGCACCTTCGCGGCCATTGCGTCGCTCGCCGGCTGGCTGGTGCCGCCGCCGAGCAGACCATCGGTTTCGCTCCCCCTCGTCGCGGTCAACGGCACGGCCGGCCCGGCTAGCGGCCGCGTACGCGGGCCCGGGCGGCCGGGGGTGGACGCCGCCTCGACTTTCGGTTCTTCCGGGATTGCCACGGCGACCGGCGCGGCGAGCGTCGTCAACCAACGCTGCACCTCACGCTCGACATAATGGGCGAGCTTGCGGGCACCGGCCTGGGTGAAGTACACGCCGTCGCTGGCGCGCAACCGCCGGGTCTGACCTTCAACATCGGGGCCATATTGAGCGTAGCGGCCGTCTTCGTCCACAAAGCCATCCCACACATCGATATAGATGATACCGGCTTTGTCAGCCCGGCTGCGGTAGAGATCATTGAGAAATGGGATATCGGCAGACGACTTTTGCCCTCGCAATGGTGGCAGGCCCACCCAGAACACCGGTACGCCGGAGGTCTTCAGGGACGCGATCGTATCGTCGATACGCCGGATGTAGGCTTCGCTCCATGCATCGGAGCGGAACTCCAAATTCCTGGTGCCGGCAGGGGCCGCCGGCGGGGGCGCCGCAGTGGCCTGGGTTTCGTTAGGCTTTTCCGGCGCCGGCTGGTCGAGTTCCAACGCCGCAGGATCTTCGGCCCGCAGCGGGCCTGGCTTGGCGGTGCGCGAGACCGACGCGACTTGTGCGGTTTCGCGTAACTGCCGCCGATCGTTGATGCCGACCATCATCAGCACGAATTTTGGCTTCTGTATCGCGATCAATTCGCGGGCAGCCTGCGGCCAATCGGGATATTCGCCACGCGGGTCACTGCGGGTCTCGGTTCTGATCAAACCGGAATTGGTGCGATGCCGCCGCAAGATTCCGATCTCGGGCGAGTCCGCATAGGCCAACTCAAGTCCGTACGCCAGCCAATCCGCCATCGAGTCGCCGAGCACCAGGATCGGGGTGGTCACGGCGCCTTCCGCCTTAGGATCGGTTTTTTTTGGCGCGGGCGCCTTGGAGTAATCGACCGGGGGAGGCGGCCGCTCGAACTGTTGCTGTTGCGGAGCGACTGGTTCGAACCAGTCGAACGGTCCGCGCTGCCGGCGGTTCTGGTTCTGGAAATCAAAGAAAAACTGGGCGCCTGATGGCGCTGGAGCGGTCACAAGCAACATCACTGCCAACACCGCTTCCGCAGCGAGCAGACCGAGGGCAATCAAAAACCTTAGGCCGCGGACCATCTCGAATTTTCCAGTCATGTCGACCGCAGGGACAGTCTGGCGGTAAGTCATCCGTTCCCAGCCCACCCGTTATTAACACAGATAGGCCATCGGATTGAAGACCGCGATGCCGAGATGGAACTTGGATTTTCAACCGGACAGAGGGAACTTTGCTGGCTGGCTATGGTCGGCGCAGACGCTCCAGCAAATCGGCCGACGCGAAGCCGTCAGGAACGAGACCCTGGGAAACTTGAAAACCCTTGATGGCGCTACGAGATTTGGCGTTGATGCGGCCGTTCGGCTCGCTGCCGATGTCAAATCCAAGGCGCACCAAGTGTTGCTGCAACTCGTAACGTTCGGCGGCGGTGAGCACCCGTTCGCCGCGCGGCCACGCCGCCACGATCGGCCCGTCACCCCGCATCCGGTCGGCCAGATGTCCGATCGCCAACGCATAAGCTTCGGCGGGGTTGTATTTCATCAACACCTTGAAGTTGTTCAGCATCAGAAATGCAGGCCCCGCTGCACCAGCCGGAACCAGCAGATAAGCGCGATCGGTTGGGCGTGGATAGCCCCTGCCACCGACTCTGGTGACGCCGAGCCGCTCCCATTCCCGCGCCGTCATGATCTTGGAACTGTCGGCCAGAAGGTAGTTGAAACCGTCCGGCAGGACGACCTCGTAGCCCCAGGTCTGGCTTGGCGTCCATCCATCTGTCTTGAGATTGTTGGCCGTGGACGCAATGAGATCGGCGGCCGAGTCGACCACATCGCGGCGACCGTCGCCGTCGAAATCGACCGCGAAGCGCTTGAACGATGTCGGCATGAACTGAGTCGGACCGAACGCGCCGGCCCAAGAGCCCTTAAGACGATCTGGGCTGATGTCGCCGCGATCGACGATTTCAAGCGCGGCAAGGAATTCATCGCGGAAATACGCCTGACGACGGCCCACACAGGCGAGGGTCGCGGTGGATCGGACAACTGGCCGGTCGCCTCCCGACGTGCTGAAATTCGACTCGACGCCCCAGATCGCCGTCACGATGTGGCGGTCGACCCCATAGGTCTTCTCCATCGCGTCGAACACAGCACGATGTTGCGCCAGAATCTCGTGACCCCGCTTGATCCGGCCATCGTTCACCAGCAGGTCGAGATAATCCCAGAAGGCCTTGGTGAATTCCGGCTGCGCATCCATCAGGTCCATGATGCGCAAGTCAGGTGTAAGATCGCGCGTTTGGCTATCGAAGGTTTCGCGCGTGATCCCGCGTCGCGCAGCATCCGGCCACAGGCTGTCCAGGCAATTGTTGAAATTTGCCGCGGCCGCGAGAATCGCCTCCGCAGTCATGAGCGGATGGCCGGAACTGCCGGACTGCCCGCTCCAGTCGGGTGCCCCGGCGACCTTTGGGGGAGCCGAATCGGTGGCTGGCGCACTCGGCGCGAGAAACGGAAACAGCCGCTCGATGATCTGCGCCGATGCGGCGCCTGTCGCGCCAGCCAACGCGACCGCCAGGCACACCATCCCACTCACCGACTTCCCGCTGCCCATTACCGTTCTCCCGCGCTACAGCCGCGGACCCGAGCACCCCCACGCCGTCAAAGACGAGTCTATTAGCGCTCGACTTTGGTTAATGGAGGCTTAACGCATCGCGTCGTATAAGTCTTCTGGGTAACGCAGTTCCAAAGGCGCGTCGCGGTTTTTTGACGCCCGCGCGCCACAATTATTCCCACTTGGCCACGCAATTGAGCGTGTCCCGTTGCAATTCCGATCAACCATGAGATTGCCTGCCTAATCCTTATGAAGCCCATTCGCAAAGCCATCTTGCCAGTCGCCGGTCTTGGTACACGTTTCCTACCCGCCACCAAAGCGATGCCGAAGGAAATGTTGCCAGTCGTCGATCGTCCTTTGATCCAGCACGTGGTCGATGAGGCCCGCCAAGCCGGCATCGAGCACTTCATTTTCGTCACGGGACGCAACAAGGGCGTCATCGAGGATCATTTTGACCGGCAGTTTGAGCTCGAATTGACCTTAACGGAACGCAATCGCCAAACCGAGCTGGAACGCCTTGCGCGCGATTTGCCGGGTGCCGGCCAGACCAGCTTCACCCGGCAGCAACAGCCGCTGGGGCTTGGGCATGCGGTGTGGTGCGCTCGCGAAATCGTTGGTGACGAGCCTTTCGCGCTGCTGCTGCCGGATGTGTTGGTGCAGGCGCAGCGTGGTTGCCTGATGCAAATGCTGGATGCCTGCCAACACCTCCCAGGCGATCCCAACGTCATCGCGGTCGAGGAAGTCCCAATGGACCGCATCCACATGTATGGGGTGGTGGGAGTCGGAAAGTCTCAAGGGCAGGCTTTCGAGATCACGGAAATGATCGAGAAGCCGCCGCGCGACCAAGCCCCCTCGAACCTCATCATCACCGGCCGGTACATCTTGCAGCCGAAGATTTTCGAAATTCTGGCCAACCAGACCCGCGGCGCCGGCGGTGAGATCCAGCTCACGGACGCTATGATCCGTCTCGCCTGGGAACAATCGTTCTACGGGCTCAAATTCGAAGGCCGCAGCTTCGACTGCGGCAGCAAGATCGGCTTTCTTGCCGCCAACATCGCCTACGCGCTGGAGCGCGACGACATCGCCCCAGCGCTGCGTGCTGAGATCAAGTCCCTGCTGGGCTGACGGTTCGATCGGGTCGAGAAGCCCAGACCACTGTTCACGCCGTGTTGAGGGGAACGGTCGCCTGCAGCCTTGGTACGTGCTAAAGCATTTTCCTGTTGGGCTGATCCTATCTCCGCACTCCCATGCCAAAATCGATGCTGCGCAGCGAAGAACAACCGGTGAGCGAGCGCAACCAGGCGCTTGTCGCCTGCGCGCTAAGAACACTCGAGGCAGAGACTGGCGGTCTGACCGCGCTCGGCGCCGCGATCGCGGACGGCCTCGGGGAGGCCTTCATCACTGCGATTGCCATGATCGGGGCGGCGCGCGGCCGCGTCATTGTCAGCGGCATGGGGAAATCTGGCCACATCGGCCGCAAGATTGCGGCGACCCTTTCGTCTACCGGCACGCCTGCATTTTTCGTCCACCCGGCGGAGGCGAGCCACGGCGATCTCGGCATGATTACTCCGGACGACGTCATCATTGCGATGTCGTGGTCGGGCGAAACCGCCGAGCTCAAGAACCTGATCGACTATTCACGTCGGTTCCGGATCGGCCTGATCGCGATGACGGCCGATGTGGCGAGCACGCTCGGCAAGGAGGCCGATGTTGCCCTTGTGCTGCCGCAGGCGCGCGAAGCCTGCCCTCATAATCTTGCTCCTACGACCTCTTCGCTGATGCAACTGGCACTTGGCGACGCCCTCGCGATTGCGCTGCTTGAGAGCCGCGGCTTCACAGCCCTCGACTTCCGCGACCTCCATCCTGGGGGGCGGCTTGGGGCCTTGCTTACACACACGCGTGATCTGATGCACACCGGGCCCGAGATTCCGCTCAAGCCGGCCGGCACCAAGATGTCCGACGCCATCGTGGAAATGTCCGCGAAAGGCTTCGGTTGTGTCGGCATCACCGACACGGAGGGGCACCTCATCGGCATTATCACGGACGGGGACCTGCGGCGCCACATGCGACCGGACTTGCTGGATTTCCGGGTCGAGGAGGTCATGACCAAGGGGCCGACGACGGTGCGTCCCGACCAGCTTGCCAGCGAAGCGCTGGAACTTCTCAACTCGCTGAAGCGAACCGTTTTGTTCGTGGTCGAAGGCGAGCGCGCAGTCGGCCTCGTTCACATGCACGATCTGCTGCGTGCCGGGGTAGCGTGATCAGGGATCAGTAATCAGCGATCAGGTATCAGGAACGAGTGCACACGGTCGGACAGCAGCTCTCTTCCTGATCCCTGTTTACGGATCCCTGTTTACGGATCCCTGATCATCTCCACGTGGAGCGCCGTGCCGACGACCCCCGTCACCGTGACGCGGCTGCCGGCCGGAATGTTGGCTCCGGTGATCCGCCATACGGTGTCGTCGATACGCATCGTGCCGGACCCATCCACAATCGGCTTTTCCAGCGTGAAGATGCGGCCGACGAGAGCCTCGGCGCGACGATTGAGAAACGGCTGATCGGTCGGGCTTCGCGTCGCAAGTCGACGCCACAGCGGAATCGCCGCGAAAGAAAACACCGCGAAGGCGATAAATTGTTCCTGCCAATCCCAGTCAATGAACTGCGATATTGCGCCGACCAGCAGCGCCGCCAGACCAAGCCACAGCATGAATACGC
>DATGCX010000091.1:0-2219 GCA_035311445.1 Xanthobacteraceae bacterium | reverse complement strand
TATCGCTTGCCAGCGCTGAAGCCCAAGAACGGCCGCTAACTACGACGAGCGTTGCAGGTGTCAGCCGAAGGGCGTATCGCCGCGCATACCGCAGCGCGGCTTACGCAAGTGCTGCTGGCTACGGCTATGGATCGTATTCCGGCTATGGATGTCCGGTGTATTCCAACTACTGGGTACCTTACGGAACAAGCTCTGCTGCACCTTACGGCGTCTACGCCAGCAGCTACGCCATAGCTTGCGAGCGTCTAAAATCAGGCTACGCCGCACCGTACGGACCGATTTTCTACTGAGGGTGCCCGCCGCGTCGGTCTTGGTCATTTGGGCGCGCCGCGCCCGACGGGACGGATCGGGGGTCACCTAATTCTTGAATTGGTTGCGGGCCGTCAAACCGGCAAGGCCGTCGCGGTGGTCATGGGCTCGGTCTGAACCGGCGGCGCCGGCACCAAATCGTTGCGTCAGGGACAGCGCCGAACCTTCATACTGGGATAATTTGGCTCCCTGTATTCGGCAATCTCCACGCTGCCGACATTGGTGAAGACATTGGTGGCGAGGTCGCTCGGGATCTGTTCGGTGAGCGGAGCCGGCCGGTTGTTGTCGGAGCACCTCACGGAAATGCCAAAGCTCCAAGAATAAATCGACGCGCCGCCTTTGGTGCGAACGATAATGTTCAACTTTGCCTCGTCGACCGGGCGATAGCCGAGCGATGAAATGTCGCCGGCGAACGTCATCTTTACTTGGCCCGCGGTGCCCTCGCGCAAGAGCGCGACGGAAATATTGGTGACTTGAAATCGACGATCATTCGGGCTTGTCCGCGCGCGCCAGACGAGTTCCTGTCCTTGCTGCACCGTCTCCTTCAGGGTTCCGCTGACTGGCGTGATTTCAAAGATGGCGGGCCCCTCGAGCGAGACCGACTCCCCGGCATCCGGCGGCTCGCCGCCTGGTGCGCTGGTTTGCGCACGCGCTGGCAACGCGAGCAAAGTTGCGAGCCCGATGAGCGCAGTCCAACGTGCAAGACCGATCATCGTCAGGTTGAAGCCGATGTCGACGGCAAAGACCATGTTTCCAGGGGCATGCACAACGAACAGGCGGGCTATGTCCCTCGGCCGCGGGATCGTCACCGGCGGATCATAGTCTGCGATCATGCGCTCCACCAGCAATCCCCGCCCGGCTGCGGCGCGGGCTAGGCGCGGGCCTGCTCTCTCACTAACATCTGCCGCATCTCGATCAAGCTGAAGGAAAGCACCCCGTGACCAGGGCAATCGCACTTGCGGACATCACCATTCATCCCGTCGTCGAGCAGCAGGGGCCGTTCTTCGACGTCTTCGAATTCTTCCCGACGCTCACCAAGGAGCTCTTCGCGGAGAACCGCGCCTGGTTGCAGCCGACGTTCGTCGATCCGGTGAGCGGCAAGCTGGTGCTGTGCGTGCAGGGCTTCGTCATCAAGACGCCGCACCACAATATCCTGATCGATTCCTGCGTCGGCAACGACAAGCCGCGGCCGGCGCGGCCGATGTGGAACATGATGAAGGGCGAGCGCTTCGAGCAGGGCCTCGCGGCGGCCGGATTGACGGTCAACGACATCGACTACGTGATGTGCACGCATCTGCACGTCGACCATGTGGGCTGGAACACGCGGCTCGAGAACGGGCGCTGGGTGCCGACCTTTCCCAAGGCGAAATACCTCATGGCCGACCGCGAGCTCGCGTTTTGGACGCAGAAGGAGAAGGACGATCCGTCGGGCGTTCCTTGGATTACCGACTCGGTGCTGCCGATCGTCGCAGCCAAACGCGCGCAGATCGTGAAGAGCGATTTTGCGTTCAACGAGCAGGTCCAGTTCATTCCCTCGCCCGGCCACACCATCGACCATTACTCCGTGCTGGTCGGCCGGCCCGGACGGGATGCGTTGATCACGGGCGACATGATCCACTCGCCGATCCAGGGAAAATATCCCGAGCTCGGCATGCGGGCGGATTACGACTCGCGACAAGCCGGACAGACGCGGCGCCAGGTGTTCGACCGCTTCTGCGACGCGGACACGGTCATGTGCGTGACGCACTTTCCGTCGCCTTCGACCGGCCGCGTGCGGCGCTGGGGCGACGGCTACAAATTCGTCGCGTGACCGCAGCGCCGCGCGAAACGGGCGGCAGGCTCGCTCGGCTCCCTCTCCCCAAAAGGGGCGAGGGAGTGCACCGAG
This sequence comes from Xanthobacteraceae bacterium, assembly GCA_035311445.1. Taxonomy (GTDB): domain Bacteria; phylum Pseudomonadota; class Alphaproteobacteria; order Rhizobiales; family Xanthobacteraceae; genus JAJPKK01. The sequence goes on along the minus strand of DATGCX010000091.1, from coordinate 25 downwards.
ATCGTTGCGCCACCGTCGATACTTA
>DATGCX010000090.1:0-3120 GCA_035311445.1 Xanthobacteraceae bacterium | reverse complement strand
GGCCATCCTTGACGGTGGCTGCGCGCGGTATCCTGCCGGCGGCAGGTCGGGACGAAGAAACGGTCTTGCCTTCGGTCGAACAAAGAAACTGATTGAGGAAGGAAGAGGGGGGCAACGCCCGGATTGATCTCCTGTTCAGAGCGCGCCCTGAGGCTGCCACGGCGTCCCCCGTGCCACCACCGTGTTGGCGAAGATGACCAGCTTTCTGGCGCAAGCTACCAGCGCGACCTTGTGTTGCTTTCCGGCGGCACGCAGCCGTTGGTACATCGCCATGAGCTGCTGATTGTGAAGAAACGATGCGGGCAGTGCCGCCGCGAACACCCCCCAGCGCACCCGCTTGCGGCCTCCGCTGATGTGACGGTGACCGTGACGACTGCCGCTGTCATCGTCATAGGGCGCAAGCCCGACCAGAGCGGCGACCTGCTCGCGGCTGAGACGACCGATCTCGGGCATGCGCACCAGGATGACGACTGCCGTCTTCAGCCCGATGCCGTCGACGCTGGCAATCAGGTCGAGCCGCTCGGCAAGATCGCGGTGCAGGCGGATTGCCTTCTCCAGCAGTGCAATCTCGGCCTTTTGGAGCTTCTCAAGACGCACGATCTCCTGCTTCCAGTACGCCTGCGCACGGGGGTCCCGGCAGGTCTCCAGCCGGGTCTTGTTGCAGGCGATGTCCTCGCCGATCTGATCGATCCACGTCAGATGCGCTGCCAACGGCGCCAGACGCGGATCAGGCGGAGCATGGATGTTCGCTTTCGCCGCCGTACACGCCGCGATCAGGCGGGCATCGATCTTGTCATTCTTGGCCAACTGCAGGTGAAACTTCGCATAAGCACGCACCTGGGCAGGCTGAAACACGATGACCGCGAAGCCTTCGCGGCGAAGGTGAGCCACGACATCCATCTCGTAGCCACCGCTGGCCTCAATCCCAACCCGCTTTATGCCATGCTTGCGCAACCAGGCCGAAAGCGTGCTGTGGCCCTCAGGGCTGTTCTTGACCTGTAGCTCTTCGCCACCCTTGTGCAGCGCTGCGTCGAGCTGGTGCTTGCCGGTATCAATACCAGCGTAATCCATGCTACGTTTGCTCAATCTTCCTCGCCCTTCCTTGTGTAGACGCGAACCCCTGGGTTCCTTCAACCATGCGGGCCTGATGAAGAGCCGATCGCGAGTCTTGCTACGTACACAGCCCTAAAGGCTCCGGTGGGCAACGATCCGACGATCGGCGGTCCGGCCCGGGTGGCCGCCCGGGCCGGACCGTTCCTTGCGGAACGTCACCACCATACTGATTCGCGCTAATACAAGGGTGGGCAAAGCGAAGCGTGCCCACCACAGACCGCGCCAGGTGGGCACGCTTCGCTTTGCCCACCCTACCGAGGTTCCATGGAATCTATTGTCCGATAAACGCTCCGTTTGCGCGTCATCCCGGAATATTGAGCGTACGGCTTTCGGTCGCCACACGCCAGCTTGAAACATCACCCAACATAACCTCGGCAGCGCTGCGCGCGCGGTTGCGCAGGCGGTTGAGGGCTAAGGCATCGTGTATGATGGCTTTGATCAACTGCCTGAGCGTTAAGGCATCATGTTCGATGGCCTCGATCAACTGCTTGAGCGCTTTATATGTCCGCTCCGATCGCCGGGCGATTCCTTCAAAATCGCCGATCACGCGAATACCATAGCTGGCGGTTGCCAGTGCCGGCAGGCCGGCGGCGAGCGCCGTTGCCCAGAATGTCACTTTCTCGTCTTTTACAATTTCACAACCTCCCAGAACGAACAACAGAAACGCCGCGGCAGTGAGCGCCGTCGCACTAAATAGAATAAGCCCGATGAACTCCAGCCGCGTTTCCAGCTTTTCCATCCGCGCGTGGGTCGTGCGGTGATAAGCGCACTGGTCGTGCAACAACGCGAGCAGGGTGGAGCGTGCGACCGAAAGTGTATCTTCATTAAACACGCCGGTGCGCAGGCCTTGCTCCCGAACGATCGCTCGCGCGTACCAACCGGTCCAGACCGGCTCCCGGCCTGAAAAGCTCGTCGGCCGTGCGCCCAGAGTCCACAGCACACGCGCGATCCGCAAGCGTTCAGCAACTTCTCGTGGCTCGAACCAGCGCTGATGCCATCCATGCCAACGGCCGACGAACGTGGTCACCAAAACGATTAAAATGAACACCAGCTCGAAGCTGACGAATGCGTATTTCTTGTCATGGTTGAACAGCAATGAAAGTGCCGCCGCCACGACCGTGATCGACGCGAGCAGAAAATTCGTGACAAAAGCGCTGCGGAAGACCTGTGCGAACCGAATTCCAACCGTGTCGGCCCAGCCATATGCAAGCGCAACGAAAGCCGGCTCACTTGGCTTTTCGCCGTCTGGAGTGGATTTACCTAGTGCTAATAGCTCATCGGCGAGGACATCAGGTTTGAGAGGCTGCCAATCTGACTGTCGCATTGAGCGCACACCGCACGCCGCCATCAGAAGCGGAAATTGGAGCGAAGTGCGATATGTCGATAAGCATTCGCGAAAATAGCGCTTCAACGCGTGGCGCTCCGCTTCCGGTGCCGGCGGCTGAACGAGCCTTTCGATGAGAGCTTTTAATCCTTCATCGAGATTTTTGACCGGCAGTTGGTCGATTGCATCCACCTGCGCCGGAAAATCGCTCAGCTCGCTCCACAGTACATGCGGCGGCGCTTCGCCTTTGGCGTCGACGTGGATAATTGGAATGCCGAACCGTACCGCGGCTTCCAGCATCTCCGTCGTTCCGCCGCCTCCGCCCGAAGGTCCGCGATCCCAAACCGCCAAAACGATGTCCGATTGATCGAGAACGTTCAAACCGACTGCTTCATAAGCGTGTGTTTCATCCTTGCGGTCGCCGGGAAGCTCAAGGACCGACCGCGCATGGCGCAGAAGGTCGTCGAATGCCGCATTTGACTCAGGCGTTTCGAAATCAGCCCGGTAGACACTAGGATGAAAAGGCAGCACGACATCGAGCGTCCAACCACGCTCAAGCGCGGTCTTCGCTGCCATGCGATCCGCCCCCTCGGCGAGCGCACTGGCGAGCGAGAGCAGCGGGTCGTCATGTGTGAAGAATTCTTCATATACGCCGTGTATGAATTTGGCCTCAGCGCTGAGCC
>DATGCX010000089.1:0-3863 GCA_035311445.1 Xanthobacteraceae bacterium | reverse complement strand
ATCGAAATTGTCGCCGTTGAAATCGTCGATGTTCATGCCGAAGGACGCGCCCGCCGCCATGAACGGATTGATGATCTTGTCCTCGAAGAACACCGTGACGTTGCCGCTGCTCACCTGATAGCAATAGTTGCGGCCGAGCGCGCCTTTACCGGTGACAGGGTCATATTGCTCGCCGATGCCGGCCTGCATCATCAACAGGTTGTTGTTGAACACATAGGCGCCGAGGACGACGAGACCCGCCGGCTGCTCGTATTCCTCGCCGCTCCGCGTGTCGACATAGCGAACTGCCTTCACCTTCTTGCCCTGCCGGTCATAGAGGAGTTCCTTGACATAGGCATGAGTGCGCAGTTCGAAGCGGTCGTCGGCCAAGAGGACCGGAAGGATGCACGACTGCGGGGAGGATTTGGCGTTCGCCTCGCAGCCGAACCGTTCGCAGTGGCCGCAGTATTCGCACGCTCCCAGCGTTACACCTTCCGGATTGGTATAGGCGGCGCTCATGTTCGCGGCCGGCGCGCGGAAGGGGTGATATCCGAGCTCGCGTGCAGCCTTCTCCATGATGGCGCCGGCCATGCTCATGGCCAGCGGCTTATTGGGGTACTCGTTTTGGCGCGGCCCCTCGAACACGTTGCCGCCGTCGATCTTCTGGCCGCGCAGATTGCCGGCCTTGCCGGAAACGCCAAGTAGCTTCTCGAAGCGATCGTAGTAGGGCTCAAGCTCGTCGTAGGAGACGGGAAAATCCTCGATCGTCATCTCGGCCGAAATCGCGTTCTTGCCGTACCGACTCTCCAGATGGGTGCGCAGGTTATGATCGGTCGGCAGCAGACGCCAGGTGACGCCATTCCAGTGCGCGCCCGCGCCACCGACGCCGACCCCGGGCAGGAACGAGCCAAGCCGGCGGATCGGCAGCGCCGTCTCGCCAGGCGTGTGGCGCAGCGACACGGTCTCGAGCTGCGTGTCCTGGAACAGCTCCTGACGTACCGCGTATTTGAGGTCGTCGCGCACGTTCGGAAGCGCGAAGTCTTCACGCGTGGAGCGGTTGGCCCCTCGTTCGAGGCCGACCACTTTGAGCCCCGCCTTGGTGAGTTCGCGTGCAGCAATGCTCCCGGTGAACCCCACACCGATGCAAACCGCGTCGACTTCCTTGAGAATAATCGCCATGACGCGCTCCTGTTCAAGAGAAGTCCGCAATCGAACGCGGCGGTTTGTCGTATTTCTTGTTGAAATATTTGGTGATGTCTTCCCGATAGGTGGCCGGCAAGCCCGGATAGCCGACCATCTTCCATCCCGCCATGTCGCGGTTGCCGCCATAGATCGGGTCGGCGAAAAAACCCTCCATCGTGATCTGCAGAAGCGCATCGAAAAACATACGGCTGGAGAAGCCCGCGAACGGCGCTTTGTTGTCCTCCATCGCTTTCAGGGCCGCTTCGCGGTCCTGCACGGACAATCGGTCGAAATCCTTGCCGTAGCTCTTGCGGGTCCAGGAATTGGCTTGCTCGATTCCAGCGCGGAAGAACTCGCGCGGATTGAGCGTCAGTTGATAGCCAAGCTCGGGCTTGGCCTTGGGGAACGGTCCCTGGCGATATAGCCGCGCCCCCATGCCGTAAGCTCCGGCGAGCTGGCGATCGATGAAGGTGGCGACGCCGCAAGCGCTGGCGGAAGGCGACAGTTCGTCGGCCGGGATGATGGTGTCGACGGCGCCCACGATGAAGGCATGCTCGGTCGCGGTTAGCGTGAGCAGAGGCTCGGCGTCCGCGCTGGCCGCTGTCGCGGCAGCGGGCGTTTGCGCGGCCGCCGGAGCCGGATTGCCGGCCGCGAGGGCCGCGGTGCCGACCATGGCCCCTTTGAGAAATTCGCGGCGCGGAATGGTTTCGTCGGCCATGGCGTTCCCTCCCTCATACGAGCCGGTCATCGACCTCGCCTCTGGCGGGTTCCGGACCGCCCTTTTGGGCGTTTCTAAAACTCGAAGTCGCTTCGCGCGACCTAGCGCTGGACCACGATTGATTATTTTGTTCGAGATTACTCTATGTGAACACACCGAATCAACGCCGCTACCGACGCGAGATTTTTGCAGGTCCTGCCGGCATTCCGACGCAGATTTTTGATTCGGCCGGATCCATTTGTGGGATGAAACGCGCTCTAGGGCGGGCTCCGAGCAAGTTGAAGCACCGGGCACGTCGAGCGACGTCGTGGCCGGGCTTTACGCGATTGCGAGTTCACGCCGCAACGCGGTGACGAGGCGTTCGCGCTCGGCGAGATCGTAAGCGCGAGCCGGCACCGCGCCCCACACTGGCTTCGGCCAGGCGGCATCGTCGCGGCGGCGCGCCACCACATGGACGTGGAGCTGCGGCACCACGTTGCCGATCGCCGCTACGTTGAGTTTGTCGCACACGGTCACTGCCTTTAGAGCTCGCGACGCCATTGCGATCTCGGCCATGAGCTGCAGTCGGTCGGCCTCGTCGAGATCGATGATCTCGCGGGCTTCGGGCCGTCGCGGCACCAGCAGCAGCCATGGGTAATTGGCATCATTGTGGACGAGAAGGCGCGACAGCGGCAAGTCGCCGACGGGCGCGGTGTCCTGTTCGAGGCCCGGATGGAGCGACCACGCAAGTGGCGAAACGACCATGCGCGGTGTTCTACCAGATGAAGGGCACCAGTCGATAGCGCGTCATTTGGCAATAATCATCGTACCCAGGCAAGTGCTGGGACAAATATCGCTCCTCGTCCAATAGTCGCCACACGAGGATACCCACGGCAACGATTGCCCAAATGATCGCCCACGTGGAACCGAGTGCAAGGGGGGTCGCCAAGAGTAAAAGGGTGGCGCCCAGATACATGGGATGGCGAACGAGCGCATAGAGTCCGGTGGACACCACACGTTGATCTGGCGTGACGTCGATGATGGCGCCGGCGTGGCTGTTCGCTTTGAACGTCATGAATATGATCGCAAATCCGAGCACGACCACCGCGTTTGCGACAGCGACGACAAACCCCGGCACGTGCGACCAACCCAGGCGATTGTCGATACCGGGGACGATAAACAGCAGAATCGCCACCGTGCCCAATAGACCCCTGATCAGTTGCTGGCTCTCTTCCTTCTCGGCCCCCGCGGACAGTCGCCGCTCCACGAGCGCAGGGTCGTGCAGCAAAAAATAGAGGGTCACGACCAGGGAACACAGCGAAAATACAATCCAGTATAGCCATCCCTGCCAATAGGTGGGCCCACCAGAGACAATAATGAGCAACCCCGCGAACGCCGAGAATCCGAGCGTTCGTATCAGTGCCTTCTTTGCCAAGTCGTTCATTGTGGATCGATCATTCGGGCACGGGTTGCAGCAATTTTAAGTTAAAGCACGAACGGCGTCCCGGGTTCCGGGCGCTTGCAATCCCCTCCGGTTCCGCCGATATAAGGGCCGGGAGGTTGGCGGTGGACGGGCCACTCGCCAACCGGGTCAGGTCCGGAAGGAAGCAGCCCTAACGAGCTCCGGTTCGGGTCGCTCGTCAGCCTCCCACTATTTCAAGCGTAGAGCATAGATGGGTTGACGCAGCGAAACCCATTGCGGAGCCTATATAACCCGATGGGTTTCACTTCGCTCAACCCATCCTGCAGGTTGCGCCGACGGCCGGAGGCATTATGAGCGAAGCCGATGCGGCCGGCCGCCTCACGGAGCCGGGCCTCGATCTTGAAGCAGTGCCGGCGGCACACGTCGCCGCCTATCGTGTCCTTGCCCGCAAGTATCGGCCGTCTACTTTCGAGGACCTGATTGGCCAGGACGCAATGGTGCGAACGCTCTCGAATGCATTCGAAGCCGGGCGCATCCCGCAGGCCTGGATCCTCACCGGGGTGCGCGGCGTCGGCAAGACCA
>DATGCX010000088.1:0-2972 GCA_035311445.1 Xanthobacteraceae bacterium | reverse complement strand
GTTTATATTGACGAAACAATGAGGGGCGACTCGGTCGTAAGGGTCAAACGTCACAACGGTGACCGCATAAATGTTGAAGTCGAGTGTGTCGACGACTAAACTATTCGCACGAAGCGGCACACGAGAGCTTCACGCACTTCTTTTCCATGAAGTCTGATCGCGTAATCGAAAGTACGATAAAGGCGGCGCAAAATTTGCTGTGGCAAAACCTACCACCTACGGTGTTGCGCAAGCAGATGGACGATGGCCAGCATCGGGCCGGATGATGCTATGATTCTCCTCACCGCGCGAATCTGCCTGGATGGAATTTTCGGAAACTACAAGCATTGCCGTTGAGGAGCAGCCACGTTTCTGTTGGCACCGGTCGTTCTTGATCTGGATCGGCTCCTGGCGCAATCTTTCGCCAATCTGGAGGAAATGCCATGAGCCTGGCCGAACTGAGACCTGCCGCCGCGCCGGACAGTATTCCGACTGCCGACGAACTTATCATCCGCGCTCGTGCGCTGGCGCCTAGGCTGCGCGAGCGCGCCGTGAAAGCCGAGCGCGATCGCAACATTCCAAAGCAGTCGGTCGACGAATACCTTGCCTCCGGCCTGATTCACACGCTGCAACCAAAACGCTGGGGCGGTTACGAGCACGACCACGAGGTGGCGTTCGATATCGCGATCGAGCTCGGCAAATCGACCTGCGGGTCTTCGGCCTGGTGTCTGAACTATCTTGCCGACCATGCTTGCATCCTGGCGCATTTCCCGGAAGAGGCGCAACACGATGTCTGGAGCCGAGACACGGCTGCTTGCATCGCGACCTCGGCGGCGCCGACCGGCAAAGTGGCTGTGGCGCCCGGCGGCTACCGGCTCGACGGCCGCTGGTCGTGGTGCAGCGGGCTGCGCCATTCGCAATGGATCATGATTGGCGGGCTCGTCTTTCGCGAGGGCGAAGATCATCCCGACATGCGGCTGTTCGTGGTGCCGGTGGCGCAAGTGAAGCAGGAGGATACTTGGTATTGTGCGGGATTGACCGCGAGCGGCTCCAACACCTCGGTGCTCGACAACGTCTTCGTTCCGGAGCATCGAAGCGTGTCGTTTGCAACCCTGCGCGATGCCTGCTCGCCGGGATCGAAGCTCAACACCAACCCGATCTACCGTACCCCATTCATTGCTGTGCATACCTATGCGCTGCTTGGGCCGGCGCTTGGGCTCGCGCGTGGCGGCTATGCCGACTTTGTGCAATGGACGCGACAGCGCTATCTGACCTACACCCAGCTCGCCATCGCCCAGCACGTGCCCGTGCAGATCCGGATCGCCGAGATCGCGGCACAGATCGACGCGGCGGAACTTTTGGCGCGGCGGGCGCTTGCCATCGCGCGGAAGGACTACACCGGCATGTCACTGGAGACTCGGACACTGCTGCGGCGCGATTTCACCTACGCCATGCATTCGCTGCGCGCGGCGATGGACGCGCTGGTCAAGATCAGCGGGTCAAGCGGGCTGATGGACGGCAATTCGGTGCAGCGCTGCTGGCGCGACGTGCATGCCATCTCGTCGCACGTCGTCATGAATTGGGATGTGCCGGCGGAAAATTTCGGGCGCAACGAATTCGGGCTCGGCCTCAACCCCGCCTATCCGATGTTCTAGACACCTTTAATTCCAGCGCCAGACCCCGTAGGCGTGTCCGTTTTGCATCTGCGGGGCGACATAGTCCGGCTTGCGATCACCAATCGCACCCAGCATAGCGATCCAGTTCAGGAGTTCGCCGCCGACGTTGCCGGCCTTCAGCAACTGGTGCTGAGTGGCTTCGGCGATGAGCCGATCGATCTTCTGCTCCTCGAGATACTTGACGACGCGCATCGCCCAGTCCGGGTCGGGCACGCCGTCCGAGCGGCCGGGTGCCATGCGCGGGCCGCCGACTTCGAGCGAGAAGCTGCCGCTGCCCATGATCACGACCCGCAGTGCGGCTGGCCAGGATTCGATGGCATGGGCGACCGCCCGGCCAAGGGCATGGCAGCGCTGCGCCGAAGGGAGCGGTGGCACGTGCCCGCTGATGAAGAACGGAATGACCGGCACTGTCATGTCCGGCGTGAGGAAGTGCAGGGGCACGATGACGGAATGATCGACCGAGTAGTTCTGCGTCATGCCGACATCAAACCCGGCCGCAACGACGGCCGAGCGAATGTGTGCGGCCACGTCAAGCATGGACGGCACGATGTAATTCGGCACGTCTCGCGGCTCGTCATTCGGTGCCTTGAAGGTGCTGTCGATGCCGACTGCGAAGATCGGCAGGCTGTCGAGAAAGAACGTGTTCAGATGATCGGTGTCGAACATCACGATCAGGTCCGGCCGTTCCGCAGCGAGCTGCGCTTTCTGGGCTCCAAATAGTTTTGCGATCTCGCAGTCGGGACCGTCGCGCTTCACGAAATGGGGAAAGATCGGAGTGTGCGGAACGCCGAAGCCGGCAACGATTTGCGCCATGGCACCAAGCCTAGGTTGGCCCTCGGGGCAATATTAGACGCGAGCACGGGATCTGTGCCACCGGCAGTTTGAGGGCTGTGTCATCCTACCGGCTGCCCGATCTCGTCGACCTTCACCGCGCGCATGCGCTGGTTGTAGATTTTCGCGTTGAGCCCGCAAACCTCGAAGCGCGCCAGATAGTTCATGAGGAACGCGTTGACGCCCATTCGATAAAGGGTGCCGACGTCGCCGGCGAGCAGCGCGCGCCGCTCATCGTCGCTCAGATCGAGTGGGGCGAGCGCCTTTGCCGGATCGGATTTCATCGCCGCACGGAAAGCATGGTCGCGCAGAACCTCACGACAGAGATGGTTGACCGCAAAAATGGACATCGTCGCCACGCTACGTGTTCAGATAGCTCTTCCGGTACCAGTCGTTGATCTCGCCGCCGGTAGTCACCCAGACCTCCTGGCGCGATCTGATATGGGCCAGAGCCTGATCGAAGTATTTGCTGCGATGCGGATGCCC
>DATGCX010000087.1:0-4870 GCA_035311445.1 Xanthobacteraceae bacterium | reverse complement strand
GCGATCGAATACATCAAAGCCGGCAAACTGCGGGCGCTGGCTGTGACCTCGCCAAGACGTTTCGAAGCGCTGCCGGATGTGCCGGCCATGGCTGAATACGTGCCCGGCTACGAGGCGAGCCTGCTGACCGGTCTCGGTGCGCCCAGTGCCGATCCGAAGATAAAGGCACAGCTTGCGGCGCTCGGCAACACGGTGTTGCCAGGGTCGCCGGCGGACTTCGGCCGGCTAATTGCCAAGGAAACCGACAAGTGGGCAAAGGTCATCAAATTCGCAAACATCAAACCACAGTAGGCGGTCGGCACCTCGTTCAAACCGCCGAAGCTGTGACCATGGTATTTGCCCGTCGTGACTTCCTGCATCTTACCCTCGGGGCGGTCGCGTGTGCGTCAGTCTTATCCGCGGCACTAGCCCTCAATTATCCGACGCGTCCGGTCACCATCATCGTTCCGTTTGCGGCCGGCGGGCCCGCTGACATCACCGGCCGAATCGTCGGCGAGCAGCTCGCCAAACGGCTCGGCCAACAATTCATAATTGAGAACGTCAACGGCGCTGGCGGCACGATCGGAGCGACGCGTGCCGCGCGCGCGACGCCGGATGGTTACACGCTGATCATCGGCCACATGGGCACGCATGCAGCGGCGCCAGCGCTTTATCCCGACCTCGCCTACGATCCCGCCGAGGACTTCGCGCCGATCGGCCTTGTCGCCGAGTTTCCCGAAGTGCTGGTGACGCGCAAGGACTTTTCCGGCCCGGACGCTGAAGGATTTCGTCGCCTATGCGAAGGCTAACCGGTCGAAGCTCAACATGGCCCATGCCGGCGTCGGCTCGGTGTCCTATGTCGGCTGTCTTCTCCTCAACACGGCGATCGGTATCAAGCCGACCCTCGTGCCGTTCACGGGCAGCGCGCCGGCGACGAATGCGCTGATGGCGGGCCAGGTCGACTACTTTTGCGATCCGATCATCGGCCAGTTGGCCCAGATCAGCGCCGGCAATGTGCATGCACTCGCGATCGCCGCTGCAGCGCGCCATCCGCTCCTAGCAGACGTGCCGACCGCCGCTGAAGAGGGCCTGCCGCAGTTCAACATCGCGCCGTTCTTCGCACTGTTCGCCCCCAAAGGCACGCCGCAGTCAGTCGTCGACGTGCTTGCCGCGGCCCTCAACCAGACGCTGGACGATCCGGTGGCGAGCAAGCGGTTCGCCGAACTCGGCGCCGCGATCGCCGAGAAGGGCCGGCGTGGTCCTGCACCGCTCAATGCGCTGGTCAAAAGCGAGATTGCGCGGTTAACGCCGATCCTCAAGGCAGCGGCGCAGAAGTGAGGCCTCAGGGCGACACGCTGAGAACGCTGCCGGGTCTGGCATCCGCACACGAACAGCGTTGACTAATTTCTCGGCGTCAAACTGGTTGGCCTTGTTCTTGCCCCACGGCACGTCTGCGGCGCTCGTCCAAAAACTCAACTCTGCCACTGTCGCGACCATAGACACCCCAGTCGTTCAGGTGCGCATTCAAGAGATCGGCGCTGATCAGGTCGCGCCCGATTGTCGCTCGCCGAACTATCTGCAAAAATTCGTGGAGAGTGACACGACCGGCGTGTCGATAGACTAAATTACCACGATGCGGATCAGGCTCGCGGAAAACTTTCGTGCTTTGTTTTATGCGCCATTCTACGCCACGCACGTGCTCGGTTTCTATGCCGGCGAGGGCATCGTCGTAGATTTGTTCAACTCTCCGGCGCCGGCCTCCGCCGCCGCCGGTCTGCTCGACGGATCGATCGACATTTCGTGGGGTGGACCGATGCGGGTGATGAAAGCGCGCGACCTCGATCCCGCCTCGCCGCTTGTCTGTTTCTGCGAGGTTGCCGCACGCGATCCGTTCTTTCTGGTCGGCAAGTGCGAACGTTCCGGCTTCTATTTGGCTGATCTGCGACGGCTGAAGGTTGCGACCGTGTCGGAAGTGCCGACCCCATGGCTCTGCCTGCAGCACGACCTGCGCGAGCGGGGCGTCGATCCGGGGCGCATTAATCGTGTCACAGATCGCACCATGGGCGACAATCTAAGGGCGTTGCGCAAAGGCGAAGTCGACGTGGTGCAGATGTTCGAGCCGTACGTGTCGATGGCCCTGCGGGTGGGCGCGGGCGACATCCTCTATGCCGCGAGCAACCGCGGGCCAACCGTCTATACGACGTTCCTGACGACGCGTGACAGCATTCGCCGCAACCGTGGGGCGTTCGCCGCCATGGTCCGCGCAACGCGGCGCACGCTTAATTGGATCGCCGAGCACAGCGCGGAGGAATTGGCGCATGAGGTCACGCCATTCTACCCGGACGTGCTACCAGATCTCCTTACGACTTCGCTTCGACGCTACCGAGACGCGGGCCTGTGGGCGCGAACGCCGGAGGTGTCACGTCAAGGGTTTGATCGCCTGGCCGAAAGCCTCAAGTCTGGTGGGTTTATTTCCCGAATGCATAGTTACGAGGACTGTGTCGATCAAAGCCTGTGCTCGCCACCGCCGGCGAGGTGATCGAGCAACTGTTCGGGGCATTTATAAGTTGACATACCTGCACGCTGAAATCGCGTCGTCGCATCGCGTCCCCAGAGATCAGGACCAAGCGGATGTCAATTTTCAAATTACAGCACGGAATGGCGAGCCATAAAATGGTCTTGCGCCGCAGCAACATGCGGAAGCGAATGTCCGCTTTGGGTCAAAAGCAGACATCAAGGCTTGTCCGCGCGATGTCCGCTTTAACCCCAAAAGCGGACATTGAACCTCGGTCGCGTGATGTCCGCTTTGTGCCAAAAGCGGACTCGTGCACTGCAGCAAATTCCAGGGCTGGCGATGATCCGGCTGGCCTCACGACAGGCGAAAGGACGGACCGTGGCGACGGCAGTAGCGAGCGCGAGTCTGCCCGTGCTCAGCAGGGCGTCATGCTGTGCGCCGCCGCCACGCCCGCGATGATTGGAATTTGATCGCAACGGTCAGGCATTCGGCCAGCGTTTGTTCCTCGAACGGTTTGCTCAGGTAGCCGATCGCTCCGTTTGCGAGCGCACGGGTCTGGTGTTTCTCGTTCGGGTAGCCGGTAATCACAATGACCGGCGTCTGATGTCCCTGCGACTGCAATGCTTCCTGCAATTCAAGGCCGCTTAATCCTGGCATTTGCATGTCAGTGATCAGGCATGTCGTCTCCGCGATTACATCAGATCCGAGGAAATGCTCCGCCGATGTGAAAGTAATGACGTTGTACCCTAAGGACTCAACAAGCGCCGCTATGCCGTCGCGGGCCAGCGCGTCATCATCGACAATCGAAATCAATGGAGCTTCGGACATCCCAGTCGCCCGGAGGGAACGTCTCGCAGACCAAGACCGCTATGGAACGCTAATTCATATTCAAAAAGCAAGTAACAGATGGTTACGTCTTTTTCCGCTTATGGTCGGGGCTTGAAAAACGACTAGGATTAAGGCGATCTGCTTGTTACTCCACTTTATTTTGCGAACATTTGCCAAACCGCAGGTTCATGGAGCAGGTAAATCCGTCCGGATGAAAATTCGGCTCGATGGTTCCAGAAAGACTTGACGGACACATCGATCAATTGGCTTCCAAACCTTGCTTGCTCGGCAGCGATGTGATCTTTGGCTCTCCGTATTCCTTCCAGATCAAATAAAGTTTGATGCGGTTCCATTGCCAATCGACAGAGACCTTTCCGTCTGGACGGGATAGCGCTCCGTACTTTGCGGCATTTTGTCGCCAATGTTGCCGCCAGGCCGCGCTAGATTCTCGACAAGACCACCGCCGAGAGGGTCTGGAGATAGTACAAAGACGATGGGAATAACCTGGGTAGCTCGCTTAAGCGTAGCAGCCGCAATCCCGTTGGTGAGAATGGTGTCAACCTTCAGACGAACAAATTCGCTAGCAATCTCGGCGTCGCGTTCGGGCCGTGCCTCATCCCAGCGATGCTCGATAGTAACTGTACGATCCTCATTCCAGCCAAGTTCACTTAGCCGTTTGACGAACGCAGCGGTCCACGGATTGCAAGTCGCTGGGTCGGTACCTAAGAATCCGATGATTGGCAGCTTGTTGGACTGTTGAGCTGGAGCATGTAACGGCCACGAAGCGGCCGCACCACCGATAAGCGATATGAACTCCCGCCGCCTCATGCCTTAGCCCTCAGGTCGAGGCGTAAATCTTAGCAGCCAACGGTGACGTCTTGCAGCACAGCAGAATGTGGCCGCCGATGTCCGCTTTGGGTCAAAAGCAGACATTCAGCCGTGTCTGAGCGATGTCCGCTTTACCTCCGAAAGCGGACATGGATCAGCACGGCTTTGTTGTCCGCTTTGTGCCAAAAGCAGATGTGCAGCAATTTAGTGCCCGACTTTAGGACAGCTATTGTCAATTTTCGCCAGTAGTTGACGTGCGCTGAAGGGCTTCGGAAGGGGCGACGATCTACGCCGGTCGCACGGATAGTCGCCGATCTAATTGGTCGTCTGGCACGGGTCGCCCAGACCGGGTGGGTAGTGAGAGACCGGACCCACGCGAAAGTGATCGCATTCGTCCTGATTGACTTGCTGACTGAACGCCTGGAGTTCGCACGGTGTCATGAGGTTCAAATTGCTCTGTTGATACCGGTGCACCAAACCCGTCGTATGTCCAAACTCATGGGCCCATAATACCTGGCCAATACCATCCCCCAGTGAGGACCCCCAGCGAGTAACAATCACCGTTTTGGGGCGGCCTTCCGGTCGCCATGAGCAACCCTCGAACTCATTCTTTTCGCGTTCCCCGACGCAGAAAGAGATGCTCCGGACAACCTTGATGTCGGCAGGCACGCCATGCACTGTTTCCAGATCGAATTCATTGGTTATGTCAGCTGGCGCAGA
>DATGCX010000086.1:0-20337 GCA_035311445.1 Xanthobacteraceae bacterium | reverse complement strand
CACGCCCGTAATTCCCCCCAAATCCAATCGAAAGACCAAGCGCGATTGCGATTTCTCACTCTACCGCGAGCGCAACCTCATCGAGCGCTTCTTCAATAAAATTAAGCACTTTCGCGCCATTGCGACGCGCTACGACAAACTAGCCCGAAATTTTCTCGCAGCGGTCCAACTGGTCTCGGCTATCATCCTTCTCAACTGAGGACAGGCCCTAGTTCGTACTCCTCGCAAAGTAGAGGAACTTAGCGAACATCCGTTCTCGCCAATCTCGCCACCAACGTGCTCGATAGAGCTTTTTGCAAGGCATAGAACAGAACTTAGTGGTCCCCCACCATACTGGGGTTTTAAGCCCGAGAGGGTGGCCACATTCTTGGCAGATGTGGATGTGCCGGCCGACAGGATATTTGCTCATGCAAGTCTCCTTGGTCGCACGTCCATGCTTTAACCGCCAGTGACTTTCGGCCAGGTACTGAAGGGCAATGGTCTTGCCGTTGTAGTAGCACGCGTGGGGAGTCAAAGTGTCCGGGGTCGGCACGTTCACGAAATACATAGCCCGTGAAAGCAGACCACGGCCAACAAGATTGTGGCTGTCATGGTACGCCTCCTCGCGTGTGGAGGCAGTGCGACCTTATGTGCTGCCTCTTTGCTCCAGCAGCATTGAGTAGTTCCGCTATGCATCGCACAATTTCAAACGCGAGGAGTGAGCGTCTACGACTAATTGTATCAGTCCGGCGAATCATGCAGGCTGACGCTGTGGGGACAATGGGGCCGGTCAATGGATGGCTTTGCTCTTCTCGATGGCCTCTCGCGAGCTTGAAGCTTTTGCGGCCGGCTGACGCGGCTGCCGCACTGTTCAAGGGTATTGGTCTTCAAGAAGGCGAGAGAATCCCCGAGCTGCGCGACTGCGCTATCAGGAATGTGGCTACTCCGCCCTGATGCCGGCGGCCCGGATGATCGGCCACCACTTCGCGATCTCTGCCTTATGGAAGGCTGCGAGCGCTTCTGGCGTCTGCTCGTCGCGCGGCACGATCTGCTGCCCCAGGTCGGCGAGCCGTTGGCGTACTTCCGGTTCGGCCAGTGCATCCACGGCTGCGGCGTTGAGCCTTGCGATGACGTCTCTGGGCGTACCCTTGGGAGCAAACAGCGCATTCCAGACGGAGCAGTAGAACCCCGGCAATCCGGCCTCATCCACGCTCGGAATATCCGGAGCGGTCGGCAAGCGGCTCTTGCCTGTCACCGCAAACGCCTTGATGTTGCCGCTGCGAACCTGCGGCAGCGATGTGGTCTGGTCGGCGAATATCAGGTCGATCTGTCCGGCCAGGAGGTCCTGCATGGCCGGCGCGCCGCCGCGGTAGGGCACGAACCGGAAGCGCGTGCCGGTGGCGTTTTGGAAGAAGATGCCATCGACGTGCTGCGGGCTGCCGCCGCCGGCGGTCCCAGCCGCGGCGACGTCCGGGTTGGCCCTAAGCCAGGCGATGAGGCCCTTGAGGTTATCGGCCGGCAAGGTCTTCCTGCCGACGATGACCTGCATGTTGTTCGACATCTGCAGGATGGGTTCGAAGTCGTTCAATACGTCGTAGGCAAGGGCCTGGGTAGCGCCATTGACCACATGCGTGCCCCAGAACCCGGCCACCACCGTATAGCCATCGGGCGCCGCACGGGCAACCCGGCCGGCGCCGATGCTGCCGGCGGCGCCGGTCACGTTCTCGATGATGACCGGCTGCCCGAGCGGCGACCGCATCCGCTCGGCCATGACCCGCGCCAGCGTATCGATCGGCCCGCCGGCCGCAAACGGCACCACGATCGTGATTGGCCGCGACGGAAAGGTTTGCGCCGGTGCGGGATGCGAAGTCACGAGAGCGAGCGTTGCCGCCATTAAGGCGGCAAACGATTGCAGGAGCGCGCGGCCATTCATGGAAGTTTCTCTCCCGGTGCTGCCGGCTTCGCGGTCGCGCCCGGCTCCGGCCCACGCAGCGGACGCTCTTCCATCAGGATCAACGTCACCAGCGATCCGATCAGAAATGCTTCGGCTGCCACGAACACCCAGCGGAACACGGCCGCATAATCGAATCCTTGCCCAGCCACATTCGCCGCCAATGCCGTAGCATTTCCGCCTCGCCCGACCGTGACGCCGATCCCGCCGAGCAGGATGGCTCCCATTACGGCGACCGCGAAGGCGCTGGCGAGGGCACGGAAGAAATTCATGGCGCCCATGGCGACGCCGACCTGATGGTTCGGCACGGCGTTCTGGATCGAAACGGTACACACCGGAAACACCGTGCCGACCGCGATGCCGACAAGGCTCATGATGACGATCACGCCCCAGAGTGCCATCGTTGGCTTCCAGATCAGGAGCGCGAGCCCCGCGATCCCGACCGCCAGGCCGACCAGCGGGACCCATTTGTATCTGCGCATATGCAGCATGGCGCGACCGGAGAGGACCGATCCGGGCGTTGTCAGGGCGAGGGGAACGAGCGCCAACCCGGAATCGCTGGCGGAAAGGTGGTGAACGAACTCGTAATACAGCGGCACGAAGATTACCAATCCGATCGACGCGCCCATGGCAAACGAATTGGATGCGGTGCCCATGTACATGATCGGCTCGGCCATGACCGACAGCGGCAGGAATGGCTCGGGCGCACGGGTGAGGCGCCAGGTGAATGCCAGCGACAACAGGCCGGAGGCCGCAACAAGGGCGACGATGGGCGGCGACAGCCAGGGATACCGCGTGCCTCCCCAGGTCAGGGCGAGGAGCAGCGAGACGGCGGCCGCCATCATGAGGACGGCCCCCTGGACATCGAGCTTGTGCCGACGCTCGTGGCGCGGCAGCCGCTTGAGGCGTGTGTACGTCATCATGGCGGCGGCAATCGCGAGCGGCAGATTGATCCAGAAGATCAGCGACCAGTGAAAGTGCTCGGAGAGCACACCGCCCAGAATCGGGCCTCCAACTCCTGAGGTGACCCAGACGATCGCCATATAGGCCTGGTAGCGCCCGCGCTCGCGCGGCGCGATGGCGTCGGCCATGATCGCCTGCGCCACCGGCAGGATGCCGCCGCCGCCAATTCCCTGCAGGCCGCGGCCCAAAATGAGCGACAGCATGCCGGGCGCCGTCGCGCATACCACCGAGCCGGCCGCGAAAATGCCAATGCTCGTGAGCATAACGGCGCGCCGCCCGTGAATGTCGCTCAGCTTGCCATAAAGCGGTGCGACCGCCGTGGAGGTCAGCAGGTAGGAAGTCACGATCCAGGACAAGTTTTCGATATCGTTGAAATAGCGCCCCAT
The DNA here is from genome assembly GCA_035311445.1 of Xanthobacteraceae bacterium. Lineage (GTDB taxonomy): Bacteria > Pseudomonadota > Alphaproteobacteria > Rhizobiales > Xanthobacteraceae > JAJPKK01. The sequence continues at coordinate 17,058 of DATGCX010000086.1, read as the reverse complement.
GGTCGGCAGCGCGGTGGCAACGATCGTCTGATTGAGGGCTGCCAGGAAGACCGTCAGCATGAGGCCGACGAATATGGTTCGCGCTTCTGCGGAGGTCAGGGTGCGCGGTCTAGGCGCCGACGGCGCGCCGCCGGACGTTGGGCCGTATGTCTTGTCGCGCACCGGAGAGGTAGGCTTTGCTTTGGGCTGCGTCGACTCCACACGCAAGGCTAGCCGATTGCCATCCGGCAAGCTAGCTCGCACGTGCTGTTCAGACCGTCCTTAACGACATGCCCGGCGCATGCGGCACGGCGACCGCCGGTTCACCCTACGCCGATCTTGCGAAACGCCCGGCTGATCCAGGAGCCGTTATTCTCCTGTGGCTCGAGGCCTTGGCCTTTCACCATCTGGTAAGCGTCCTTGTACCACGGGCTGTCGGGGAAGTTATGCCCGAGCACAGCGGCGGCCGTCTGGGCCTCCGGAACGATGCCGAGCGTCAGATAACATTCGGTCAGCCGCATCAGGGCTTCTTCGACATGGCGGGTGGTCTGGTAGCGTGTCACCACGATCTTGAACCGGTTGATGGCGCCGATAAAATTCTTCTTGTTTTCGTAATAGCGGCCGATCGTCATTTCCTTGGCGGCAAGCTGGTCGCGCGCGCCTTCGATCTTGCGCCGCGCGCTGGCCGCATATTCGGATTCGGGGAACTTACGTACCACCTCTTCGAGCGCCGCAATCGCCCGCTCGGTGCGTCCCTGGTCCCGGCTGACATCGGGAATCTGGTCGAAGTAGGAAGCGCCAACCAGATACATCGCGTAGGCAGCGTCCGGCGTGCCCGGATGCAGCGAAATATAGCGCTTTGCCGCGTTGATCGATTCCTCGTAGTTGCGGGCTTCATAATACGAATAGGCCGACATCAGCAGCGACTTGCGTGCCCATTCCGAGTAGGGGTGCTGGCGGTCGACTTCTTCGAACTTCTTGGCCGCGCCTTTGGTGTCATGCTTCTCGTTGAGAAGATAAACCCCCTCGTTGTAGAGCTTGTCGGCCGGCTCATCCGGCAGCACCTCGTCTTTCTCGCCAAAAAGGCTGGTCCATGTGCTGCAGCCTGCCACGAAAGCCAACATCGGCAGCATCAGCACCAGTCGCGCCAGCATCGGCATAGCACCATGACGCCGGCCGCGAACGGCTACTGTAGCGCGACGGTTCCGCATAATGATCGACAACCCCCGTGCAGGCGCCAACCCCCGGCGCGCACTCCATTCTCGAGCGCAAAAATCCAATAGCCGAAAAAGCTTCGCCGGTGCAACTGTTACGGGGACATTCGGCCCGCAATGTGGCAGGCTGGGGCTCGCGGCGCCGCTTGATCGCCGCCCTTAGGAAACGTCCGGTCCGAATACCGGAACCGCAAGGCTCGCCCCGATATCGGCTTGACCGCGCGGGCGGGCGGCTGCCCGATGGGCGGCCGGATGCGCCACTTGAGCCCGGCCGACATCCACGGTGGTCCAAGCTGTCGGATCTGCCATCAAGGCGCAAAGCACCGCATGGTTGAGCTTGTGGCCGCCCCGTATGGACCGGTAGGCGCCGATGAGAGGCAAACCCGCCAAAGCCAGATCGCCAATTGCATCAAGCGCCTTGTGACGTGCGAATTCGTCAACAAAACGCAGACCTTCGGCGTTCAGGACCCGGTCCTGTGATACCACAACCGTGTTGTCGAAGGTGGCACCAAGTGCATAGCCGGCACTCCACAGCTTGGAGACGTCCTGAATGAAACCGAAGGTGCGGGCACGCGCGACTTCCCTTCGGAAGGACTCCGGCGTGACGTCGAGCGCGATCGCCTGGCGGCCGATCAGCGGATTGTCGAACGCAATCTCAACTTCGAGGCGAAAGCCCTGTGGATAAGGTCTCAGTTCACCGAAGGAGCTGTCCCTGGCAACCCGCACGGGCTTGATGACCCGAATGTAACGGCGCGGTGCCGGTAGCGTCACAATGCCGACCTGCTCGATCGCAGCCACAAAAGGAGCAGCGCTCCCATCCATAATCGGCACTTCGGGGCCATCGATCTCGATCATGGCATTGTCGACGCCGAGCCCTGCTAGTGCGGCTAAGACGTGCTCTGCGGTCGAACACAGCGGACCTTCGGTGTCACCCAGCACAGTGGCAAACTCGGTGGCCGTAACGGCGCGCACGTCGGCGCGAACTTCGCGGTCCGGATAACCATCCATTCCGGTGCGCAGAAACGTAATGCCGCTATCGATTTCGGCCGGGTGGATCGTCAACGTGACCGGCAAACCCGAATGAACCCCAATGCCGGTGACGGTCGCATTGTCGTGCAACGTCGTTTGCCTGACGGCTTTCATGTTCACCGTTCCAACCCCAATCCCGGTGTTGCCACAAACCTGCACAGCAGTCGGACGCCACCACATATGTGGCGAACCCGTTTGCCGCGTCTGATCGCTGCTCGGTTTTGGACAAAAGAGCGAATGAGCCAGCCCGGCTCTCCGCCCCGCCCCCACCAGATTTTCCACATCCCCTTTAGCGAGCGTATCTTAGCCGGCCTCGCGAATGCTACCAACTCACGCTTTTTTACCGATTGTTACTCGGATTCCGGCGGCATTACGCCGCATCGCGACCACACCTAGCGCGACGACGGCGCGGTCGAATCGAACGAAAATAACTATTGGCCCCAATAAGTTGCGGAAGGAGCCTTACCGATTCTGGTTGACCTGCCGGCGCAAAAACGCGGGGATATCGAGTTGATCTTCTTCAGGCTGCGGAGCCACTTGAGCAGTGCGGGTGTGGATATCCAGCCCGTGCGGCGCACCCCGCTTGGCGAATTCCGAGGCCGAATCAGTGCCACGTGATTCGGGGGGCCGGCCTGGTCCACGATGAGACGTCCGTTCAGACCCTGCCGCCCGCACTGATTCGGCAGGCCGGCTGTCGGATTTGTGGTCAAGTTCATCCTCGCGGCGCCCCAATCCAACGGCGGCGAGCCGCTGCAGCAAAGTCATGCGGCGCTTTTCCGGGTGTTCGACGTCCGTCGGTTCCCCGCGCCTCGCCCGGAATTCGTTCTGGCCGGGCACCGGCAATTCCTCAAACGTCGGCATGCGCGGGGCGCTGCGGCCCATGGGCCGCTCCGGTTGCGGCGGAATGAACGCTTTGGGCAACGCGGGCTCGACGACAGGCGGCGCCTCATTGTCTGAGGGCGCAGCGAACAAGCTGGGTTTTGGAGGCATCGGCCTGATCGAAACCTCTTCGCTATGAGGCGCCAAGGCAGCCGCCACCGCCGCGGTGGCGGCTTGATCAATCGAAGGGCGCAGCGCCCCGGCCGATTGGACCGCGGGGATCGGTTGCGACACCGCCGGACGGGAGGCCAGCTGCTCTGCGCGCTCGATACGCTCGGCAATGCGGGCATTGTCCGCCTTCAGGCGCTGGGCGAGCTCGGCAATTCGCGACTCGTGGTTCTCTGCCGGTTTGGCTTCCATGCTGGAAGCGGGCTGCGAAGGCGAACGTGGCGCGGGTGCCATCGCGGTACGCGCCTGCCCCGAGACGCCTTGGGTTGCAGGCGGGCGGGCGCTGGTTGTGTTGACGTCGACGCCGGTCGCTACCACGGATACCCGGATGATGCCGTCGAGGCTCTCGTCGAAGGTGGCGCCGACGATGATATTGGCATCCGGATCGACCTCTTCACGGATGCGCGTCGCGGCTTCGTCAACCTCGTAGAGGGTGAGGTCCTTGCCGCCGGTGATGGAGATCAACAGGCCGCGGGCGCCGCGCATCGAAACGTCGTCGATGAGCGGATTGCAAATCGCAGCTTCGGCGGATCGCAGTGCACGCTTTTCACCCGATGCTTCGCCGGTGCCCATCATGGCTTTGCCCATTTCGCGCATTACGGCGCGAACATCGGCAAAGTCGAGATTGATCAAGCCTTCCTTGACCATCAGATCTGTGATGCAGGCGACGCCCGAATAGAGGACTTGGTCGGCCATCGCGAAGGCATCCGCGAAGGTGGTCTTTTCGTTGGCCACCCGGAACAGGTTCTGGTTCGGAATGATGATCAGCGTGTCGACGCTTTTCTGCAGCTCCAGGATGCCGGCCTCGGCAAGCCGCATGCGGCGTTGGCCCTCAAAATGGAAGGGCTTGGTGACAACCCCGACCGTGAGAATGCCGAGGTCGCGGGCCGCCTTCGCAACCACCGGCGAAGCACCCGTCCCGGTGCCGCCTCCCATGCCCGCGGTGACGAACACCATATGGGCGCCCGCCAGGTGATCGCGGATCTCGTCAATCACCTCCTGGGCAGCCGAGCAGCCCACATCGGGCTGCGAGCCGGCGCCAAGGCCCTCGGTGACCTGAACGCCCATCTGAATGATGCGTTCGGCGCGCGAGGTGGTCAGCGCCTGGGCATCGGTGTTGGCGACCACGAAATCGACTCCCTGAAGGCCGGCCGCGATCATGTTGTTGACGGCGTTGCCGCCCGCCCCACCCACTCCGAAGACGGTGATCCGCGGCTTCAGCTCGCGGATATCGGGAATTTTCAGGTTGATGCTCATGGTTGCCTCTTGTGTGCGCGGGCGAATGCACCGCAGAGCGTCACCGGCCGAGTCGCGGCCAGGCTTTGAAAGTCACCACTCTCGATGGTCAAAAGCTTTCGCGAAGCCATCGTCCGACCCGAGCGATGTAGCCGCTCGCCCCCGTTCTGAATTGCCGCGTATGCCTCGGCCCAAAGTGCTCCAGATGAGCGAGCTGCGGATAGACCAAGAGGCCCGCCGCCACCGCAAAAGCCGATCCCCTGGCGACCTCGGGCAAGCCCGAAATGCCCAGCGGCCGACCGAAACGAACCGGCCGCCCAAGGATGCGGGCCGCAAGATCAGATAACCCTGTGAGCTGACTGGCCCCGCCGGTGAGAACTACGCGGCCGCGCGGTTCTGCCGCAAACGGAGAGGCTGCAAGGCGGTCACGCACCATCTCGAGGACTTCCTCCGCACGCGGCTTGATAATGCGAGTCAAATCGGCCCGCGACACGAAACGTGGCGCTTCGCGGTCCTCGCCGCTGACATTCGGTGCGGTGATCATGTCGTGTTCATCCGCTCCTCCGGCCAGCACACTGCCATAGAGCGTTTTGATTCGCTCGGAGTCATGCACACTCGTGCCCAGGCCGCGTGCAATATCGAGCGTCACATGGCGTCCACCCACCGCAAAACCATCGGCATGGATGAAACGCCCGTCCGCCAATACCGCCATTGTGGTGGTACCGGCGCCCATGTCGATCACAGCGGCGCCTAGATCGGCTTCATCGTCCGCCAGCGTCGCGAGGCTTGCCGCATAGGGGCCTGCCGCCATGGCTTCGATCATGAGGTGGCAGCTTTCTACCGCAAGTAGCAGGTTGCGCGCTGGTGCAGCGTCGGCGGTGACCACATGCATGTCGACCCCGAAAGTGGAGGCCAGCATGCCGCGCGGATCCCGCACACCGTGGGCATCGTCCAGCGAGAATCCGATCGGGACCGAATGCAGGACCACCCGGCCCTCGTGGGCAGATTGACGGCTTCCGGCCGCCAGCACGCGTGCGATATCCCGGTCGCCGACCGCAGTGCCGGAAATCCTGATCGCAGCGCTTAGACGCTCGCTGGCGGGCCGTCCGGCCGACATCGAAATCACCACGGACTCAACCTGGCATCTGGCGCTGCGCTCGGCGAGATCGACCGCGTGGCGCACCGCCCCCTCGGCTTCGACGAGGTCGACGACGCTGCCGCCCTTCATGCCGGCTGACTCGGTATGGCTGAAACCGATCACTTCGATCGCGTGGCTGCGCCTGCGTAACACCTCCCCGGGAGGCTGAGGTCTGAGCCTTGCGATCAGGCAGGCAATCTTGCTGGTACCGAGGTCAAGCGCGACCACAAGCGCCGTGCGTTTCGGCGCCAGCGGCTTCATTTTCGGGGTCAAACCATAATTGAGCGGGCTCATGCGCTGCCGCCCTTTGGTTTCTGGGATTTTTTCTTCGCCGCTTCCTCGCGCGCCTGGAAGGCGGCGTCGGACAGTCTGACGGTGATCCGATCCGCGAGCCGCAGATCGATCGTAGTAATGTCGCGGCTCGACAGCTTGGTTTCGCGCTCCAGAGCCACAAGCTGGTCCAACGCACGCTCGAGATCGAATTCCGGAAGGCGGACATCGACGCCGTTCTTCAGCCGCAGGTTCCACCGCCGTTCGGCGACCAAAATCGAAGCGCGGACATTGGCGCGCAGCTCCGGGCGGCGGTCGAGCATGGCGAGAAATTCCCTCGCACGGATCTCTGCTCCGACGCCGACCATGAGCGGCAGGTCCGCGTAGCGCCTCAACACGTAAGGTTCGAGCACGGTGCCGTCGCCCGCAATAACGCCGACGCGGCCGGCCTTCTGCCACAGCGCGAAGGCCTTACGCTCCGAGATGGAAATCACCAGCCGGTCAGGCAGCAGCTTCTGGACTGTCGCTTCGGCGACCCACGGATTGGTCAGGAGCCGCGCACGCGCATCAGCGACATCGAAGAACAACAGCGAGGCGCGGCCAGTGACGCCGGCAGCAGCGAGAATTTCCTCGCGGCTCAGATGCCTTTCGCCGGCGATCGCCACCGCTACGATCTTGAAGCCGGCCGCATTGGCCCCCATGTCGCGCACGTCTTTGAAGAAATCGACGATCTTGTTCGCTTGGTCGCTGCTTACCGCGCCGTAGCCGGCGCTGGCAGCAATTATGAGAATTGCAGCGGTGAGGCCGGCATGTCGCGGCAGGCGCGACAGGCGATTGGCCACGCGGTCGAGAGATCGGGCGAAGCGGCGCCAGCGTCCGGACGGCTCCAGCAGGCGTGCGAAATTGCTCCCGCGCCGTTGGGCACAGCGGCGCTGCGTAGCGCTCATTGCAACGCCGGCCTTGTCCGGCCACGACAGCACTATCTCCTTCAGCGATCCAGCGAAGCGTCCTCCACCATCCATCTAACCAGCTCTTCAAACGTGATGCCGGCATCGGCAGCAAGTTCCGGCACAAGCGATGTCTCGGTCATGCCGGGCTGGGTATTGACCTCAAGGCAAACCAAACCCTGCGTCCCTTCCATGCGGTCGTCGTAACGAAAATCCGCACGGCTTACCCCTCGACAGCCGAGCGCATGATGCGCCAGCAGAGCCAGTCTTCGGACCTCTTGGTAAACATTTGGTTTAAGTGGTGCCGGAAGAAGGTGTTTTGAGCCTCCGGGAGCGTATTTTGCTTCATAGTCGTAGAATTTCACGGCCGGCACGATCTCGATGACACCCAGCACCCTGTCGCCCAATACTGCGCAGGTGAGTTCCTTACCGGCGATATAGCGCTCGCACAGCAAACGCTCGCCGTAGGCCCAATCATGGCGGGTCAGCTCCTGGGGCGGGTGAGCATGGGCCTCGGTGACGATAAACACCCCAACGCTGGAGCCTTCGGCGATCGGTTTGATCACATAGGGCGGCGGCAGCACGTGGGACTTCGCGGCCGATTGGCGCGACACCACGATCCCGTCCGGCACCGCGACCCCGGCATTCGCCATCACGACCTTCGCGACATCCTTTTGCATCGCCAGCGCCGACGAAAACATCCCGGAGTGGCTGTAGGGAATCTGGAGGATCTCAAGTAGGCCCTGGATCGTCCCGTCCTCGCCCGGACGGCCATGCAGCAAATTGAGTGCCACGCCCGGCTTGAGATTCGTAAGCACCGTTGCGATATCGCGCCCTACATCGATGCGCGCGACCCGGTAGCCGGTACGCTCCAGCGCATCCGCGCAGGCCTTGCCGGAGCGCAGCGACACTTCGCGCTCGGCCGACCAGCCGCCCATCAAAACCGCAACGTGCTTTGCTTTGGTCATCGTCTCTCTTTCGGCGCGGCCGCGTGCAGCCGGGTGGGAATGTGCGAACCGTCATAGAGCCACGGGAGACGGCGGAATAGGGGCGAGAGGCTTTAACAGGGGAGCGAAACGGCGGATCGGGGCGCGACACAGCGGAACGCGGGGAATTCCCTCCCCCGCTTGCGGGGGAGGGTTAGGGAGGGTGGCCATTCCGCGGCACTGACTCGCTGCGATGCCCCTCCCTTGCCCTCCCCCGCAAGCGGGTGCAAGCGGGGAAGGCACGCATCACACCCGGCGCGCCACCCCGATCCGCTTGATCTCCCATTCGAGATCGATGCCGGACGTCTCCCGCACACGCGCTCGCACCATCTCGCCGAGCGTCTCGATATCGGCCGCGCTGGCGCCGCCCTGGTTGATGAGGAAGTTGCAATGCAGTTCCGACACCTGGGCAGCGCCTACGGTCAATCCGCGGCAGCCGGCTGCCTCGATGAGCTGCCAGGCCTTGCGGCCGGGCGGATTCTTGAAGGTCGATCCGCCGGTGCGGCTCTTGATCGGCTGGGTCGCCTCGCGGCTCTCCGTGATCTTATCCATCTCGGCGGCGATCACGGCCGGATCGCCCGGCGCACCCTGAAACAGCGCGCCGGTGAAGATCACGTCTTCAGGCACGCCGCACTGGCGATACGCGTAGTGCATGTCCGCATTGGTGAAGCTGCGGATGCGGCCGCCGCGGTCGACGCCGCGCGCCGTCGCCAGCACGTCCTTGGTCTCGCCCCCATAGGCGCCGCCATTCATCCGCAGCGCCCCGCCGACCGCGCCCGGAATGCCGCGCAGAAACGACAGTCCAGCGATCGCCGCTTCCTGGGCCGCGCGCGCCACCTTGACGTCCGGCACCGCCGCGCCGGCGCAGATGCGCGCGCCTTCCTCCACCGCGATGTCGCTGAACCCGCGCCCGAGCCGAACTACCACGCCCGGCACGCCGCCGTCACGCACGATGAGATTGGAACCGAGGCTGATGACGATGACAGGAATTTCCGGCGGCAGCTGCGCCAGGACATACGACAGGTCCTGCTCATCCTCCGGTATGAACAACACCTGCGCCGGGCCGCCGACCCGGAACCACGTCAGCTCGGCCAACTGCTGGTTGGCGATGAGCCGCCCACGCAGGTCGGGCAGGCGTGAACGCAGATCGGGGAGGATGTCGGGGAATACCACTGTTTGGTTCATCTCGAAGGACGTGAACTTTTCGCGCGCCCCACGGCTACATCCACCTTCCGCATGGTCACGCCGCCGCACCCAGCGCCGCCAACTCGCCCGGCAGCGCGTAGGCCCACTGGGTGATGCTGCCGGCGCCGAGGCAGACCACGTAGTCGCCGGGGCGGGCGATGTTCTTCACCAGGCCGGCAAGTTGTTGCGGACCGTCGAGCCCCAGTACGTGGCGGTGCCCACGTGCGCGGATGCCGGCGATCAGGCTGTCGCGGTCGGCGCCCGCAATGGGCGCCTCGCCGGCCGGATAGACATGGGCAATGATGACGCTGTCGGCGTCGTTAAAGCAGGTGCAGAACGGCTCGAACAGCGCATGCAGGCGGGTGTAGCGGTGCGGCTGCATCACGGCGATCACCTGGCCCTTGGTGGATTCGCGGGCAGCGCGCAGCACCGCTGCGATTTCGACCGGGTGGTGGCCGTAATCGTCGATCACCGTGATGCCGTTCCAGGTGCCGGTGCGGGTGAAACGCCGCCGCACCCCGCCGAAGCCCGAAATCGCCTTGCGGATCAACGCATCGGAGATGCCGAGATCATGCGCGACTGCGATGGCGGCGGTGGCGTTGAGGGCATTGTGGCGACCGGGCATCGGCAGGACCAGATTCTCGATCGTATGCACATCGTCGCCGGCGCGGTCGCGGAACACCACCGAAAAACGCGAACTGCCATTCGCATGATCGAGCCCGGTCAGGCGCACGTCGGCTTGCGGGTTTTCCCCATATGTGACGATGCGGCGATCCTCGATGCGGCCGACCATGGTCTGCACCACCGGATGATCGGTGCACATCACGGCGAAGCCGTAGAATGGAACGTTTTCGACGAACCCTTGAAACGCCGCTTGCACGGCATCGAAGGTTTTGAAGTGGTCGAGGTGCTCGGGATCGACATTGGTGACGATCGCAATGTCGGCCGGCAGCTTGAGGAACGTGCCGTCGGATTCGTCGGCCTCGACCACCATCCAGTCGCCGGCGCCGAGACGCGCATTGGTTCCATATGCGTTGATGATGCCCCCATTGATGACGGTCGGATCGAGCTGGCCGGCATCGAGCAGCGCCGCTACCAGCGACGTCGTGGTGGTCTTGCCGTGCGTGCCCGCGATGGCGATGCAGCTTTTGAGCCGCATCAGCTCCGCGAGCATCTCGGCGCGCCGCACCACCGGCAGGCGCTTCGTGCGCGCCGCCACCAGTTCCGGGTTGTCGCGCTTGATCGCAGACGACACCACCACCACGTCGGCGTCGTCCACGTTGCCGGCCGCATGACCGATCGCGACCGCGATGCCCTGTTCGCGCAGCCGCTTGACGTTCTGGCTCTCGGCGACGTCCGAACCCTTCACGGTGTAGCCGAGATTGGCCAGCACCTCGGCAATGCCACTCATGCCGATGCCGCCGATGCCGACGAAATGAATCGGACCGATATCGCGCGGCAGTTTCATGGTGCCCCTCGTCAAGCGGTTTAAGTCCCCGTGACCGGCATAGCGCTTACGGCGCCCGGAGGGGAAGCGAGATTTGCGTACTTGACAAGCAATGCACTGAGCGCATAGAACATTCACAGAACAACGGTATGAATTCGTCGTAACTTCTTTGGAGGTATGCGAAAATGACTTTGGGGGCTGACTTGTTCGGTGCCCTGGGATTTCCAGAGCATCGAAAGATCGCGGTTTGGCTTAAAGGCCAGATTATACCCGAATGGGATCCAACTGTATGGCGGTACGACCATTTCGGACGAGTAATCCGCTTCTCTGATTATGGCGACCGCCTGTCGGAGTACGGATGGGAAATTGACCACATTATCGCGGTCGCCCTCGGCGGTTCCGACGACATCTCGAACCTGAGACCGCTTCATTGCGCTAGCAATGCTAGTCTCGGCGGGATTTTGGGCGGCCTGCTCAAAGGGTAAATCGGCCGCCACGATCATTTCCTTGATCTTGGTCGGATCGCCCGCTTCCGGGATGGGGCTAACATACAGCCCCATCCTCTTTAAAGCGACGCTCTCACCGAATCGCGATCGGCGCAACGGTCGAGCCGGTCGCTCCCTCCAGCTTGAGCGGCGTGATCACGAAAGCGAACTCGTAGACCTGCTTCGCCGCCAGTTCATCGAGCTTGAGATGTTCCAAAAGATGGACGCCGTAGACAACGAGCGCCATCTGGTGGATCGGGCCCGACAACATCGGATCGGCCGGAGGCGCGACTTCCACCGGGGTATTATCGGAGCCCAGCAGCATCGGGTCCTTGGCGATCAGCCATTGGCCCGCCTTGACGCCGATACCGGGGTTGGACTTGGTGTAGCGCGCATTGTCCTTGTCCCACAGCTTGCCCCAGCCGGTGTGGATGATCACGGCGTCCCCGGGCTGAAGCGCGAGGTTCTCCTTCTTCAATGCGCCTTCGAGATCTTCGACCGTGATCTCGTAGCTGTCGCCCAGCATCTCGACGCCCTTGTAGCCGGCAACGTCGATCAGCACACCGCGGGTGATCAGCGGCCCGACCTTTTCGATGCCGAGCTTCTTGAAGCCGGTGCGGGTCGCGATGTCTTCCAGCTTGAAGCAGTTGTAGAGCGAGTCTTCGTGGGTCTGGTGGGCAAAGCCGTCGAACTGGGTGCCGACCTGGCCGATCTCCGAGACGACAAGCTCCTCATTGCTGCCGCGGCGGTTTGAGCCCAGGAATTCGCCGGTCCGTTTGGTGAACACCTCGAATGTCCGCGTGCGCGAGATCGGCATGCCCATGTGGAGCACGTGACTCAGTTCGATCACCTCGCCGGTCTTGATGAGCTTGGCGGCACTGAGCACGCTTTTCGCCCCCATGTGGTTGCCGGCGCCACGCTCGTCGCCGGCGCCCCACTTCGAAGGACAGCGTGCGCTGTCGGGCGGCGGTGTCCAGCTTGGAGTCTGGGCAACGGCGGACGCCGCGGCGAACAATGCTGCCAAGACAACTATTGATCCGGTGATGTGTCCTGTGCGCTTCATGGCTTCCTCCCGTGGTCGCACTCCGGCTGGTGCCGGAACGGCGCAAAGGATGCGCGACCGGAATGGTGCGTTCAAGCGTCGATTAAGGGCGGCAGGGGTGGAAGGCCGATAGTGAAACGCTCTCCAAACAGACTGCAGGCAATTTCCGCGCTGATGAGACCTCAGCCCCTCATCCCTCCTTCGCCATCTCCCGCAGCCTGAATTTCTGGATCTTACCGGTCGATGTCTTCGGCAGTTCGCTGAACACAATGTGGCGCGGGCATTTGTAGGCGGCGAGATGCTTGCGGCACCACGCGATCAGTTCCTCTGCAGTCGTGGTCATGCCGGGCTTCAGTTCCACGAACGCGCAGGGCGTCTCGCCCCATTTTTCATCGGGCTTTGCGACCACGCCGGCCGCCTGCACCGCAGGGTGCCGATACAACGCGTCCTCGACTTCGATCGAAGAGATGTTCTCGCCCCCCGAAATGATGATGTCCTTGGAGCGGTCCTTGAGCTGGATATAGCCGTCCGGCTGCATGACACCGAGATCGCCCGAATGGAACCAGCCGCCCGCAAAGGCCTTTTCGGTCGAGGCCTTGTTCTTGAGATAGCCGCGCATCACCACGTTGCCGCGAAACATCACTTCGCCCAGCGTCTCGCCGTCAGGGGGAACCGGGCGCATGGTTTCGGGATCAAGGACGTCGAGACCCTCCAGCACCGGATAGCGCACGCCCTGGCGCGCTTTCCGGGTTGCCTGCTCGGGCGGCGGCAGCGCATCCCAATCGGCGTGCCATTCGTTGACGCTTGCGGGCCCGTAGGTTTCGGTCAGGCCGTAGACATGGCTGACGTTGAACCCCGCGGCCTTCATGGCCGCCAGCACGGCTTCCGGCGGCGGCGCCGCCGCAGTGACGAATTCGACCGTGTGGGGCAAGGGCTTCTTGTCGGCCTCTTCCGCATTGAGGAGCGTCGACATGACGATGGGCGCGCCGCACAGATGCGTCACCTCGTGGCGCGCAATAGCATCATAGATCGGGGCGGCGCGCACCTGGCGCAGGCACACGTGCATACCGGCAACGACCGACACCGTCCACGGGAAGCACCAGCCGTTGCAGTGGAACATCGGCAGCGTCCACAGATAGACCGGATGCCGGCCCATCGCGCAGGTCAGCACATTGCCGATCGCCAGCAGATAGGCGCCGCGATGGTGATAGACCACGCCCTTGGGATCACCGGTGGTGCCAGAGGTGTAGTTGAGCGTGATGGCGTCCCACTCGTCGCCGGGCATCGGCCAGGCGAAGTCCGGATCGCCTTGTTGAAGGAAATCCTCATATTCCACCGCGCCGAGCCGCTCGCCGGGGCGGGAATATTCCGGATCGTCGTAGTCGATGACCAGCGGTTTGACCTTGGCGAGCCCCAGGGCGTCCTTGACGACCTCCGAATATTCGCGATCCGTGACCAGCACCTTGGTTTCCGCGTGGTCGAGCGTAAAGGCGAGGATCGCGGCATCGAGCCGGGTGTTGAGCGTGTTGAGCACGGCACCCGTCATGGCGACGCCGTAATGGGCATCGAGCATCGCGGGCGTATTGGCGAGCACTACAGATACGGTGTCGCCGCGTCCCACCCCATGCCTGGCAAGCGCCGAGGCGAGACGACGAGCACGCGCGTAGAACTCCTCATAGGTCCATGTGCGGGCGCCATGCACAATTGCGGTGCGCTGCGGAAACACGGCGGCAGCGCGCTGTAAAAAAGACAACGGCGTCAACGGCTGAAAGTTGGCGGGATTACGATCGAGATCGATGTCGTAAATCGTGTTGGTCATGACGGCATAGAACCTCCAAATATGTTGATGCCGAACGCCCGCCCCGCGAGGAAGGCCAGCAACGCCGCGCCCAACAGCCAAATCGCAATTACCGCGACAGCGCCGGCGCGGCTGACCGGCCGCTCCACAACGGTTGCAGCCGCAACGCGGTGCTCGGCGAGAATATCGGCCGGGATCAGGCGAAGAACCAGCAGCAGTCCGAGTGGGACCAGTGCCAGATCGTCCAGATAGCCGAGCACCGGGACGAAATCCGGGATGAGATCGATCGGCGACAGCGCATAGGCCACGACGCAGGCGCCTGCCGCCTTGGCGTACCAGGGCACCCGCGGGTCGCGCACGGCGAGCGCGACCGCCACCACATCGCGCTTGAGAATGCCTACGCGCTCTCGCCAAGTCGTCATATCCGCTCCTCGCACCGGCTGCGGGACCGCCCATGAGGCCACCCGGCGGCCACGCCGGCCAGACCGGGCCGATGAGATCACGAAGACCAGAACACAGGCGATGCGGTAGAACACCACGGCGAGTGTCGACCGCACCAGCCAAAGGCCAAGAAAACCGATGGCCGACGCCGGAAGCAGAAAGTTTATTAGACTCAAATACACGCAGGTGTGTGATCGAGATCAAAGCGCGCGACAGTCGCCGACGCCAGAAAATTGCAGCAGATTGCGGCGATGGGACTAACGGATTATTGGGCAGAAACCCAAACTGCGTCATAACCGTCAGGGCAGCAAGAGCGGCCCTAATACCGAACCGTGAGGGAGGTGCAATGAGCATGGCTTTCGCATCGCAACCGCACGCCGGCAAAAGCCGCTATCACGAAATCTATGCCCGCTCGATGCGCGATCCGGTCGGCTTCTGGGCGGAAGCCGCAGGCGAAATCGATTGGTATGAGCCGGCGACGACGGTTTTCGATCCGACGACGGGGGTCTACGGCCGCTGGTTCGTGGGCGCCAGCTGCAACACCTGTTTTAATGCGGTGGACCGCCATGTGGCGCGCGGTCGCGGCGCGCAAAGCGCCATCATCTACGATTCTCCAGTAACCGGCGTAAAACGCGCCATCAGCTATGCGGAGCTGCTCGCCGAGGTGAAGACCCTCGCCGCCATCCTGGCCGACTTCGGCGTCCACAAGGGCGATCGCGTCGTCATCTACATGCCGATGGTGCAGGAGGCCGCGGTTGCGATGCTCGCCTGCGCCCGCATCGGGGCAATCCATTCGGTGGTGTTCGGCGGCTTCGCGGCGAAAGAACTGGCGACCCGCCTCGACGACGCCCAGCCTAAAGTCATCCTCTCGGCGAGTTGCGGTATCGAGCCGGGCCGGGTCGTGAATTACAAGCCGTTGCTCGATGAAGCGATCGATCTCGCCAGCGCCAAGCCCGAGGCCTGCCTGATCCTGCAACGACCACAGGCGCAGGCAGATCTTGTTTCCGGGCGCGACCATGACTGGGCAGCCCTGCGCGATGCCGCCATCAAGGCAGGCAAGACCACCGATTGCGTCGCGGTGGCCGCCACCGATCCGCTCTACATCCTCTACACCTCGGGTACGACCGGCAAGCCGAAGGGCGTGGTGCGCGACAATGGCGGCCATATGGTTGCACTGAAATGGTCGATGGAACACCTGTATGGCGTGAACCCGGGGGAGGTGTGGTGGTCGGCTTCCGATGTGGGCTGGGTGGTGGGTCACAGCTACATTGTCTATGCGCCGCTGCTCCATGGCTGCACCTCGATCCTCTACGAGGGCAAGCCGATCGGGACGCCCGATGCCGGTGCGTTCTGGCGGGTGATCGCCGAGCACGGCGCCGTTGCCTTGTTTACGGCGCCGACCGCATTCAGGGCCATCAAGAAAGAAGATCCGCAAGCGACGCATCTTGCCCGCTACGATCTCGCTCGATTTCGCACCCTGTTCCTTGCCGGCGAGCGCGCTGACCCCGATACCGTGAAATGGGCCGAGGACACTCTGCGCGTGCCGGTGATCGATCATTGGTGGCAGACCGAGACGGGCTGGGCTATCGCTGGCAACCCGATCGGGCTCGGCCAGTTACCCGTCAAGCGCGGCTCACCCACCGTCGCGATGCCGGGCTACGACGTTCGCATCGTCGATGAGGCCTGCCGGGAGGTCGCGCCGAACCGCATGGGATCGATCGTGGTCAAGCTGCCACTGCCGCCTGGGTGCCTGCCGACCCTGTGGCAGCATGACGATCGCATGCGGGAAAGCTATCTCACCGAGTTCCCGGGCCACTACAAGACAGCGGACGCCGGCTTCAAGGACGGCGACGGCTATCTCTACATCATGGGCCGCACCGACGACATCATCAACGTCGCTGGCCACCGTCTTTCCACCGGTGGCATGGAGGAAGTGCTGGCCTCGCACCCGGATGTTGCCGAATGCGCCGTCATCGGAGTGAAGGACGAGCTCAAGGGTGAGGCGCCGTGTGGTTTCATCGTGCTCAAGGCCGGGGTCAACCGCCCACCCACCGAGATCGAGAAGGAAATCGTGGCGCTGGTACGCGAAAAGATCGGCCCGGTGGCCGCGTTCAAGATCGCCATCACGGTGGCGCGGCTGCCGAAGACGCGATCCGGCAAGATTTTGCGCGGCACCATGAAAAAGATCGCCGACGGCGATCAATGGACCATGCCAGCCACCATCGACGACCCCGCCATCCTGGGGGAAATCGGGAGCGCCCTGAAAGGGCATGGAGTTGGGGGATAGCTAATTGCGGGGCTCGCCCCGGAACGCGCGTTTGCACTCTGATCTCGCATCACTATGTAGCATTGGCGCGTACTACAGGAGATCGTCATGCGGTTACTCATTTTATCGGCGGCAGCTGCCGTGCTGGCGACGGCGATTCTGCCGCTTGCCGCCGAATCAGCTTCACACGGGCGCTACCGACAGTACGCTTACGCGCCAAGCAGTTATGGTACCCGGCCTTACTGGCAAGGCACGCCGACGGATCGCCTGCCAATCTGGCGATACGGTTACTACCAGGGTAACGATCCGGATAATTTCATTCGTTCGCAATTGATGCGGGATCCGAAGATCCCGTACAAATGACAAGCTGGAGAGCCTGACCGCTACTGGCGTGTGCTCCCACTGTCGGATCGGTGGACTCGGAACGCTGATTCTGCTAAGGGGCCACAATTGCGGAGCAAACGGGGCAGAATGGGCCGGTAAAGCCCCGGCCCCATTGCCAATCTAAGAGGATGACGCGTGCAGGTTCTCGTTCGGGACAACAATGT
>DATGCX010000085.1:0-3489 GCA_035311445.1 Xanthobacteraceae bacterium | reverse complement strand
GGCTCTTGGGCTTCTCGCCGGGACGATGCTCTTTGTTCCTTATATCGGCAGCATCCTCTCCGCCCTTCCGAGCGGCGTCATTGCCGCTTCGATCGACCTGACGCTGGTAACCTATGTGATCGCTCTCTATGTCGGCGTTCACATTATCGAAAGCAACATCCTGGTGCCGATGGTCCAGCGGCGTGTCATGCATTTGCCGCCCGCGCTGACCTTGTCGGCGCAGATCATTCTCGCCGTCCTTGCCGGATTTCTCGGCTTGCTGTTCGCGACACCACTAGTTGCCGTAGCAATCGTCATGATCCGAATGATCTATGTTGAGGACATCCTCGGCGATCGCGGGATAAGCAAGCCCGCCTAACCGCCGCAGATGGCGGGTGGGTTCTCGCTAGTATTGTAAAATTTGTAACGATTGATCCAGATCAAAGCTAAGTCCGGAGGGCAGCGGAATCGAATCGATGCCGGTATTTCTTGCGACGCAATCTTGGCGAGCAAGCACGAAGCGGTGTTCGGGCGGTGGCGCGGCGCGCCTGCACCTATGTGACGCTGTTGATGTTCTTTTTCCTGACCTTCGGCAGCTCCCGCTGAAGATCTTCGACGTACCGCTCAGCCAGCGTGCGGATCGTCGGCGGCTCTTGCTGCTCGACAATATCCGTCCGCAAAAGTCTGATGCTGCGGGTGAATTTACGTGTTTGGCCCACGGCCAACCGCGGGGCCGCGTCGTCAATCCGGCACCGGTACAATTGCTGACCAAACCGCAAGGAGGCAGGCCAGCAGCACCGGAACCCAAGTTACCACTCCGCCTATGCGCATGTACGCAGCACCGCCAATTGTCGCTCCGACAATCAGTCCGGCCCACGGCGAGGCTTGCACCAGTTACGCGCCGGGTTAGA
The DNA here is from genome assembly GCA_035311445.1 of Xanthobacteraceae bacterium. Taxonomy (GTDB): domain Bacteria; phylum Pseudomonadota; class Alphaproteobacteria; order Rhizobiales; family Xanthobacteraceae; genus JAJPKK01. Next base: position 2,599 of record DATGCX010000085.1, on the reverse strand, counting down.
AAATCGCCAAGACCCTGACCGAGTTTACCAGAGTGTCTGCTGCAGCTGCGGACTTCGCTCTTGACCAAGTGCTTCAGCCACGGCACCGCTTCCCGTATATTGGGGCTGTGGGACGGAGAGGACGTGACTGATACCAGCTTGTGCTGCGCCCCGATAATCAACCTGTGGGGTGCTTATTGGCCAGCCTGGGTGATGTGCCTGGTGTCCGGCATCCTCCTCACGCTTGCATCCCGGCTCATCCTCTCATGGACCCGCCTGGAGCCCCATCTGGGTCCGCTCCTGCTGGTATACCCGATGCTGATCGTCGCCTATGCCTGCGGGCTCTGGCTTCTGCTCTACCGTGCTTGAGCATGAACAGCAGCGCAACTTGGCCGCTTCGCATTCTCGGGCGTCTGATCGGGCTCGTGATCGTCGTCACCGGCATAGCCGCGGCAGTGATGGCCGCGCGGACCAGCACCGGAAACCCGCGCACCGACGATGCCTACGTCAGTGCCAACGTCATCGGGATCGCGCCACACGTACAAGGCCCGCTTGTACAACTCAATGTCGTCGACAATCAGCCGGTCGAGGAGGGCGATCTGCTGTTTGTTATCGACCCGCGACCGTACCAGGCTGAGTTGGAGCGCGCGCGGGGCGAACTCATCTCGGCTCAGGCTGAGGTCGGCGGCATCGAGCAGGCAATCACTGCGGCGCGGGCCGAAGTCACCCGGCTGCGGGCGGACACCGCTTATGCGCGCACCCATGCCGGCCGGCTGGAACCGTTGCTCGGTGGCCGCTTCATCAGCGCCGACCAATATCAAGAGGCAGTCACCAAGGCCAGGTCGCTCGATGCCGCGGTTCAGCACGCCCAGTCCCAGCTGGCCCAGCAAGAGCAGCTATTGGCGCAACAGGGTGATGTGAACGGCAGGCTGGAGACGGCCAAAGCGCGCGTCCGGCTGGCGGAGCTGAATGTCGAGTATTGTTACGTCCGTGCCCCTTTCAAAGGGCTGGTGACGAATCTCAACATCTCTCTGGGCGACTACGCGCATGTCGGCGAGCGGGTCTTTGCATTGGTCGACCGGCGCATGTGGTATGTGCTGGGGAACTTCCGCGAGACCCTGTTGCCGGCGATCGAGCCTGGCATGGAAGCGCGCGTAAACCTGGTCGGTTATCCCGGGCGCACCTTTCGCGGCGTCGTACAGGGGATTGCCTGGAGCGTGTTGTCGCCGGCCCGACAGGCAGAAGGCATACTCCCCAGGATTGATCCGACCTTGAACTGGGCGCGTCTTGCGCAACGTATCCCGGTGCGCATAATCATCCTCGACTCACCCTTGCCCGATGCCCCATTTCGAATGGGGATGACCGCGGTCGCCACCATCACCGGCTTCCCACCGAATGGCAAACCGCTTAGCGTTCCGGGGATGCCGGTAGCTTCCGCGCAGTGAACTCCGCAGCTCGGACCGAAGCTGCCGCACCGCCGGAGGATCGGGCGCTCCGCTTCATTCGTCGCGAGCTGGCAGCCTCGCGGGAGCGCTGGATCGCCACTCTGGGCTTCAACGGTCTGGCGATGGTCGGGGTAATCGCGACCGTCACGTTTCGCATACCTTATCCGGTGCTGGTCTTCGCTGGCATCCTGCTGCTCACCGTGCCGCCGGCACAGCGGCCCTTCCACCAGGCCGCCGAGGCGACCGGCGCGGCGGTTCTCGGCGCCGGTTTCGCGATTCTGCTGGCGATCACCGCCTATGATCAGCCCTGGGTCTACCTGCCGCTGCAATGTGCGGCGTTGACGGTGTTGCTGGTACTTTCCCGCATTACTGCGACACGAGCCGGCTTCATCCTGGCCGCCCTGGTTCTGTCCTTTGCCGAACCTGCTTACCTGCCCGACCCGCAGGGAGCGATCGACGCTGCGCTCTTTAATGCGCTCGCCCTCGCCGGTACCGCATGGACGGTCGCTGTGGCCACAGCTCCGTTCCCGCCGCCGGTGACCCGCGAAGACGCCTCCGCGCGCCCCGGACGACGAGAATTGGCTGGCTTTGCGCTGCTTGTGCTGACCGCAATCGGCCTGCAGATGCTGTTCTACAACACGATCAACTTGCCCGAAATCCGCACCGGGGTCATTGCGGTCCTCCTCACGGCCGATCCGGATCTGTGGGCAGTCTGGCGCAGGATGCCCCTGCGCCAGCTTTGCGCTGCGGGCTGCGCCGCGGTCGCCTTGCTGATGATCGCAGTCGGCGCGCCATGGATGGACGATCTCGGCTCTTTTGCCGTACTCGCGGGATGCTGTTATTTTGCGGCGGGTTGGGTCGCGCATGGCGGCCCGCGCATCTCTTTTGCCTGCGTGCCAGGTGCGGTCACGGTAACACTCGTACTGTTGCTGGACGTCCGATTTACGATCGACATCGTGCCCAGCCTCCTGAATGTCGCCGGAGTTCTTTGGGGCATGTTTGTCACGGCGCTGATCGCGCGGTTGCTGGCTCCGTTAGTGGAGCGAGGCGCCGAACGACAATCTTAGATTGCGGTGGTTCCCACGGCGAAGGCGAGCGCAGCGGCGCTGTCCAAAATGGCGGCGCGCGTGTCGACCTCAACGGCGAGCGCGCGGGCGTAGTCGCGCTCGGCGGCG
>DATGCX010000084.1:0-2761 GCA_035311445.1 Xanthobacteraceae bacterium | reverse complement strand
TGAGCCGATTGACGAAGTTGGGGTGGACCGCGCGGATCGAACTGCGCGCCGGCATTGCGGCGGCTTATCAGGATTTTCTGGAAGGCGCGGGGCGCCGCACCGATGTCATGTGATCGAGCCGTCAGATGAGTGGCGGCAGTTGACTTGCGGCTCTCAGAGTTGGCCCGCGTTCGGGTCGCCCGGATAAGCCCGGCGACGACGCGGGCGATGTGATTTATAGCGATCGAAATACGCGCAGGATGTTAATAATTACCGCTTAGACTGAGACTGATCGCCCGCCTTTCGATCGGGTGGATCGGGCGCTCGCGTCACCACCGCCACCGCGTTGAGCGCACGCACAAGCGCGCCCGTGTTCTGTTCCAGAACATAGCGGTCGATGTTGTCGATCGTGTCGCAGGCCTGGTGATAACAGGGGTCAAACGGCCGACCTGCCGTGCCGCCGAACAAGCTGACCTGGGTCTGCGATTTCGAACCGCCCGCGCCCGTATAGAGACCCACGGTCGGGATGTTTTTCTCGGAGAACGAGGAATCATCGCTGCCAAATCGCCTCCCGTTGCGCTCCTCGACATTCAGGTTTCGCTCGCGGAACGCGGCGATGAACTCGCGTCGCGCGACAGCAGCTGGCTCCTCGTCGGCTACAGCCGGGCCCTGAACGAAGCGAATAAAGTTGGGAGAGCCGACCATGTCGAGATTGATATAAAGCGCGATGTGCCGGCGCTCCTCCTCGGACAGGGCGTTGACATGGTGGCGCGAGCCGATGAGGCCGCGTTCCTCGGCGCCCCAAAATGCAAAGCGCATGTGACCGCGAACGGTTCGCTGCTCATGAGCCAATTGCAGCGCTGCTTCGAGCACTGCGGCCGAGCCGCTGCCATTGTCGTTGATGCCAGGCCCTTCCGGTACGCTGTCGAGATGCGCCCCAACGACAATCCAGGGATCATCACCAGCGCTGGAGGTTTCAGCCACGACATTGCGGGATGGACGCATTCCGGACACGGCGTTGATCGCAAGATGCACGGTGGCGACACCATCCTGCGCCACGATGGCACTGCCGAACGCGTAAGAGACGCCGACCACCGGAATGGACGCGGGTTTGCTCAATCGACCCGCAAAAGCATCCATCCGGCCCTCAGTGCCCTCGTTCATGATGACGACGCCGACGGCGCCGGCCGCGACCGCATGTTCGACCTTGATGTGGAACTGGCAGGTTCCACGCCGGACAAGCGCGACGGCGCCGCGCTCGAACTCGCGAAAGTCGTCGGTTTGGCATCCGCTGTTCGACGTGGCGAGCGGTGTTGCGCCGAGTTGAAGGTTCACCGCACGCAGCCGCGCCGTGACGTCGCCTGAACCGGAGTCGACCAAGGTGCGGATGGCGTTGGCAGATGCGGGCTCGTGCGAACCGTCAGGTCTGCTTATGGCCAGGACAGGAGGCGTACGTTCCTCGAAGAACGGGAACTCGAATTCTTCGAAACGGACGGTGTAGCCTGCCTCCTTCAATTGCTGCGCCACGTATTCGGCTGAGCGATCGTAGCCGCGTGTACCGGCGGCGCGGTTGCCGCCATTCGCGGAGGCGATCTCCTGCAGGGCCTGCAGGTGCCGAAAGGCGCCCGCGCTTGCCGCAGGGGCTTGTTTGGTCTCAGGCGTGGGTCCAGATACGCTCTGAGCCCAGGTAGTGCAATGCCGAGACACTGCGGCAAGCACCACAACGGTGACGATGCAAGTTGAACGAAAAACTCTCGATAAGGCCATCGATACGTCCTTGTTTCGCCGCCCCCAAAGACGCTTTCCTGATAATGCAGGGGCCGCGATGCGAAAGCCAGCTGCGAAAGCCAGCTGATTTGAGCCATCAATCGCATTCCGGTATCCTGCAGGGCAGGGCGGCAGTGCGGAGCAAAGCCATGAGTCGAGGGCGCCAATTCCGTGAACTCCTGAGGCGCGGCGGACTGACGATCGCGCCCGGCGCCTATGATTGCATAACGGCGCGATCGGTCATCCATGCCGGTTTTGACGCGGTCTACATGACCGGCGCCGGCACCGCAGCGACGCTGGGGTATCCCGATTATGGGCTCGTGACCATGTCCGAGATGGTCGACAATGCCGGTCGCATTGCCGCCGCCGTCGATGTCCCGGTCATTGCCGACGCGGATACCGGCTACGGCAACGCGCTCAATGCGACACGCACGGTGCGCGAATATGAGCAGCGCGGCGTCGCCGGTCTGCATATCGAGGACCAGGGCTTCCCAAAGAAATGCGGTCACCTCGACGACAAAGCGATTGTTTCCCTCGACGAATTCCTGGCGAAAATCCAGGCGGCGGTCGCGGCCAAACGCGATCCAGACTTCTTCATTATCGCGCGCACGGACAGCCGCGCCGTGCTGGGCCTGGAGGAAGCGGTCCGCCGTGCCAATGCAGCGCTGGCGGCGGGCGCCGACATGGCATTTGTGGAGGCTCCGCAGACCATAGAGGAAGTCGCCGCAGTGCCGCGCCTTGTCAAAGGGCCGTGCCTCCTCAACGTCGTCTGGCGCGGCAAGACCCCGGAAGTAGCATTCGCCGACGCCGAGCGCATGGACTATCGGTTGGCGATCGTGCCCGGCATGTTGTTCAAGGCCGTGATCAGTGTGTGCGACGCGACGCTATCCGAATTGCGCCGCACCGGTCGCCATCCGGTTCCGATGCAGAGCATGACGGTGCGGGAGGCATTCCGGCGCGCCGGAGCCGACGAGTGGGACGCCGTGAGCGACCGCTTTGGCGCCGCCAAGCCGCC
>DATGCX010000083.1:0-71563 GCA_035311445.1 Xanthobacteraceae bacterium | reverse complement strand
AGATAGGTCCACTCATGGACCGGGGCGGCGCCCAGGCAGGCATCGCGGTTAAGCCGGCTCACATCGCTTTCGGCTTCGTGAAAACTCATCAGGCGGTGCACCGTGGCGACAGCCGCAAACGCCGCCTCGACGGCAGCTTCCATCACGGGAATCGTCGCCCCGGCGACCGCGATCTCGACAAACGTGCCGAGCAGCGGTCGCGCGCGGCGAATGCCAGAGCGGGTTCCGGTGGGATCCCCCGGTGTCGTTCCCGCGAAAGAGGGAATCCAGTACCTCTCGGCGCTGCCGGGGTTACAGGATCGCCACTCCCCGCCTTCACGAGGACAACTTTCGCAGGCGATGACCGGGATGTTTGATTCCTTCGGAACCAAATCCGCTTTAGCGCGCGCGGCTTCCATATGTCGCCAATATCCGTTTGACGCCTTCCGTGAGGTGCGCCGACGACAATGTCGCGCCCGAAATATTCCTGATATCGCTGCCGACCTTGAGCGAGCTGCTCTTGGTCTTGCCGACGAATTGCGCAAGCCAGTTTGGTTCGCGCACCTCTCCCCCGTAGGACTCGCGGTATTGCAGGATATCGATCCGCGTCACACGTCCCGTGGTGTCGAGCGCCACCGCATAGTCGATATAGAGGTGCTTGCCGATCACGTGGTCGACCACGAACAGGCCGAGCAGCTTGTCGCCTGCCTGTGCTTTCCAGGTGAGTCCGCCATTCTCGACAAAACGAGTGGCTGCCGGAAACGCAAGTTTCTGCGCGGCATCGATGGTCAAATACTGGACCGCATGCGCCGGCGATACGATTGTCGCAGCGACGACAGCAGGCAAGGTCAAGCGCGCCCAATCGCTCATGTTCGGCTCCCTGTTGTTCTGGGACCGCGCGCGTCCCGCGCGCCGATAACGAGCGGGCGAGGACGGCCGCGGTCCAACGACGCCTGCGGTCCGATAACGCCCATCAGAAGAAAAATCCTACGCCGCCGAGCACGGAGTCCGATCGCGCGCCTGCGGGATCGCGGTTGATCACCTTCTGCCAGGTCGCCTTCAGGGCGACCTGGGGCGTGGGGAAGACCGCAATGCCGGCCGTGTGGAACTGGGTCTGTCCGGCGCCGGTCGGCAGGTTCAGATCAGTGCCGGCGAAGCCGCCGGTCTGGGTGTTCTGAAATGTGTAGCGATAGAACGGCACTGCCTCCCAATCGCTCGCCAGGATATTCCCGAGCGGCAGGTGATAGGCGAGTTCGCCCGAATAGCCGTACATGGTCTTGCCCACGTTGTTGGTCGGATCGGTGTCATTGTTGGCGCGCAGGTTGGCAGGATTGCCGAAGTCGACGAACACATACTCGCCGCGCGCCTCGAAACCCGTGTTGGGCACCCGGTAGCGGAACTCGGCGTCGAACATGGTCAGACTCGATCGGCCCAGCGGCGCACCGGTGTCCGCATAGGCGCCGCGCGGTGTGGTGTTGGGCGTGTAGTAGGCACTCACGCTGCCGTTGAAGCCTGGCAGCACCGGCGGTGAATAGCTCAACTGACCGGCGATCGCGATATCGTTGCTGAGTTGACGAAAGTCGCCGAGCACCGGCCGGGCTAGGCCGAGGGCATCGAGCCCATTGATTCCGGCGGCGTAGCCGGTCGGAAACGGCGGCACCGTGTTGGCGTCGGTGCGCGCGTCAAAGCCGTCGCCGAAATCCTCAAGGCTGGAGCTTGCCTGAAGCGTGTAATAGAGGCCGTCCGTCAGGCGCCCATAAATGCTGGTGGCGGGCGCCTTCCAGGTCGACGGAATGAGTCCGTTGTAGAGTTCCGGCCGCATGACGCTGTAGAAGCCGGTCGGCTCGTGATGCTCGTTGATATAGCCGATCGGAATGAGATCGATGCCGGGCGCCCGCCAGTTGAACTGGTCAATGACCTTGAAATCGAGCCAGATCTGCTCGATCTCGGCGGTGCCATGCAGCTTGTCATCGTTGTCGAAGGCGGCGCCGCCGTGCTCAAATTCAATCTCGGCGTTGAAGATGATGTTCGGCGTGATCAGGTAGGTTGGCAGCAGCACGAAGCGGTGTACGTCGAATCCGTTTTGCCACTGCCCATTGGCGGCGGGGTTCTGCTGCACGCCGAACGCCATTTCGCCATAGGCGCCGATGCTCAGGCCGGTGACGGGCGAGTCGGTCATCCCCAGGATGCTGTTCGGCTTGTTGACCGGCGCCGTCTTACTGGACAGGTCACGCGGCGCCGGTGTCGCCCAGTCCGGCTTCGCCGCTGCGGCTGTTCCGCTTTGATCCGCCGATTGCCTTGGCCGGCCGGTGTCGTCGCCGTCCTTCCGATCCGTTCCCGGTTTGGTGCCGGCCTGCTGGGCGGGAGTGGCGGCCTGCGCCCGGGCACCTTCGGTTGGCCGCATGTCCTTTTGCTTCAGCTGACGTTCGAGCGTGCGAATGCGCTGCTCCATCTGCTCCAGCTTCTTCAACAGCGCCATCTCGCCCGACGGGGCGGCACTTGTGTTGTCCTGCTCCCTGGTTCTGTCTTGGGCTTGAGCGAGACCGACGCCGAGCGTCGCTGCGGTCAGCGCCGTAAAGATGAGCCATCGCATCGAAGCAAAGCGCCCATGATAGACGAGCGTACCATCCGAAATCCCCCGCCCCGCTTGCGGGAGAGGGCAGGCTATGCGGCGTGGCATCGCGCGCCGTCCCGCTGCGGATAAACCGAGGTTTGAGGCACGTCGGTGAAAGGGCATTGCGGCTCCAAACCGAAACGGCGAGACCTCTACGGTGTGACGAGGCGCCATGCAGGACGTTTGTACGTAAAGCCACACAATACTGCGAAGTCAACGGTAATATGTCAGTCTTAAATTAGTAAAAATAAGAAATTTTGAACACGATATTGGAATAATTTCAATTTAGAACAAATATAGATTGGAATAATAACAATTCGTCGCTGGGGTCGCCGCGGTCAGCGCTTGTCCTCTTTCGCCTGACGCTTTACATGGCGATGGCGCAGCACGGTGCCGAACTTCGGATGACGAGAAGCCACGATGGCGGAAAAAAAGGAACGGCCGCGCAAGATCATCGCCGACAATCGCAAGGCGCGGTTCAACTATGAGATCGGCGAGGTGGTCGAGGCTGGGATCGTCCTCACCGGCACCGAGGTGAAATCGTTGCGCGGTGGCCGTGCTGCCATCGCGGAATCGTACGCCGACGCCAAGAATGGCGAGATCTGGCTCATCAACGCCAACATCCCGGAATATCTGCAGGCGAGCCGTTTCAATCACGCCCCCAAACGTCCCCGCAAGTTGTTGCTGCACAAGCGGCAAATCCGCAAGCTCGCTGCCGCCGTGGAGCGCGAGGGGATGACGATCGTGCCGCTGCGCCTGTTTTTCAACGAGAAGGGCCGCGCCAAGCTCGACATCGCGCTCGGCCGCGGCAAGAAACTGCACGATAAGCGCGAGACCGAGAAAAAGCGCAGTTGGGACCGCGAACGCGGCCGGTTGATGCGGCTTAAGGGGTAGGACGTAGCCGGATATTGTAGGATGGGATTGAGCGCCAAGCGAAACCCACCGAGGGACGTGCCATGCCGCTGGTGGGTTTCGCTTGGCGCTCAACCCATCCTACAGAGCGCGATGAGGCCCGCCATGATCCTGCCGGTGAAACTTGACCATTGCGTCGTCCACGTGTCCGACTGGGAGCGTTCCAACGCGTTCTATCGCGACGTCATCGGCGCCGAAGTCGTACCGCGCGGGCAGTTTTTTGCGTATCGGTTCGGCGATACCCAGCTCAATCTCCACGGGCCCGGCATGAGCGGCATGATCGTGGCACGCCTGCCGGTGCAGCCCGGTAACAGCGACATTTGCTTCGAGTGGAAGGGCCCGATCGGCGATGCCATCGCGCATCTGGCGCGCCACGGGGTAACAGTCGAGCTGGGTCCGGTGAGGCGCAATGGCGCCAAGGGTGAGGGCACCAGCGTGTATTTCCGCGATCCTGACGGCTCGCTGCTCGAATTTATGTCGTATCAGTGAGGCAACCGATGACCTTGGCCCATGATCCGAACATTCTCCCGACAGGTCTTCCGGTTCCGCAGGATGATGGCGCAGCCGCGCATCTGGCCGGATTGCGGCTGCCCGCGGTGACATTGCAGGCGACCGACGGCACGCAGGTCGATCTTGCGCGCCTGAGCGGCCGCACCGTGGTTTATATCTACCCGCGCACCGGGCGGCCGGGTGTCGCGCTTCCGGACGGCTGGGACGCCATTCCGGGTGCGCGCGGCTGCACCCCGCAATCTTGTTCGTTTCGCGATCACTTCGCGGAGTTGAAGGCGCTGAGCGTCGCCCATCTGTTCGGACTTTCAACCCAGGATACTGATTACCAGCGCGAAGCGATCGATCGCCTGCATCTGCAATTCCCGATCCTGTCCGATACAGATCTGCGGCTGACCAACATGCTCGGCCTTCCGACATTCGAAGTCGCCGGCATGACGTTGCTCAAGCGCATGGTGCTCGTCATCGACGATGGCGTTATCGCGAAGGTGTTCTACCCGGTCTTCCCACCCGATGAGAGTGCGGCGGTCGTTGTCGGCTGGCTGCGCGCATCGAGATAGCGCCGCACTGCGGCAAAGACTTTGCGGAACATATCCGGGGTCAACACGCCCGTGTTCGTGTTGTAGCGCGAGCAGTGATAGCTATCGAACAAAGCGAGCCGGTTGACGGCGTATTGCGCGCCGTGCCCAAACGGTGTCGCTGCGAGCGGACGGCCGAGCGCCAGCACGGTGCTGTCATGAGCAATGCGGCCGAGCGGCACGATCGCCGTAAGGTTCGGCATTTCGGCGATCGTCGCTTTGAGGAAATCACGGCACTGCTTGATCTCTTCGCCCGCGGGCTTGTTTTCCGGCGGAACACAGCGCACCGCATTGGTGATGCGCGCATCGATCAGCTTCAAACCGTCGTCCGGCCGCGCCGCGTACTCCCCCGCCGCGAAGCCGTAATGCGTAAGCGTTGCGTAGAGCAGCTGCCCGGCATAATCGCCGGTGAACGGGCGACCGGTACGGTTCGCGCCCTGCAGGCCCGGTGCGAGGCCGACGATCAGTAGCCGCGCCGCGATCGGTCCGAACGACGGAACCGGGGCGTTATGCCACGTCGGCTGCTTGCTCCGCAGGGATTGGCGAAACGCGACAAGACGCGGACAACGTGGACAATCCCGGCCGATTCTGGTGTCGATCAGCTGTGCCGGGGGCGGTGCGTCGACTGACATGAGGGGCGGGTTTCAGTCCTCGTCGAATTCGTCGTCATCGGCGGTGCCGACCGGCGCACGCGGTGCGGTCGTTCCACGCTGCAGAAATTGCGGGGTGTGCTGGCGCGGCTCCCTCGGCTCACGCGGCGGGCGATCGATGCGCTCGCCGGGGTCGCGGCCGATCTTTGCCTGCAGCTCAGCAATATCGAGGAAGATATCGGCCTGCCGGCGCAACTCGTCCGCGACCATGGGCGGCTGGGTCGAAACTGTCGAGGCTACCGTGACGCGTACACCCTTGCGTTGTACAGCTTCGACCAGTGAACGAAAGTCGCCATCGCCCGAGAACAGCACCATGTGATCGATGTGACCGGCAATCTCCATGGCATTGACGGCGAGCTCGATATCCATGTTGCCTTTCACCTTGCGGCGGCCGGTCTGGTCGACGAATTCCTTGGTGGCCTTGGTGACGACCGTGTAGCCGTTGTAGTCGAGCCAGTCGATCAATGGGCGGATCGAGGAATACTCCTGATCTTCCACCACGGCCGTATAATAGAAAGCGCGCAGCAGATAACCGCGCGACTGAAATTCACGGAGCAGACGTTTGTAATCGATATCGAACCCCAGCGACTTTGCGGTCGCATAAAGATTTGCGCCATCGATGAACAACGCTATTTTTTCGCCGGGTACCGTCATCGGTAGTCTCTTCCAAGATATTGCCCACCTGTCGTGGGTGCAGAGGCGCGACTCGTCACATCGCCGGCTTGGCGCCGACGCTGCGGGCAACGCAATTCAAGCTTCGAAAACGGGCCCAACGCATCGTCGCTTGCCAAGTGGCCCTGTCGCGGGAAAATACGGCAGCCAACCCGCCGTCAACGGGTCAGCTAACAGAGCTTTGCGGCTTAGCCAAGCCCAATGTAAGGCAGCTGTCATGCGAATAACAACTAATTTTAACCTTGCACCGCGACTGGGTAATCTATAATTGAACGGCCAAACCGCAAGAATTGTTGCTTGCCATGACGTCCCACATTTTGGAGTTCCGAACCGATGGCACGCGTTACCGTCGAGGACTGCATCGACAAAGTCGACAATCGATTTGAGCTTGTCCTGCTCGCGAGCCACCGCGCCCGGATGATCTCCTCGGGCTCGCAAATAACCATCGACCGCGACAATGACAAGAACCCCGTTGTGGCTTTGCGCGAAATCGCCGATCAGACGATCTCGCCCGGGGATCTCAAGGAGGACCTTATTCACTCGCTGCAGAAGTATGTCGAGGTCGATGAACCAGAACCCGAAGCGGTGCCGCTGATCGCGGGGGCAGGCGGCAATGTGGAGGCCGACGACGTGGAAATCACGGCCGACCGCATGACCGAAGAGGAATTGCTCAAGGGTCTTGAGGGGTTGGCACCCCCGGAAGCGCGGCCGGAACCCGCAGAGCCGGACGACGAGGAATAGGTATTGGGCTCCCCCTTATTTCGCCAATAACGGCCTGGAAAGCAGGCCGTTTTTTCTTGACCAGTCGCAGCCGCACGGTCGGGCCGGTACATGCCTTTTCAGCATTGCGGCGTTGCAGCGCTCGATCATGCTCTTTTTAGGCCTGACAGCTTTATTAGTCTTTGCGCATACGCGACGTGTAAACGGTTGCCGAACAATACGTTCATCATGATATTCTAAACGGGTTCGTGCGGTGCCGCCTGGCCGCGCGGCGAGGAGCGGCGATGGACCAATCTACCGACCTGGCTAGACTGGAGACCGAGGCGAAGCCCCGAAAGGCGCAGCCACGAGTGGCTCCCGACATCGTTGCAACCGAACCGCCGGCGCCGAAACGCGCCAAGCCGCTGATGCGGCAATATGACCTCGTCGATCGGGTCCGCAAGTACAATCCCAATACCAATGAGGACCTCCTCAACCGCGCCTATGTCTACGCCATGAAGGCCCATGGCGAACAGAAACGGCTTTCTGGAGACCCGTACATCTCCCATCCGCTTGAGGTCGCCGCAATCCTCACGGAACACAAGCTCGACGATGCGACCATTGCGGCCGCGCTGCTCCACGACACCATCGAGGACACGGAAGCTACGCGCGCTGAGATTGATCAGCTGTTCGGCAAGGATATCGGCCGCCTGGTCGAAGGGCTCACCAAGTTGAAAAAGCTCGATCTCGTGTCCCGCGAGGCGAAGCAGGCCGAGAACCTGCGCAAGCTGCTCCTGGCGATCGCCGAAGATGTGCGCGTGCTGTTGGTCAAGCTCGCCGACCGATTGCACAACATGCGCACCATCCAGCACATGACGCCCGAGGCCCGCAGGCGGATTGCTGAAGAAACCCTGGACATCTACGCGCCGCTCGCCGACCGCATCGGCATGTACGAGCTGCGCGAAGAGCTCGAGAGCCTGTCCTTCCGTGAACTCAACCCGGAAGCCCATAAGGTGATCAGTGAGCGCCTGGAAGCGCTGACGAAGCGGCATCTGGGGCCGATTGCGGAGATCGAGGCGCAACTCGCCCGCAATCTCGTCAATCGCGGCATTGCGGCCAAGGTCACGGGCCGCCGCAAACGACCCTATTCGATCTGGCGCAAGATGGAGCGCAAAGCGGTCGGCTTCGAGCAACTGTCCGACATTTTCGGGTTCCGTGTGATCGTGAAAACCGTACCGGAATGCTATCAGGCGCTGGGCATCGTCCACACTACTTGGCCCGTGGTACCAGGGCGCTTCAAGGACTATGTCTCGACCCCCAAGCAGAACGATTATCGCTCAATCCACACCACCGTCATCGGGCCGGGCAATCAGCGCGTCGAGCTACAGATTCGCACTGAAGAGATGCATGATATCGCCGAATACGGCATCGCAGCGCACGTGTTCTACAAGGACCAACCTGGTTCGGCGACCGAACTGCTGTCGCGGGAATCGAACGCTTACGTTTGGCTGCGCCGGACCATCGCGTTACTAGCCGAAGGCTCCAACCCGGAAGAGTTTCTCGAGCACACCAAGCTGGAGTTGTTCCAGGACCAAGTGTTCTGTTTCACCCCCAAAGGTAAGCTGATCGCCTTGCCGCGCGACGCGACTCCGATTGATTTTGCCTATGCGGTCCACACCGACGTCGGCAACCATGCGGTCGGGTGCAAGATAAACGGCAAGATCGCGCCACTCGCATCCGAGTTGCAGAACGGCGATGAGGTCGAGATTCTCACCTCCAAGGCGCAGGTTGCGCCGCCGGCCGCATGGGAATCACTGGTCGCTACCGGCAAGGCGCGGGCCGCCATGCGCCGCGCCACCCGTCAGGCGGTGCGCGCCCAGTATGCCGAACTTGGCCGGCGCATCGTCGAGCGCATGTGCCAGCGGGCCAAGCGTGACTATTCCGACGATAATCTGATTGGCGCGCTGTCGCGGCTCGCCCGCCATTCGATCGACGATGTGTTTGCGGCGGTTGGGCGCGGTGAGATGAAAGCCTCTGACGTGATCCGCGCCATGTATCCGGACTACAAGGAGGAGCGCGCCACCGCGACCGGTGCACCGAACCCGGAGCCCGGCTGGTTCGGTCTCAACAAAGGCAAGGCGGTCAAGTTCAAGGTGCCGGGCGGCAAAGACAGGGGCTCCGCTATTCCGATCCGTGGGATCAATACGGACTTGCCGGTACGCTTCGCACCCAACGGCGGAGCCGTGCCCGGCGATCGTATTGTCGGCATCATGACGCCGGGGGAGGGGGTTACCATCTACCCGATCCAGTCCTCGGCATTGAAGGAGTTCGAGGACGCGCCCGACCGTTGGCTTGACGTGCGCTGGGACGTGGACGATGGCATCCCGCGGCGCTTCCCGGCTCGTCTTGCGCTGCAATCGGTCAACGAGCCGGGCTCGCTGGCACAGATCGCTCAGGTGATTGCCGATCATGACGGCAATATCGACAACATCCGCATGAGTCGGCAGTCCCCGGACTTCACCTCAGTGACAGTCGATCTTGAGGTCTACGACCTCAAGCATCTTACTGCCATCATTGCGCAACTGCGGGCCAAACGGGTGGTCGCCAGCGCGGAACGGGTGAGCGGGTAGGCCGTGGCTGACGCATCGATAGCGGGCGGGCGCTCAAAGCTGCGTCTTGGCGTCAACATCGACCATGTCGCCACGATGCGCAATGCGCGCGGCGGCCGCCATCCGGACCCGGTTGACGCCGCTGAAATTGCTATCGCGGCCGGTGCCGACGGTATTACCGCCCATCTCCGTGAGGATCGCCGTCATATCCGCGACGACGATGTCGCGCGGCTTAAGGCGCGCATCGACAGGCCCCTTAATCTTGAAATGGCGACGACCCGCGAGATGGTGGACATCGCCATGAAGATTCGACCCCATGCCGCGTGTATTGTTCCGGAGCGGCGCCAGGAACGCACAACCGAGGGCGGACTCGATGCCGCTGGCCAGCGCAGCACGCTGGGTCCGCTGATCGGAGAACTGCGGGCTGCTGGCATTCGGGTGTCTTTGTTCATTGCGGCGGAACCGGCCCAGATCAAAGCGGCTGCCGCCTTGAGTGCGCCTGTTATCGAAATCCATACCGGCGCGTGGTGCGACGCTCTTGCGGAAGGGCAAGGTGACAGGGCAGCGGCTGAATTCGATCGTATCCGGGCCGGCGCCAAGCTCGCCCATGAACTTGGTCTCGAAGTCCATGCCGGCCATGGGCTCGACTATGTGACCGCCGGTACGATCGCGGCATTGCCCGAAGTGGTGGAACTCAACATTGGCCACTTCCTTATGGGGGAAGCCATAATGGGAGGCTTGGCGGCGGCCGTACAGCACATGCGGACAGCCATGGATCGCGGTCGAGCGGCATCCGGCCCACCCAAGTCGGAGCCCATACTGTGATTCTGGGTATCGGCACCGATCTCGTCGATATCCGTCGCATCGAGCGTACGATTGCGCGCCATGGCGACCGTTTTCTTGATCGCATCTTCACTGCGATCGAACGGGAAGTGGCGGAGTGCCGTGTCAACCGCGCTGCAACCCACGCAAAGCGCTTCGCCGCCAAGGAAGCGTGCGCCAAGGCACTCGGCACCGGATTTCGAGGCGGGATTTTCTTTCGGGATATGGGAGTGGTCAATCTACCGTCCGGGCAGCCCACTATGCAGCTCGCCGGCGCGGCGCTTTGCCGCCTTCAGGCCATTGTTCCGATGGGATTCGAGCCCCATATCGATTTGGCCATCACAGATGAATACCCCATGGCTCAAGCATTCGTGGTAATTTCGGCCGTGCAATTGCGGAATGGCTGAAATCAGCAGGGTTTTCCCCGAGTTGATTGCGTGTCGGCCTGCAAGCGGTTAAAAGAACGAAGATTTGAGCGGCACTGCGGCGCAGAAAGGCGGCAGGGCTGCGGGCATTTAAGTTGCTGAAATATGAGGCTTTTTTGGCTCTGCGAGCCAGTGGAGGCGCCGTGGTGGCGGAGGCGGTTTTTTATGGGCGCACAAGATCGAAGGCGCATGCAAGAAATCGCTGACAAGGCGGTTGAGAAATCGACTGACATATCGAAAAACGAGAGGCCGATGAGCGTATCCACCGAGGGAAAGCGTAAAGAAGGCGGACTTGCGGAAGGTGGCCGGGTCGTATTCCACGCTCTGCTGATTGCTCTTGTCATCCGTACCCTGCTATTCCAGCCGTTCAATATTCCATCTGGGTCAATGAAGGCGACCCTTCTGATCGGCGACTATCTGTTCGTATCGAAATACAGCTACGGCTACAGCCACTATTCCCTGCCACTGTCGCCCCCACTGTTTTCCGGCCGTATCTTCGGCTCGGCGCCGGAGCGCGGCGACGTGGTCGTGTTCCGCCTGCCAAAGGACGATTCCACCGATTACATCAAACGTGTGATCGGTCTGCCGGGTGACCGCATCAAGGTCATAGACGGACTGCTGTACATCAACGGAACGCCGGTCAAACGTGAGCGCGTCGCGGACTTTATCGATGACGACAACGGCACTTCGGAGCGCGTGCGCCGCTGGCGTGAAACATTGCCCAATGGGGTGACCTATCAGACGCTCGATCTGCAGGATAACGGGTTTTTGGACAACACCCAGGAATACGTGGTCCCGGCCGGCCACTACTTCATGATGGGTGACAATCGCGACAATTCGACCGACAGCCGGGTGCTGGCGGCGGTGGGCTACGTACCCTTCGAGAACCTCGTCGGCAAGGCGCAAATCATCTTCTTCTCGATCGGCGACGGAGAGCCGGCCTGGCACATCTGGAGTTGGCCGTGGTCCGTGCGTTGGAGCCGGCTCTTTACGATCGTCAGATGAGCCGAAGGACGGCTACCTGCAGACGCGAACTTGAGATAAAGATCGGCTACGAGTTTGCCGACAAGTCGCTGCTCGACAGCGCGCTCACGCATATTTCGGCATTGAGCGGCAAGAGCCGTTCAGGCAGCTATCAACGCCTGGAGTTTCTCGGCGATCATGTGCTCGGGCTGGTCATCTCCGACATGCTGTTCCGGGCATTCGCCAAGGCCGATGAAGGCGAATTGTCGCGACGTCTCGCGGACCTTGTCCGCAAGGAAGCCTGCGCCGAGGTAGCGCGCAAGATCGATCTCGGTTCGGCTATCAGGCTCGGCGCTTCGGAAGCCAACGCTGGCGGACGCCATCGCACCGCAATCCTCGCCGACGTGTGCGAGGCGCTGGTCGGCGCGGTGTTTCTTGACGGGGGCTATACGGCCGCCTCCGCTCTGGTCGAGCAATTGTGGGGGGAGCGGTTGCGCACCCCGGCGCGTCCGCCCCGCGACCCCAAGACAGTGCTGCAGGAGTGGGCGCAGGCAAGGGGCCTGCCGACGCCATCCTACCGCGAAGTCGCCCGTACCGGGCCGCATCATGATCCGGAATTCCTGGTTGCCGTGGATCTTGGGGAATTCACGCCGGCCGAGGGCATGGGACGCTCAAAGCGCGCCGCCGAACAGGCTGCTGCCGCCGCCATGCTGACGCGCGAAGGCGTCCAAGTCGAAGCAACCGGCTGAAATGAGCGAGACGTCAAATGGGGCTCGGCAGGACACCCGAGTACAACGTTGCGGTTTCATCGCCGTTATCGGTGCCCCCAATGTCGGCAAGTCGACCCTCGTCAATGCGATGGTCGGCAGTAAGGTCACGATCGTCACTCCCAAGGTGCAGACCACACGGGCGATCATCCGCGGCATCGCGATCGAAACCGACGCGCAACTGATTTTCGTTGACACGCCCGGCATCTTTGCGCCGCGCCGCCGGCTCGACCGCGCCATGGTGGCGGTCGCGTGGAGCGGCGCCCATGACGCCGACCTCATTGCCCTGATGATCGATGCCAGCCACGGACTCGATGATGAAACGGTGGGCATCATGGCAAAGCTCGCCGATATCGGCGCGATTAAGATCCTGGTCGTCAACAAGATTGATCTGGTCGCCAAGCCGACTCTCCTGGGTCTGGTGCGCGATGCCAACGATCGCATCACGTTCGCTGCGACGTTCATGGTGTCGGCGCGAAGCGGCGACGGCGTCGCTGAGGTCAGGCGCTGGCTTGCCGCTCACGTACCGTCCGGACCGTGGCTCTACCCCGCGGACCAGATATCCGATGCGCCGATGCGCGCACTGGCGGCGGAAATCACGCGGGAAAAGATCTACCTGCGACTTCACCAGGAATTACCTTACCGCTCGACGGTTGAGACGGACGTGTGGAAGGAATTGCGCGACGGCTCGGTGCGCATCGAGCAAACCATCTTCGTGGAGCGTGAGAGCCAGCGGAAAATCGTGCTCGGCAAGGGCGGCCAGGCCATCAGGTCGATCGGCGCAGAAGCGCGGAAGGAAATCGCGATGCTGATCGAGAAGCCCGTGCATCTGTTCCTGTTCGTCAAGGTGCGCGAAGGCTGGGCAGATGATCCGGCGCGCTATCGCGAGATGGGACTGGAGTTCCCGCGGGATTGACGCGAGCCGCAGGTGCGTAGGATGACTTCAGCACGTGGCGTGTAGGATAGGTTGAGCGAAGCGAAACCCATCACGACCGCGCCGCTTACGTCGACCCAAGATGGGTTTCGCTTCGCTCAACCCATCCTACACGCGACCTGTACGCGTTGCGAGGACGCGATCCGTGGAATGGACCGACATCGGCATCGTGCTCGGCGCCCGCCGCCATGGTGAGACCAGCGCGGTCGTCGAGCTGATGACGCGAGAACACGGGCGTCATCTGGGCCTTGTGCGCGGCGGCTCGGGCTCCCGCTACAAGCCGGTGCTGCAGCCCGGCAATCTGGTGAACGCGACCTGGCGGGCGCGGCTTGACGAGCATCTCGGCTATTATCTCATCGAGGGGCTCGACCTGCGCGCGGCGTCCTACCTGTCGCGGGCGCACGCACTTTACGGCCTCAATCATCTCGCGGCCCTGTGCCGCCTGCTGCCGGAGCGCGATCCGCACCAGCCGGTATTCGAACTCCTGGAGCTGACGATTGCGCAGCTCGGTGAGCCGGCACACGCGGCGGCGCTGACAGCGCGGTTTGAGCTGCATTTGCTGGCAGAACTCGGTTTCGGTCTCGACCTTGAGGTATGTGCGGCTACCGGCACGACGGCCGATCTCGTCTATGTATCGCCGAAGAGCGGCCGGGCAGTGTCGCGGGCGGCAGGCGAGCCGTGGCGCGACAAGCTCCTGGCGCTTCCGGCGTTTCTCGGTGGCGACGCCGCGGGGACGCCCTCCACCGAAGAACTAAGGGCAGGATTTGCCCTGACGGGTTTCTTTCTCGCCCGCCATGTCTATGAACCGCGCGGCGAGCCGTTGCCCGAAGCCCGCCACCATTTCATAGCGGCCGCGGTCGGGAGTCGGTAGCGCGCGTATCGAGCTATTGAGCATCCTCGGAAATGTTTCTCGGGATTTTTACCTCAGTGGTGCCCACGACACTGCAAAATCTCAAGTAATGGCTTACGACCGCTGCCGCGCACGCAACAAATAGGTCAGCTGAGCCGATCACACATCCAGCATTTGGTCGTTAGTGAACTCCGCGCGCTCCTGGATGAATGCGAACCGCGCCTCCGCCTTGTTGCCCATCAGCCGCTCCACCGACTTTGCCGTATCGGCGCGGTCGTCGGCGACGAGCATCACCTTCAAGAGCGTGCGCTTGGCCGGGTCCATGGTGGTTTCCTTAAGTTGCGCCGGCATCATTTCGCCGAGACCCTTGAAGCGGCCGATTTCCACATTGGCGTTGACGCGGAATTCAGACCGCATGATCTCGTCCTTGTGCTTGTCGTCGCGCGCGTAGAACACCTTGCCGCCATGGGCGAGCCGGTAGAGCGGCGGCACCGCGAGATAGAGGTGGCCGTGATCGATCAGCTGCGGCATCTGGCGATAAAAGAACGTAATGAGGAGCGACGCGATATGGGCGCCGTCCACGTCCGCGTCGGTCATCACAATGACCTTGCCGTAGCGCAGGTCCTCGTCTCGATAATGTGCGCCGGTACCGCAGCCGAGCGCCTGGACGAGGTCCGAAAGCTGCTGGTTCTGCGCAAGCTTGTCCCTGCCGGCGCTCGCGACGTTGAGAATTTTCCCCCGCAGCGGCAGGACAGCCTGGCTGGCGCGATTGCGCGCCTGCTTGGCGGAGCCACCGGCAGAGTCGCCCTCGACAATAAAGATTTCCGAACCCTCGGCGGCCGTGTTGGTGCAGTCCGCGAGCTTACCGGGCAGGCGCAGCTTGCGGACCGCACTCTTGCGGGAGATTTCCTTCTCCTGCCGACGGCGCATGCGTTCCTCGGCACGCTCCACCACGAAGTCGAGCAATTTGTTGGCCTGCACCGGATTGCCGGCGAGCCAGTGATCGAACTGGTCCTTCACGGCGTTTTCGACAATGCGGGTGGCTTCCACGGTCGCGAGCCGGTCCTTGGTCTGTCCCTGGAACTCGGGCTCGCGGATGAATACCGAGAGCATCGCCGCTGCGCCAGCCATGATGTCCTCGCTCGTCACCTGGGCGGCGCGTTTGCCCTGGTTGACTCGGTCCGCGTGGTCCTTGAGGGCGCGCGATAGCGCCCCACGCAGTCCTGTCTCATGGGTGCCGCCATCGGGGGTCGGGATGGTGTTGCAATAGGACGACAGGAATCCGTCGGCGTCGGCGGCCCAGGCCACCGCCCATTCGACCGCGCCATTAGCACCGGGTCGGCCCGATTTGCCGGTGAAGATGTCGGGGTGGACCAGCGTCTGCCCCGCGACGGTGTGAGCCAGATAGTCCTTGAGTCCGTCGGGAAAGTGGAAGGTTTCGGCTTCCGGCACATCTGCGATGCCGTGCAGGAGTTCCTTGTCGCAATGCCATCGGATTTCGACACCGCCGAACATATACGCCTTGGCGCGCGCCATCTTGAACAGGCGCAGCGGGTTGAATTTTGCCTTCGCACCGAAAATGTCGGCATCGGGCTTGAAGCGCACCTTGGTGCCGCGCCGGTTCGGGGTACGACCAAGCTTTTCGAGCCCATTCTTTGGCTTACCGCGCTGATAGATTTGTCTATAGAGCTGGCCGCCGCGCGCGACCTCGACTTCAAGGCGCTCGGAGAGGGCATTGACGACCGAAACGCCCACGCCGTGTAAGCCACCGGAGGTCTCATAGACCTTGGAGTCGAACTTGCCGCCCGCGTGGAGCGTGCACATGATGACTTCGAGGGCGGATTTCTTGGGAAATTTCGGATGCGGATCGACCGGGATCCCGCGTCCGTTATCGGTCACGGTCAGATAGCCGTCGGCCGTCAGTTCGACCTCGATGAAGCTCGCATGGCCGGCCAGCGCCTCGTCCATAGCATTGTCGATCACTTCCGCGAACAGGTGATGCAACGCCTTTTCATCGGTCCCGCCGATATACATGCCAGGACGGCGGCGGACCGGCTCCAATCCCTCAAGGACCTCGATGTCGCGGGCCGTATAGTCGCCACCACCGTTACCCGCACGGCCTTTCGCGGTTTCCCGGCGCGGGGCAGGGGGGCGCAAGATCTCGGCGAACAGATCTGAAGGGGGAGGGGATTGTTTCTTTGCGGTCTTGGCCATGCGGTTCCGGTGCGTTTGGTCTGCACTACTTTCTGATCTAGCGTAGGTCACAAACTGATGTAGCGTAGGTCACAAAATGGTTACCATAGCAATAATTTAATGCGTCTTTCTGATGTTTTGAACGAGGCACAATATGCGCGAATCATTTGTTCCAATATGACACGGCCTGGCCGCGAACAAGACCACCAAAGTGGATCGTCGAAAAAAGGCGGCGCTCGGGAAATGTGGCGGCGCATACTGGCGGAACCCACTGCGGTGTGCGACTGAACTTCATGTCGATCGAAGATCAGGTCCAAGTCATCACCCAGCAGGTTGTCGAATTCGTCCGCATGCACGAGATGTGGGCAGCGCCGATCGTCGGCGCCCTGGCGTTCGGGGAATCGCTTGCATTCATCTCGTTGCTGCTGCCGGCCTGGGCGGCCTTGGTCGCCCTCGGCACCCTCATCGGAGAGAGCGGGCTTAATTTCTGGCCGATCTGGGCGGCGGGCGCGGTCGGCGCGGCGCTGGGCGACTGGCTGTCCTACTGGATCGGAGTCAAACTCGGGCCGGCGGTCGCCCATGTTTGGCCCTTGTCGCGCAACCAGGACCTCCTGCCACGGGGCGAAGCCTTCGTGACTAAATGGGGCGCGGTCGGCATCTTCATTGGACGGTTTTCCGGTCCGCTGCGCGCCACGGTTCCGCTGGCGGCCGGCATATTCGCCATGCCCTTTTGGCGCTTTCAGACCGCAAACTTCGTTTCCGCCTTCGTATGGGTCGCAGTGCTGCTCACGTTGGGGGATATCGTGGCCCAGATTTTCAATTTAATATGGCGCTGAATCCCCTCCCCATCTTCCCTGCAAGCGGGGAAGGCGGGAGGGGCGACGCACAACGGGAGGAACTCATGACGATTTTGACACGACGCACGCTCCTGGCTGGCGCGGCGGCGGCCGGCACTTCGGCAAGCTTTGGCTGGTGGAGCTCGCAATCGGTCCGCGCCGCGACCCCGGCGGCCGGCAAGCAGGCTGCGAGCTTCTATCGCTACAAGCTCGGTACGGTCGAGATCACCGTGCTCAGTGATGGCATCGCCCGCGTACCCGTCACCGAGGCGTTCGTGCTCAACGCAAAGGTCGATGAGGTCAATGCCGCGTTGCGCGACGCGTTCATGGAGCCCGGAGTGTTCATCGGCCCGTACAATCCGATCGTTCTCAACACCGGCTCAAAGCTGATCCTGATCGACATGGGGACCGGCGAGGCCAATTATATCAACAGCAAGGGTTTGGCCGGCCAGCTCCTGACCAACATGGCCGCTGCCGGCATCGACCGCAATGCAATCGATACGATCATCATTTCCCACTATCACGGCGACCATATCAACGGCCTGCTCAAGGCGGATAACTCGATCGCATTCCCGAATGCCGAAATTCTGGTGCCGGCGCTGGAGCACAAGTACTGGACGGATGCCGGCGAGGAGAGCCGCCCTCCCACCCAGCGCATCGCCGACAATTTCAAGAACGTGCACCGTGTCATGACCAATGCCGAGGTCATGAAGCGTTTGCGCACCTATGAATGGGACAAGGAAGTAATCCCCGGCGTTCTCGCGGTTGGCACCCCCGGCCACACGCCCGGGCACACGTCCCACATCGTTACCTCGGGCACATCGACGGTCTACGTCCAGGCGGACGTCACCCACGCGCCGTTCCTGTTCGCCCGTCATCCGGGCTGGCATGCGTTCTACGACCACGAGCCGATTGCGGCCGAGGCGACCCGGCGCAAAGTTTATGACATGCTTGCCGCCGAAAAGATGATGGTGCAGGGCTTCCACTACCCATTCCCGTCGGTCGCCCATGTGGAAAAGACTGCGACCGGGTATCGGGAAATCCCGATGCTGTGGAGCCCGGTGCTCTGACGTGTAGGGCGGATTAGTTTAGCGCAGCGCAATCCGCCATTTCCGTACCGTTGCGGCGGGTTACGCCTTCGGCTAACCGCTCTACGGCGGCCACGACGGGAGTAGGGCGGATCAGCGAAAACATAATCCTGCGCTTCGGTAGGGCGGGTTAAAACGAACCCGCCCTAAGCGTGTGCGCCACGCGATTGACGAAGGGCCGCCGCGCCATTATATGCCGCGCCCATGATGATCATCGTGCGCTCAAACAACCGTCGCCGCCGTCGTCGTTCCGCGGCCGGCGATCGCATTTGATCGCCATTGCCGGCCGCGGATTTCATCGCCGCGGCGCTTTCCTTCAAAATCTTCCGCGGCGTTGAAATTCCGGCAGGTCGGGCGGAAACAAGTCCCGCTGGAAAGGATTGGTCATGTCCAAAATTACGAAGATCGGGGTGCTCGGCGCGTCGGGCTATACGGGATCGGAGTGCGTGCGCCTGTTGCTGCGCCATCCCCAGGCCGAGATCGCGTTGTTGACCGCCGACCGCAGGGCCGGCCAGGAAATGCGCGAAGTCTTCCCGCAGTTCTCGCCGTATGCGCTGCCCAAGCTCGTCTCGCTGGAAGGTCTCGATTGGGCAACCTTCGGCATCGATCTCGTGTTCTGCGCACTGCCTCACGCAACCACCCAGAAGGTCATCAGGGATCTCCTCGCAAGGGCGCCCCATATCAAAGTCGTCGATCTCTCTGCCGACTTTCGCCTCGCCGATCCGGCAGCTTATGCGCACTGGTACGGCCATGAGCATCATGCACCTGAACTGCAGAAGGAGGCCGTGTATGGCCTTGTCGAAGTCTATCGCGAACGCATCTGCACGAGCCGCCTCATCGCCAACCCGGGTTGCTACACGACCTGCGCGCAACTGCCTCTGGTGCCGCTGATCAGGAAGGGGGCCATCGATATCGATGAAATCGTGATCGATGCGAAATCCGGCATGACCGGAGCGGGGAGGGCGGCCAAGGAGAATGTGGTCTTCTCCGAGGTGGCGGAGGGGTTTCACGCCTACGGCGTCGGACACCACCGCCACATGGCCGAACTTGACCAGGAATTTTCCCTTGCGGCGGGACGGGTCGTGACGGTCACCTTCACGCCGCATCTGGTGCCGATGAATCGCGGCATCCTGTCAACCATCTATGTTCGGGGCGTCAGCGGACGGTCGCCGCGGGACCTGCATGCAATTTTGTCGGAGACCTATCGGGACGAGACGTTCGTCCACGTGCTGCCGTTCGGCGAGATGCCCCAGACCCGGCACGTGCGCGGCTCGAATATGACCTTCATCGGCATCGTGGCCGACCGCATCAAGGGCCGCGCCATCATCGGGTCTGCCCTCGATAATCTGGTCAAAGGTGCCTCCGGGCAGGCAGTGCAGAACATGAACCTCGTGCTCGGCTTCCCGGAAACGATGGGCCTTGAGCAGATCGCGCTGTTTCCATGAAGCGGGGAACTGCGTCGCCAGGATGGTGGGCCGGCTCCCGCCGGCCCGTAATCCGAGGCCGTCCTATCGACATTTTGCGGCGCGGCAGTAAAGGGGGCATGGCGATCCCGGATTGCGGGACCGCGAAACGCGGTCCTTCATCCAGGCTCCAAGCCTTCTCCAACGCGCGGCTTGCAAACATGCGCCTTGCGACCCAGGCGATGCATGCGTAATTAATCGATACAGAGGTACATTCATGGTCGTCGTGCTCGACACTGTCAACGATCCGCCCAACCGGCGGCCGCGCCATCCCGAGAAGGTGCATCGGCCCGATACGCCAGTGTTGAACAAGCCGGACTGGATCAGGGTCAGGGCGCCGGTTTCACGCGGCTATGCGGCCACTCGTGACATCGTGCGGGCGCACGGGTTGCACACGGTCTGCGAGGAGGCCGGCTGTCCCAATATTGGCGAGTGCTGGGAAAAGAAGCACGCCACCTTTATGATCATGGGTGACACCTGTACGCGCGCCTGCGCGTTCTGCAATGTGAGGACCGGTCTGCCGGGCGCTCTCGATCCGCGCGAGCCTACCCATGTTGCAGAGGCGACCGCGATGCTCGGGCTGACGCATGTGGTCGTGACTTCGGTCGACCGGGACGATCTCGCCGACGGTGGTGCGGCTCATTTCGCGGCGGTCATCCGCGCCGTGCGGGCACGTTGCACAGTCACGACCATCGAGGTGCTGACGCCGGACTTCCTGCGCAAGGACGGCGCCGCCGAAACGGTTGTTGCTGCGCGACCGGATGTGTTCAATCACAACCTTGAAACCGTGCCGTCGCTCTATCTGACGGTACGGCCCGGAGCACGCTATTTCGCCTCTATCCGGCTCCTGCAGAAGGTAAAGGAGCTTGATCCGCAGGCATTCACCAAGTCCGGCGTCATGGTCGGGCTGGGTGAGACGCGCAACGAAGTGCTGCAGGTGATGGACGATCTGCGCGCCGCGGACGTCGATTTCCTCACTATCGGACAGTATCTGCAGCCGAGCCGCAAGCATCACGCGGTAGCGCGTTTCGTGACTCCTGACGAGTTCAAGGCTTACGAGGCGATCGCTTATGCGAAGGGTTTCCTGATGGTATCGGCGTCGCCATTGACGCGCTCCTCCCATCATGCGGGGGAGGATTTTGCGCGGCTGCAGGCTGCGAGGGCGCTCCCCCCTCCTAACCCCGCGAATGCAGGGGTCGGGAGGCCCTCCATGATCGCGACTGAACGACGCTGATGCCGCAATTTTCGACACGCCGCCGCGTCAAGCACTCGGCAACCGACATGTTCGACCTCGTGGCGGACATCGAGCGCTATCCCGAATTCGTTCCGCTCTGCCGCGCCATGCGGGTACGACGACGCACGCAGTCAGCGAATCGTGAGGTCGTCATTGCCGAGATGACGATCGCCTACAAGCTGATCCGGGAATCCTTCACCAGTCAGGTGACACTCGACCGGGAGCAGCGGACGATTCTGGTCAAATATCTTGATGGACCCTTCAGCCGCATGGAGAATCGCTGGGTGTTCCGACCCGTCGACAGCCCGGCGGTCGACGACGCCGCTCTCGCCGACGCCGCGTGCGAAATTGAGTTTTTCATCTCGTATGAATTCCGTAGCCGCACACTGGGGCTGCTGATGGGTGCGATGTTCGATGCCGCCTTCCGCCGCTTTGCATCCGCTTTTGAACACCGCGCCGATGCTGTATTCGGGCCCGTGCGCACGGTGTGAGCAAGCTGCGGCCAGGCGCTTGCGACCGAACGGCGCCACATGCATTGACCCTTGATCGACAGAAAATTGCCGAGCCGGTGGACACGGTCTCAGTTTGAATTCAAAACGAGACCGTGTCAGCAAGCCGGCGACTTTGATCTTCCGGCTCTCGATATAAGCGTCTGCGGAACGAAGATTTGCTTCTTAGACCCTAGTGGCTTGGCTGCGATTGCTTCCATTTCAGAAACTCTTGGAACAGAGCATCGGGGATTGGCGCGCTCCGCTGAGCGCCGCCACTTTGAGACGAGACCGGCTGCGGCGTATTCGATTGTAGGTTCGCGATGTTCGCAGGGCGGTTTGCCGCGAGCCACTCCTCCGCCGGTTCGAAGCGCTTCCAGTCCTTCACAGTGACCGCGAGATTGACTTCGCGCCATTTCGGGTGGTTCGGCGGCTTCTGAAATTCCTCGATCTTGGGAAAAAACGCCTCGACAAATCTTTGGACGCGCCGGTAGCGATCAGTGTTTTTTGGCCAATTATACCCGATCAAAATCACTTCGTCGGCAATGGTTTGGATGGCCTGTCCGGCAGGTATCAAGTCCGGGTAGTCACCATGGGTGAGTTCGGTCGGCAGGTATTCGGAGGTGACCTCCGAGGCAAATGGAACCGGGAGGAAATGCATTCCACGCTCAAACTTCAGATTTGAGATCAATTTGGCCGATTTCCCGGCGACGTAAGCGGTGGCTACGATTTCGCCGGTCTTGAGCTTCTCGAAGGCTTGCCCCTGCGTGACATTGACCTCTTCGATCTTTACGCCCAGGCGTTTGAAGACGTCGCGCATCGTTTGACTGGTGCCGCTGCGCACATCGTCGATATTTACCTTGCGACCGTTGAGTTGCTCGATCGACGTAATTTCCGGTCTAGCTATCAGATGCACTTCTTCGTTGAACAGCTTGGCAATGTAGACGATCTTGTCGTCATACTTGCCGAGCGTTTGGTTGGAACTGCGAAAGCTGTTGAGAACGCTCAATTGGGTAAGGCCAATGTCCACGCCTTTTAAGTAGCGTACATCGCGAATGTTTTGAGGCCCGCCGACGCCGACGATCGGAAGAATCCTAAGCCGGTCAGAGTCATTGAGCACGGATGCGAGATCATTGGCCACCTGCAGGTAGGTGTCATCGGCGCTGGGGCTGCCGGATATGATCGCGACCGTATTCTCGTTGACCTGTTCGTTTCGGTTGATGCCGACGCCCACGCAATAATCGCCGACTCGGTCGATATAGCTCGACTTGTCGCCAATCTGTTGGGTGACGGGATTGAGCCATCTGAAATCGACCCAGGCGCCCTGTCCGCTTTTGCAGACCGCTACCTGTTCCCGCATAAAGTATTTGCCGTTTTGATCGCGGAAATTCCACAGATTCGTGCCCGTGGTCATCGTGGGAATTGCGCCGTTGGCCATCACAACGCCATTCTGGTCGACGATGTAGGCATAGAGGTCACGGTCGATTGTGCCAGGCGCTTTGCGTTTGATCGCTTGAAATGTGCCTTCGGGCCCAAGCTTCTTGAACATCTCCTGCACACGGCGGACCATCGCGATGGCCTCTTCGCGGGTGCCGAATTCGGACACGGCGCCGACAGGACCTGATGTGGTTAGCAGCGCTAGGATTGTGCCGGTGATGAGTTGAATGGCTAATGTGCCAGAGACGATCCCGACGCGAACAAGCCGAGCAACTAACCGGTGTCGCATTGCCACGATGACCCCCCTCCGCGGTTCGGCACGTCTCGTCGTCTTGTGACGACGTCAAGAAGACGCGCCTTCATTGCCGCTGACAAAACTTGATGTGTTGACGAAACTATGCGTCGGTCCTGTCCGATTGCGTAACCGCAATCGCAATTGAACATGACGTAGCACGGTCGCGGGAATTACTGAGTTACCATAAAATGCGCTGCAGCTGCGACGATTCTGTGGCAATCGCAAAAAAATGTCATCTTGCATAACTGGGGACAACCAAAACGAGCAGCGGTTGCGGGTGGCGTCAAAAGATAGAAACCGCTTCGAAGCGTCCGCGACGCAGCGATATGTGAGCTCAAGTTCTGTGAATATGAGGCAAAACGGGTGGACAAAAAAATTGCCCTCTTTTCCTCAAATTCATTTCTCGACAAGAAGAGTTACAGCTGACAGCTGGTGCCGACTTGGCGCCGGACTTTGCCGGCATGTCGCAATTGCGCCGCGGACCGCCAGGCCTGCGGCTCATTCTTGCGCCACAAAATCATGTAGTTGGATTCGACGCCGATTCCTTCGCACGGCGATTTTTGTTCCGTAAGCACTCTTGCCCGGCGAGCCAGGGAGAACCCGATGCCAAAGCGCGTTAATTCCTCCGTCCCAATGATTCCATTCGTTCCACTGATTCCGTCTGCTTTCTTCGTCGTTGTTGCGCTCGGCTTCATCGTCTGCAATTACAGCCCCGCGCGTGCCGACAATACATGTCTCGAACAACCTAATCAGCCAGCCACCGACGGCGCTCGCTGGCACCTTCGCTACGATCGCACGAAAGGCAGGAAGTGTTGGGTTCTTGTCGAGGCCGCCGCAACTGGGCGTGACGCTACGGCGCCACAGGGGCAGCCGAGCGCTGCCTCGACATTTTCGTCTCAGCTCGCGGCGTTGTTCGGTAACTTGACGGGAGCATCACCTGATGTGTCGGCGCAAAGTAACGCGCCGCAGGGCAACTCGACGAGTGCGCCTCGCAAGACCCAGGGTAATGCCGCAAATGCGGAGAGGCATGCCGTAAAACGCGCCGCGCAGCCGCTAACTGAGCCGGAGCGCCAGGCGCTGTTTGAAGAATTCTTGCGATGGCATGAAAGCCAGCGAAGTACCGGCCGGTAGAATCTGCCAGTCGTTGTAGATCGTTGCCGTTCGCATCAGGTCTGCGCATCTGTAGCCATTGATTCGAGTATCGCCAGTGCCTCCACGACTGCGTGCGCCCGCACCGAGCTGCGGCCGATATCGCCATACCGTCTTTCGAGGTGAAGTCGCCGGCCATCGCGGGCAGCGGCGGAGAAGTGGACAAGCCCGACTGGTTTCTCAGCGCTGCCACCGCCCGGCCCGGCGATGCCCGTGGTAGCAATCGCGAGGTCCGCATTCGACGTTGCGAGCGCGCCCGCCGCCATCGCATCGGCTGTTTCCCGGCTCACCGCGCCATGCCGCTCAAGGATAGACGCGGGAACGCCGAGCATGTCCTCCTTTGCGGCGTTGGAATAGGTAACGAAGCCGCGATCAAGCACATCCGAGGAACCCGGGATCTCGGTCAGGGCAGCTGCTATCAAGCCCCCGGTACAAGACTCGGCGGTCGCCACCTTGAGCCCGTGGATGCGGCATGCGTCGAGTACGCGCGTGGCGGAGTCCCAGATCGTGTCGGCCGTCATGGCGTGCCTGCGGGCAGCCGGATCGTAGCGGTCGCCAAGGCGGAGATACCTTCGCGGCGACCGATGAAGCCCAGCTTCTCGTTAGTGGTCGCCTTGATGGCGACACGGTCTATGCCGACGCTGGCGATCCCGGCAATGCGAGCGCGCATGGCATCGCGGTGCGGCCCGACGCGCGGCGCCTCGCACACGATGGTAATGTCGAGATGGGCGATGCGCCCGCCGCGCTGCCGCACCCGGTCAACCGCAAACGCCAGAAAAGTATTCGACGGCGCGCCGCGCCATTGCGGATCAGTCGGCGGAAAATGCGCCCCAATATCGCCTTCGGCGAGCGCGCCCAAAATCGCGTCCACCAAAGCATGGAGTGCAACATCGGCATCCGAATGGCCCGACAGCGCGCGTGAATGAGGAATGCGCACGCCGCCAAGCCAGATGTGATCGCCGTCCACGAAGGCGTGCACGTCATAGCCGGTCGCCGTGCGAACGTCGGGGAGTGCAGCCCAATCGGCGGCCGCTGTGCGGGTGAAATCCTCCTCGGTTGTGAGCTTCATGTTGCCGTCTTCGCCCGCGAAGACGGTCACCGCAATGCCCGCCCATTCGGCCAGTGCCGCATCATCGGTGAAATCATTACGCCCTGCAATGAAGGCGCGGCGATGCGCCGCCAGAAGTCCGTCATACATGAACGCCTGTGGTGTCTGAGCCGCGCGCAGCCGGCCGCGATCAAGTGTACGAACGACGCGTTGGTCCTCATCCACTTCTTTGATGGTGTCAGTTACCGCCAGTCCCGGGACCGCAGCCCCGCCAGCGCCTGCCGCGATCGCGCGGGAAATGAGAGCAGGGGAGGTGAACGGTCGCGCCGCATCGTGCACCAGTACGACCCGCGGTCGCTCTTTCTCAAGTGCTTCAAGTCCGCTGCGCACCGACATCTGACGTGTCGCACCGCCAAACGCAGCGGCACGCAATTTCAATCCCGCAGTCGCTTCCGCAAAGGCAGCCGCGTCATCGCGATGGATGACCGGCTGCACAAAATCAATCTCCGGATGATCGACGAAAAGTGACAGTGCATGGCGGATCACGGGCACGCCGCACACCACACGATATTGCTTAGGCATGGTGCCGCCGGCGCGGATGCCACGACCAGCCGCTACCACCACGGCCGCTACCCCATCTGGCATCGTCTCCTCCCAACCGCAATCTCCGCGACAAGCCGTCAGGCCGAATCATGACAGCTCAACGGTACGGTTTACCTTGCGTCAAAGATCGACTCACCGATCCCGCTTATCGCCAACGTCGTGGCTCAAGGCAGCAGTGTCTATCGAAAAGCAAGGTATTAGCGGCGCTGAAGCGGATCGAACAGGCCCTTTTGGCCATTGCGGGTACTCCGATAACCTTACCCCTGAGCTGAAACGAAGTTCACGATATTGCACTGCAGCACTTGCGTCGCGATGCTGTAATGGCTAAACTATATGCAGACAATATGGTCGCCTAGAATATAGGCAAGCTGATGAGCGCGTCCAGATTCGCATGGTTTGTCAGCCCACTCGCGGTGGGCGGAGTGAGCGTTGCGAACCGTGTGTTCCTGGCGCCCATGTCCGGTGTCACCGATGCCCCGTTTCGTCGGCTGGCGGCCCGCTTGGGTGCGGGACTGGTCGTATCCGAGATGACGGCGTGCGCCGCACTTGCGGCTGGCAAGCGTGACGCAAGATTGCGCATCGAACCATCGGGCTACGGGTGCCACGTGGTGCAGATCGCCGGTTGCGAAGCAAAATGGATGGCGGAGGGTGCCCGCATCGCGGCCGACCGCGGCGCCGCCATCATCGATATCAATATGGGCTGCCCCGCGCGGCACGTCACTAACGGCGAGGCGGGATCGGCGCTGATGCGCGATCTCGACCATGCGATCGGTCTCGTCAACGCGATTGTGGCCGCGGTAACGATACCCGTAACCCTGAAGATGCGTCTCGGCTGGGACGACCGCTCCATCAATGCGCCGGAATTGGCGCGCCGCGCGGAGGCGTCGGGCGTAAAACTCATTACGGTCCATGGTCGAACGCGCTGCCAATTCTACAAGGGAAGTGCCAATTGGACGGCCGTGCGTGCCGTCAAGCAGGCGGTGTCGATCCCGGTCGTCGTCAATGGCGATATCATGACCTGCCACGATGCCGAGGCAGCTCTCATGCGCTCCGGCGCGGATGCGGTCATGATCGGTCGCGGAGCAGAGGGGCAGCCATGGTTCCCCGGGCAAGT
The DNA here is from genome assembly GCA_035311445.1 of Xanthobacteraceae bacterium. Lineage (GTDB taxonomy): Bacteria > Pseudomonadota > Alphaproteobacteria > Rhizobiales > Xanthobacteraceae > JAJPKK01. The sequence continues at coordinate 44,634 of DATGCX010000083.1, read as the reverse complement.
CGCTCGCTATCTCGCGGGCGGGCCTCTGGAGGTCCCGCCGGCGCTGTCCGCGCAGCTTGAGATCATCACAGCGCTTTATGACGAAATGCTCAACCATCATGGCGAGCGGATCGGCGTAAAACATGCCCGCAAGCATCTCGGCTGGGCGCTTGACACGGCCGCCGCCACCGCAGGCGCTTCGGGCGAAACCCTGAAGGCCGTGCGCGCACGCGTGCTCACCGCGTCCAGCCCGCGCGAGGTGCAATCTCGGTTAGCCGACGCGTTCGATGTGCTTTCTTCTAAAGCATTCGATCGGAGGGCGGCTGCATGAGCTTGGCCGGAAACCGCAGCCCCGCCCACGCCGTCAGCCCGGCGGAAGCCGTCCTCAATGCATTGCCGCTTGCTGTGATCGTGATCGCGCCCGACGGCATGATCAACGACGCCAATGTGGCGGCAGAGGATTTTTTCGATATGTCGGTTGCGCTGCTACGCCGACATGCCTTGCGCGATTTGGTACCGTTCGGCAGCCCTCTGCTGGCCCTCATCGAGCAGGTCCGCCAGCGCGGTGGCGCTGTCAATGAATATAAAGTCGACCTCGGTACGCCGCGCACTCCGCCGGAACGTCTGGTCGACCTTCATGTGGCCCCAGTGCCGGAGCGGCCCGGCCAGGTCGTGGTGATGCTCCAGCAACGCACCATGGCCGACAAGATGAACCGGCAGCTGACTCATCGCGGTGCGGCGCGATCCGTGATCGCGCTCGCAGCCATGCTCGCGCACGAGATCAAGAACCCGCTGTCAGGTATTCGCGGGGCGGCACAGCTGTTGGAGCAGCAAGCGAGCGACGACGACCGCGTGCTGACCAGGCTGATCTGCGATGAGGCTGACCGCATCGTCAAGCTGGTCGACCGCATGGAGGTGTTCGGCGACGAGCGCCCGGTGGAACGCGAGCAGGTCAATATCCACATGGTTTTCGATCATGTGCGCCGACTTGCCCAGTCCGGCTTCGCGCGACACGTCCGATTCGTCGAAGAATACGATCCTTCCTTGCCGCCGGTGCTTGCCAATCGCGACCAACTCGTCCAGGTGTTTCTCAACCTCGTCAAGAACGCCGCCGAGGCGATTGGTGAGAATGCCGACGGAGAGATCCAGCTCTCCACAGCCTTCAGGCCCGGGGTCCGCCTGTCCCTTCCGGGCAGCAAGTCAAAGGTGTCGTTGCCGCTCGAATTCTGCATCAAAGACAACGGCCCGGGCGTGTCCGAAGATCTGATGCCGAATCTGTTCGATCCTTTCGTAACAACGAAGCCATCCGGGAGCGGACTTGGTCTTGCGCTTGCTGCCAAGATCATCGGCGATCACGGCGGCATCATCGAATGCGAGTCGCAACCGCGGCGGACAATCTTTCGCGTGCTTATGCCCAAGTTCATGGGTGACGACGCCGAGCCGGGCGGAGAAACCTGAGGTGATGCCAATGCCCGCTGGTAGCATTTTGATCGCGGATGACGACGCCGCAATCCGAACGGTGCTGAACCAGGCCCTTTCGCGTGCCGGCTATGAGGTGCGCTCGACCGGCAATGCCGCCACGCTGTGGCGATGGGTGAGCCAGGGTGAGGGTGACCTCGTCATCACGGATGTGGTGATGCCCGACGAGAACGCCTTCGATCTTTTACCGCGCATCAAGAAGCTGCGACCGGAACTCCCAGTCATCGTTATGAGCGCTCAGAACACGTTCATGACGGCCATCCGCGCCTCCGAGCGCGGGGTCTATGAATATCTCCCGAAGCCGTTCGATCTAAAGGAACTGACCGCCATTGTTGGTCGTGCGCTGGCAGAGCCCAAGGATCGCCCGACGGTGGCGGCGAGCAAATCCGAGGAGATCGATATTCCTTTGATCGGCCGTTCGCCCGCCATGCAGGAGATCTATCGCCTGCTGGCGCGGCTGATGCAGACCGATCTTACCGTGCTGATCTCCGGTGAATCAGGCACCGGTAAGGAATTGGTGGCGCGTGCTCTGCACGATTACGGTAAGCGGCGCTCCGGGCCCTTCGTCGCCATCAACATGGCGGCGATCCCGCGCGAACTCATCGAATCCGAACTGTTCGGCCATGAGAAGGGCGCCTTCACGGGAGCCAACACACGTAACGCAGGCCGATTCGAGCAGGCCGAAGGTGGTACCTTGTTCCTCGATGAGATCGGCGACATGCCGATGGAGGCACAAACGCGATTGCTGCGGGTGCTCCAGCAGGGCGAGTACACGACGGTCGGCGGTCGCACCCCGATCAAGACCGACGTGCGCATCGTTGCGGCCACCAACAAAGATCTGCGCATCCTGATCCAACAGGGCCTATTCCGCGAAGATCTGTATTTTCGCCTCAACGTGGTGCCGTTGCGGCTTCCGCCCTTGCGCGAGCGTGCGGAGGATATCCCTGACCTGATCCGCCACTTTTTTGCGCTCGCTGAGCGTGAAGGTTTGCCGAACAAGCAGATCGAGATCGCAGCGATAGAGCGGCTCAAGCGCTACCGTTGGCCCGGCAATGTGCGAGAGCTCGAAAATCTTGCCCGCCGCCTTGCGGCCCTGTACCCGCAAGAAATCATTACGACCTCCGTCATCGATAATGAACTCGCGCCGCCCACGCCGGCGCCGCTTGGCGCGGAAAGTCGCACCGAGGAGAACCTGTCGGCCGCCGTTGAGCGCCATCTCAACAGGTATTTCAGCGGTTTTGGCGATGCACTGCCGCCGCCCGGCCTGTATCATCGGATCCTGCGAGAGATCGAATATCCGCTGCTGTCCGCCGCACTTGCCGCCACACGCGGCAACCAAATCCGGGCCGCCGATCTGCTGGGCGTCAATCGCAATACGCTGCGCAAGAAAATCCGGGATCTGGAAATCCAGGTCATTCGCACGAGCGGATGAGGGCAGGGCCGTTTTGCCGGAGGGCGCGCGCGTCAGATTTCTTGTTAAATGCCCTTTTGCCCGTTGCTGGTCGCACCAGAATCGGGGCTTTGGACATGTTTGGCCCTCAAACCTCTCCATTGATTGATTAATGGCCCAGGGAAGCGTTTTGGATAGTTTGCACGGCAGAATAGGTGCCTAAAAAATAGTCAAGCAAGCTCCGAATCGGTGCTGCTCGCCGTGGAAATGTCGCTTTTGGGCACCATTGTTGTATTTGCGCATCACATGTAACGTCGACGTCGCTCGATACATCATTTGGGCTGCCCGGTCCTGATGACGCAAGAGCGCCTACGCTTCGGTGCACGGCGCGGGGCCTGTCCGGGGGAGTGATGACGACCGTCGAAGAGGTTTCATCCGTCGAGCCTGTCCACAGATCAACGGGGGCCACACGCCTTGCCACCGGCATGATCGGCCTCATCGCGGTGGTGGTCGCGCTGCTGTGGGCTCTCACGACATTTTTGGTCTTGGCCAATCTGACGTTCATCAGCCCGACCCACAATGTCGTTGTTACCCTCCTGGCCGTGAATTTCATACTGGTGATGCTGCTCCTCGCAATCATCGGTCGCGAGGTTTGGCATATTGCCCTGGCGCGGCGGAGGGGCAGGGCCGGTGCCCGGCTTCATGTACAGATCGCCGGGTTGTTTTCGGTGATCGCCGTTGCGCCGGCCGTGCTGGTTGCGGTGGTCGCCAGCGTTTCACTTGATCGGGGGCTCGATTATCTGTTTTCGATCCGCACCCGCGCGGTGATCGAAAACTCGGTCATTGTCTCGCAGGCCTATCTTAACGAATACGAGCAGTCGATCCGGGCCGAAACCAATTTCATGGCGATCGACATCGCCCGGGCCAAGCCCCTGTTCGACCAGGATTCCGACCGCTTCCGCCAGTTCTTCACCGCGCAAGCATCGCTCCGCAAGATGCCGACTGCCATGATGCTCGGCCCCGATCAGTCGGTTATCGTCAAGGCCGAAATTCAGCTTCCGCCCGAACTGGAGGAGCCGCCGCCGCCTCCAGCGGAAAGGCTCGCTCAGGTCAGCGATGCTGAGGCGGTTGCCGGTCTGCTGCGCGATACAAATTGTGTCGGCGCGCTGATCAAATTGAAGAATTATGAAAACACCTATCTGTTCGTCGCCCGCTTTATCGATCCGCGAGTATTGGAGCAGATTCAGCGGACCGAGAACAGTATCCAGGAATACGCCAATCTCGAAGCGCGCCGCATTGGCGTGCAGCTCGCGTTTGCGCTGATGTACACCGTCATCGCGCTTACGGTGCTGCTGTCAGCGGTGTGGATCGGCTTTGCCTTCGCCAACCGCTTGGTGGCGCCCATCCGGCGACTCATCGGAGCCGCCAACCTAGTGTCCACCGGCAATCTCCACGTCCAGGTACCGGTGCGCCGCTCGGAAGGTGATCTCTCCCAACTCGGCGCGACCTTCAACAAGATGACCCAAGAGCTGCGCACTCAGCGCAACGACATCATGCGGGCGCGTGATCTTGTTGACAGCCGACGTCGGTTCACCGAGGCCGTGCTAGCGGGCGCCAGCGCCGGCGTTATTGGCGTCGACGGCAATGGGCAAGTCAGCATTCTCAACCGTTCGGCTGAAAAATTGATCGGGTCCAGTGAAGCTGAGGCGCTCGGACATCCGCTCGAGGAAATCGTGCCCGAGCTCAAAAAGCTCGTCGATCCGGCGCGCTTCGGCGGTCAGCGCCTCGTCCAGGGCCAGACCACGATCCACCGCGGCGGCCGCGACCGCACCGTCTCCGTGCGAGTCACCTCCGAGCAGTCGGCTGATCCGGACCACGGTTATGTAGTCACGCTCGACGACATAACCGAGCTGGTAACGGCGCAACGGACCGCGGCTTGGGGCGATATCGCCCGACGCATCGCCCACGAGATCAAGAATCCGCTCACTCCGATTCAGCTCTCCGCGGAGCGCCTGCGTCGCAAGTACGGTAAATCGATCGCTGAGGACCGCGCCGTATTCGAACAATGTACCGAGACGATCGTCCGCCAGGTCGATGACATCCGACGGATGGTCGATGAGTTCTCGCGGTTCGCGCGGATGCCGAAGCCCGTGATGGTGGCGGACGACGTCACCGACACGGTGCGTCAGGTCGCGTTCATGCAACGGGTCGGCAATGCCGATATCGATATCGAGGTCGAGATCGCTGAAGATCCGATGCCGGCGTGCTTTGATCGCCGATTGATTTCGCAAGGACTCACCAACATCATCAAAAATGCCGGAGAAGCGGTCGCAGCGGTGCCTTCTGATCAGTTGGGGCGCGGTCGTATCGTAGTATCGGCTGCACGCGTCGATTCGGACATCGTGATCGACGTCATCGACAACGGCGTCGGCCTGCCGAAGGAAAATCGAAGCCGCCTGCTGGAGCCTTATGTGACGACACGCGAGAAGGGCACCGGCCTCGGCCTCGCCATTGTGGGGAAAATCCTTGAAGAGCACGGCGGCCGGATCGAGCTGCACGATGCAGCGGAGCGCTTCCCCGGCCAACGAGGTGCCTGGATGCGGCTGCGGTTTGCTGCGCAGCCGTCTGAAACACTCATCAACGAAACCAACAACTAATCGAGCGGGCAATAACCATGGCGTCGGATATCCTGATCATCGACGACGAGGCTGACATCCGCGAGCTGGTGGCCGGAATTCTCGAAGACGAGGGTTACGCAACGCGCACCGCCCGCGACAGCGATGACGCGGCGGCAGCAATCGCAGCGCGGCGGCCCAATCTGATTTTCCTCGACATCTGGTTGCAGGGCAGCCGGCTCGACGGGCTGCAAATGCTCTCCGAGATCAAGGCAGAACACCCCGATCTGCCGGTGGTCATGATCTCCGGTCACGGCAATATCGAAACCGCGGTTGCGGCGATCAAGCACGGCGCATACGATTTCATCGAGAAGCCGTTCAAGGTCGACCGACTTGTCCTCGTAGCCGATCGGGCGCTCGAGACCTCGCGATTGAAGCGCGAAGTCAGGGAACTCAAACAGCTGGCGCCGCATCCGGCAAAGCTTGTCGGCGGCTCCGGCGTCATGCAACATCTGCGTCAGACTATCGAGAAGGTCGCGCCCACCAACAGCCGAATCCTCATCGTCGGGGCGTCCGGCTCCGGCAAGGAGCTGACGGCCCGCACCATTCACGCGCTGTCGTCGCGTGCCGCGGCCCCCTTCGTGGTCATCAATGCGGCGGCCATCACGCCAGATCGGATGGAGGTCGAACTGTTCGGCACCGAGCAGCTTAACGGCCAATCTCGCAAAATAGGGGCACTTGAGGAAGCCCATGGCGGCACGCTCTTCATCGACGAAATCGGCGACATGCCGCGGGAGACCCAGAACAAGATTCTGCGGGTGCTGGTCGAACAGACTTTCCTGCGCGCGGGCGGCACCAGCAAAGTTGAGGTTGACACACGCATCATCACATCGACCGCGCGCAACCTCGAAGAGGAGATCGCCGCCGGCCGCTTCCGCGAGGACCTTTTTCACCGGCTTTCGGTGGTGCCGATCCGGGTGCCGCCGCTCACCGAGCGCCGCGAGGACGTGCCGGAGCTTGTCGACCACTTCATGGAACAGATTTCTCAGGCGACCGGCCTGCCCAAGCGGCGGATCGGTGACGACGCCATGGCGGTGCTGCAAACTCACGACTGGCCCGGAAACGTGCGCCAGCTCCGCAACAATGTGGAGCGTTTGATGATCTTGGCCAGTGGCGACGTCGATGCGGTAATAACCGCAGACATGCTGCCGCCGGATGTCGGCTCCATGGTGCCGGCGATGCCCAAGGGAGCGGGTGGGGAGCACCTTATGGGCATGCCACTACGGGATGCCCGCGAAGCGTTCGAGCGCGAATACCTGCGCGCCCAGATCAGCCGGTTCAGCGGCAACATTTCCCGAACCGCCGAATTCGTCGGGATGGAGCGCTCTGCGCTGCATCGCAAGCTCAAGGCGCTGGGAATGGATTAATAACCCTATTCTACGAAACCGATCATGCGCACCGCGGTCAGCAAACTCAGCTTGGGTCATCCCGGGGCGCCGCTATCAGGTGGCGAGCCCGGAATCCGTATCTCCCGGTCAGTGGTCATGGATTCTCGGCTCGCCGCGGAGCCTGTCACCGGGCCGGCCAAAGGCCGGCCCCGTTGGCGGCGCCCTGGAGTGACTCAGCAGACTCAACGTCAAACGGCAGCGTAATTGCGCGCCAGCAAAATTCCCAAACAGGCACGCCAATTGGATCTGCGATGTCCCGGATCGCCTATGTGAATGGCCGATATCGGCCGCATCGCGATGCTCTCGTCCATATGGAGGATCGCGGCTATCAGTTTGCCGACGGCGCTTATGAGGTATGCGAGGTGAGGGCGGCTCACATCGTGGATGAGCGCCGCCATATGGCGCGTCTGACGCGATCACTCGCGGAATTGCGCATCGGCCTGCCGATGCCGCTGTCGGCTCTGAGCGTCGTACTGCATGAGACCGTAAGGCGTAATCGAGTGCGCGACGGCATCGTCTATCTGCAGGTTACGCGCGGTGTAGCTAGGCGCGATTTCGCCTTTCCGGCGCCCGGCACCGCGCCTTCGATTGTCGTCACCGCGCGCGCCCACGACAGCTTTAGGACGGAGAGCACGGCTGCCGACGGCATCGCGGTGATCACTCTTGCGGACAATCGTTGGGCGCGGCCGTATATCAAGTCAGTATCGTTGCTGCCGAATGTTCTTGCCAAACAAGCGGCACGCGATGCCGGCGCCCGCGAGGCCTGGTTCGTCGATGACCAGGGATTCGTCACCGAGGGGGCATCATCGAATGCCTGGATTGTTACTGCGCGCGGCGAAGTGGTGACGCGTCCCGCCGATGGCCGCATCCTCAATGGAATTTCCCGGGCGGTGGTATTGGATGCGATAGCAGCCAGGGGGTTGTCCTTTTCTGAGCGGCCGTTCACCGTCGTCGAAGCAAAGGCAGCGCGGGAGGCCTTCATCACGGCCACCACTCAGATCGTGCAACCGGTGATTCGCATCGATGGAAAACAGGTCGGTGACGGGCGCCCGGGTCCGTTCGCCACCGCATTACGGCGAGAATTCCACCGCCATGCGGAATTTACGTGAGATTCCTGCTCCAATTTTGCTCAAAAAGTTCCAATTGCGGTCGAGCCGGACTTGCGCCTGACCCAATCCTACTTTTTAATGTTATGTCCGTGCCTTAGCCTGGACACCTATGCGTCCGGCAAAAAGCAGATCAATCAGTTGCAGTGCCGGGAACTGCAAACAAAAAGCGGAAAAAACGGCCATGGCAGCCGATCGCGCGCAAAATTTACAAGACACCTTCCTTAATCATGTACGTAAAGCGAAAATCCCCCTCACGATTTTTCTCGTCAATGGCGTGAAGCTGCAAGGGGTGGTGACCTGGTTCGACAATTTCTGCGTGTTGCTGCGGCGGGATGGGCACTCGCAGCTTGTCTACAAACACGCCATATCAACCATCATGCCAGGGCACCCAGTGCAGCTTTTTGAAGGCGGTGAAGAGGGTACTATCGGGGAAAAGACCTGATTGGAGCCGCGTAACTATCGTACCTCCAAACTGAGCCCATCCGAGGGTTCGACGACGGGGCGTGCAATCGTCATTGGTCCGTATCCGCGTACGCGAGATGCGCGTACGGCGACGAACAACGGCCGGGACCTTGCATCGTCCCGCCCGCCTAATATGCGCGCGCCGGCGGCCCGCCTCGAAGAGGCCGTTGGGCTGGCGCGTGCGATTGACCTTGAGGTGGTCGACAGCGGGCTGATCACCATTTCAGCGATTCGCCCGTCGACCTATCTGGGCAAAGGCAAGGTCGAGGAGCTTGCGGGGTTGGTGAAAAGCCACGAGGCCGGGCTGGTGGTAATGGATTGCGCATTGTCGCCGGTGCAGCAGCGGAACCTGGAAAAAGCCTGGAACGCCAAGGTGCTTGACCGCACCGGCCTGATTCTGGAGATCTTCGGCCGGCGTGCCCATACCCGCGAGGGTGCGCTGCAGGTCGAGCTGGCGCATCTCAATTATCAGCGCAGCCGGCTGGTGCGTTCCTGGACCCACCTGGAGCGACAGCGGGGCGGTTTCGGATTTCTTGGCGGCCCTGGCGAAACCCAGATCGAAACCGATCGCCGCCTGATTGCCGAGCGCATTGCCAGAATCGAAAGCGAGCTTGAAGGCGTGAGAAGCACGCGAAAACTCCATCGCGAAAGCCGCCGGCGCGTGCCATATCCAATCGTTGCGCTGGTCGGCTACACCAATGCAGGGAAGTCGACCCTCTTCAATCGCATAACGCAAGCAACCGTGGTCTCAGCGGACATGCTGTTTGCGACACTCGATCCGACCATGCGCGCAATTGATCTGCCGCACGGCGCTCGCATCATCATGTCCGATACGGTCGGTTTCATTTCGGACCTCCCGACCACGCTGGTGGCGGCATTCCGAGCTACCCTTGAGGAAGTGATCGAGGCCGATCTCATTCTCCACGTGCGCGATGTTTCGCATGGCGACACCGTCGCGCAGTCGGCGGACGTTGTCGAGGTGCTCGGCGATCTCGGCATTGCGCCAGGCGATGCGCGACTGATCGAAGTGTGGAATAAGATCGATCGTCTTGATCCTGCCGCGCGAGAGCGGGTCGATAACCTCGCCAGACGCGAGACCGGCGGCAGGCAGCCGATCCGGCTGTCCGCCTTGACCGGCGAGGGGATCGACACCCTGATCGCCGCGATCGAAGCCGAGCTCGCCCGATCACGGCTTACGCTTGACGTCGCGCTCGACCTCGCCGACGGGGCTGGCATCAGCTGGCTGCATCGCCATGCAGAGGTGCTGGCGCGCGACCAGGGTGCCGACGGCCGCATGCACATGACAGTGCGGGTTGCTCCTGATCGTGCCGGGATTGTGCGTGCGAAGTTCGGTGCGGATAATATCAGGGGTCCGATGACAGATGTCGGGTGACCATGGGCAGATGACGGATATCAGATGACAGAATCGGAAACCCAGGCCTCCGTCATCTGACATCTGAAATCTGTCATCTGCCTTCTGTCTTCGCGGCATTCCAGAGTTCATCCATCTCGGCCAGCGTCGACTGCTCCGGGGTCTTGCCGGCCGCCGCAAGCGCTCGCTCGATATAGCCAAAGCGACGCTCGAATTTGTGGTTGGTAGCGCGCAGTGCCCGTTCAGGATCAGCCCCGAGATGGCGCGCAAGATTGACGACGGCAAACAGCAGATCGCCGACTTCGTCCCGCGCCGCACGTGTATCGCCGGACGCCAGCTCGGCACCTATCTCATCGGCTTCCTCGCGGATTTTTGCGAGCACCGCCAGAGGATCATTCCAGTCGAACCCGACTTTGCCGGCCTTCTCCTGTAGCTTGAGCGCTCGCGTGAGGGCGGGGAGGGCGACCGGAACGCCAGCAAGCGCTCCACCACTGCGTTCGCGACCCTGTAGATCAACCGCCCGGCGCGTCGCGCGCTCGGCCTTCTCCTGCGTTTTGATCCTGTCCCACAACGCGTTGACTGCCTCGGTGTCGAGGCTGCCCGCGTCGCCGAACACGTGTGGATGGCGGCGCAGAAGCTTTTCGGTGATCGTATGGACCACATCGCCGAACCCGAACCGGCCGGCTTCCTCGGCCATCCGGGCGTGAAACACCACCTGCAGCAGCAGGTCGCCAAGTTCGTCACGCAGATCGTCGAAATCACCACGTTCGATTGCGTCGGCAACCTCGTAGGCTTCTTCGATCGTGTAGGGCGCGATGGATTCGAAGTCCTGCGCCAGATCCCACGGGCACCCGGTGCCCGCCGTGCGCAACGCCGCCATGATCTCGATCAGGCGGGCGATGTCGCGTGAAGGAGTGATCTTGGTCATGTCGAATGATCCGCTAAGGCCCCGGGGGTTGGGTGCTACCAGGGCCGTGCGCTAACATGCAAGCTGCTTGCGGGTGCACGTCGTGAGGCCAATCCCGCAACCGCGCCCGAGATATCCACTGAGAAACTCATTTCGAGTCTGAAAAACAAATAACTGCCCTTGACATTGGAACAAACAAAGAACACTAACAATGGCCGGTACATGGATGGCGATTCGCTCGGCGAAGATGGCTGCGTATTGAAAAAGGAGCGGAAGCACTTTTGCTGGGGTCGAACGAGAGCATGCCCCGATATTCGATCAGGTCTTTGCCCGGGTGACCGCAATGGATTATCGCACGCTGGAAACGCTTCGACGGCGGCACCCGGCGTGGCGGCTGCTGGTTGCCGATCATGCGCCCCTGATCGTCAGCTTCCTGCATGACGCTTTCATCCGGCCGAACGTCCGCACCTTGTCTCAGCCAGAGCTGGTAATACGGCTGGAGGACTATCTGTATTCCCTGCGGGCCGACCTCGGGGAGGACATGTTCCCGCGTGAACCGTCCCATTATCTCGATATTTGGGCGTCTGACGAACACGCCTGGTTGCGCAAGTACTATCCGCCCAACAGCGATGAAGCTCATTTCGACCTAACGCCAGCCACCGAAAGGGCGATCGACTGGCTCGTCGAACTCGGGCAGCGGCGTTTTGTCGGGACGGAATCGCGGCTGATGGCGATCTTTGACTTGCTCCACCAGCTTATCCAAGGGACCGAAATGGATCCGTGGGCTCGCATCAGCGAGCTTGAACGGCGCAAGCAGGAGATCGACGCGGAAATTCAGGACATCCGTGGCGGCGCGCTTTATGTGCTCGACGCCACCCGTATCAAGGAGCGATTTCAACACATCGCTGGCATGGCCCGTGGCCTGCTGTCGGACTTCCGGGAAGTTGAGCAGAACTTTCGCGATCTCGATCGGGTCATTCGTGAGCGAATTGCGAGCTGGGACGGCGGAAAGGCGGTCCTGCTCGACGAAATATTCGGCGAGCGGGACACGATCTCGGACTCTGACCAGGGCAAGAGCTTTCGTGCGTTCTGGGACTTCCTGATGTCGCCGTCGCGCCAGAGCGAACTTACGGAGATGCTCGCCAAGGTGTTCGACCTCGCTCCGGTACAAGAACTCAAGCCAGATCGGCGGTTGGTGCGCATTCATTACGATTGGGTACAGGCGGGCGAGGTGACACAACGCACCGTGGCGCGGCTTTCCGAGCAATTGCGACGATATCTGGACGACAAAGCATGGCAGGATAATCGCCGGATCATGAAGCTCGTCAGGGATATCGAGCAACACGCTCTCGCGATTCGTGACGCGCTACCGGGCGGGGCCGTGATGGAGCTGGACGAGCCCGCGCCGGATATCGCCTTGGTGATGGATCGGCCGCTCTTTACGCCGCCGTTGAAGCCGCACATCGACGAGGTTGCCGCCAATGCGGTCGAGGATGTGCCCTCGGATGCACTTTTCAACAATGTCTACGTGGACAGGGAGCGTCTTGCTGGCCGCGTCCGGCGCGCGCTGCAGACGCGCTCGCAAGTGTCGCTTGTCGAACTGGTGGAGACGCATCCGCTCGAGCAGGGCCTCGCGGAGTTGATAGCCTACATGAGTCTCGCGGCGGCAGACGGTGCTTCCATGATCGACGATACGCGGCATCAGACGCTGAACTGGACCGATGACGAGGGCAGGGTTCGACAGGGCACGATGCCGATGGTGGTGTTCTGTCGCCCCGTCGCAATGGTCAGCCGGACCGGAAGGCGACGATGACGGACGCCAACGCCCTTTCCGTCGCCGTCGTCTCCCTGATGAAAGGCATCGTCGATCGCGAAAGCGATCCCGTCCTGTGGCAATCCTTGATCGGCATTCAGGCGCGCGTTCGCGATTACGTCGCCTGTCTCGGTCTGGACCTTATGCTGGATGAGGCTGAGGGCTATGCCTACCTGCGACAGCGAGCGGGGGAGGAGGGGGCGCCCGACCTGCCGCGGCTCGTTCCGCGCCGACAGCTTGGCTATCAGATCAGCCTCATGCTGGCACTGCTGCGAAAGAAATTGGCGGAATTCGATGCAACCAGCAGCGAGCCGCGCCTGATACTTGGCCGCAACGACATCGTCGAGATGATGCGCTTGTTCTTTCCGGACACCTCCAACCAAGTGCGGATTAATGACCGGATCGGCGCCAATATCAATCACATCGTGGATATGGGGTTTTTGCGTCGGCTCCGCGGCACGGATGACAAGTTTGAAGTCAGGCGTATCTTGAAGGCTTTCGTTGATGCGCAATGGCTTGCCGATTTCGATCGGAACCTTGCGGCATATCGGTCCCATTCATTGAGCGAGCAGGCGGCGGCGGTCGAATGAACGAAATGCTCACAGCTGCGCGCGCTGCGCAGGTCGAAGCGCCCGCACCTCATCACGCTCCAACGCAAGCGGGGGAGGGCAGGGCGGGAGTTAGCCGCACCGGGATGCGCCTTCACCGCTGCGAATTCTTCAATTGGGGAACCTTTCACGGACGCGTATGGGGGCTCGAACTCAATGGCGACAACACGCTGCTGACCGGGGATATCGGATCCGGAAAGTCCACCCTAGTCGATGCCATCACGACGCTGCTGGTGCCGGCCCAGAAGATTTCCTACAACAAAGCCGCCGGCGCGGATGCCCGGGAACGCGACCTCAGATCATACGTTCTCGGGCATTATAAGTCGGAACGCGGCGAATCCGGGTTCGTCGCCAAGCCGGTGGCGCTGCGCGACGTCAACACCTATTCGGTCATCCTGGGGCGTTTCCGCAACGACGGCTTCCAGCAGGACGTAACGTTGGCGCAAGTGTTCTCGTTCAAGGAGGCGCATGGACAGCCGACCCGATTTTACGTTGTTGCGGATATGCCGCTCACGATATCGGAACACTTCAGCGGATTCGGATCTGACATCAACGCACTGAAGAAAAAACTGCGGCTGATGCCGCGGGTGGAAGTACACGACACCTTTCCACCCTACAGTGCCTCGTTCCGTCGGCGTTTCGGCATCGAGAACGAGCAGGCGCTCGACCTGTTCCACCAAACGGTTTCCATGAAGTCGGTGGGAAATCTCACCGAATTCGTGCGCCAGCACATGCTCGAAGCGTTTCCGGTGGAGACGCGGATCGACGCTCTAATGGCACACTTCGACAATCTCAATCGTGCGCATGAATCGGTGCTCAAGGCGAAAGCCCAGATCGAGCGACTGTCCCCGCTGATTGCCGACTGCGACCATCACAGCGCGCTGATGGATGAGGCGATCGCCATGCGCGGCTGCCGGGATGCGCTGCGCACCTTTTTTGCCGGCGCGAAGGCGGGACTGCTCGAGCGCCGTTGCGAGAGCCTGGAATCGGAGCTGGAACGACTTGGCCAGCGGATCGCCGGGCTTGACGACAAGGAAAGTAGCCAGCGCCTTCAGCGCGATGAAATCAAACGCGCCATTGCCGAAAACGGCGGCGATCGGATCGAGAGCTTGAAAAGGGAGATCGCCGGAAGAGAAAGTCTCAAGGCCGAGCGCATGGGCCGCGCTGAAAAATACGCCGAACTCGCCCGCGCGGCTGGACTGGCCGGCGTCTCGGATGCCGATGCTTTCGCCGCCAACCGTGCTGCGGTCGCTTCTGGGAGCGAAGCCATCGAGGCGCAGAAGGCGGAGACTCAGAATGCCGTAACAGAAGAATCCGTCGCGCTGCGCCAGCTGCGCACGCAGCACGCTGAAATCGCCGGAGAAATCGAGTCACTGAAAAAGCGCCGTTCGAACATCCCGGCCAACATGCTGGCGATTCGCGACAGCCTGTGCCGGGAACTCAAAGTCGATGACGAAAGCTTTCCTTTTATCGGAGAATTGATCCAGGTCCGAGAGGAGGAGGCCGCGTGGGAAGCGGCAATTGAACGGGTCCTGCACAATTACGCGCTGTCGCTGTTGGTTCCGGACGAAGACTATGCGCAGGCAGCTGAATGGGTCGAGCGCACACACCTCGGCGGCCGTCTCGTCTATTACCGGGTGAGGGCGCGGCACGCAGCGCGTCCATCCGACCTGCATGCGCGGTCGCTGGTGCGCAAGCTTTCGATTCGCCCCGATTCCGCGTTTTACGCCTGGCTCGACGCCGACCTGGCGCGCCGTTTCGATTATGCCTGTTGCGACACAATCGACAGCTTTCGACGCGAAGACACGGCTTTGACGCGGGCAGGCCAGATCAAGTCCCGCGGCGAGCGCCACGAAAAGGACGACCGCCATCGGCTGGATGACCGCACCCGGTACGTGCTCGGGTGGTCGAACGAGTCCAAGATCGCCGCCCTGGAAGACCAGGCGCGCGCGCTGGAGGCGCGTATCGCGGCGTGCGGGGCGAAACTGTCGCAGCTGCAGCGCCTTCAGAATGACCTCGATCGCCGTGCCTGCGACTTTGCAGCGTTGTACGTGTTCGAAAGCTTCCGCGATCTCGATTGGCAACCTTTGGCGGCCGAAATCGACGCGCTGGAAGCGGAGAGGCGTCAGCTTGAAGCCGGTTCCGATGTTCTGCGTACCCTGCAGGCGCAACTTGCAGCCGTCGAGCAGTCCATTGCGGCGACGAAGGCGGAACTCGCAAAGGCAAACGAGGACAAAGCGCGAGCGAGCGAGCGTGCCGACATAGCCCGCCGCCAACTGGACGAATGCAGGACTCTCGCCGCGGCGTCCGACAAAGATGCCAACGCGCGCTATTTCCGGCGCTTGGAAGAGATGCTGAACGACGGCGAACGCCGTATGACGGTCGAAACGTGTGACAGCCGGGAGCGTGAATTGCGCGACCGCCTCCAGGACCGGATCGACAAGGAGGATCAGAAGATCAGCCGGTTGAGAGAAAAGATCGTAGCCGCAATGACGGCGTACAACGGTCTTTATCAGGCCCAAACCCGCGAGGTCGATGCGTCGATCGAGTCGGCCCCCGACTACCGGAAAATGCTCAGCGATCTGGAGGCGGACGGGCTTCCCAGGTTCGAGGCGCGGTTCAAGGAGCTTCTCAACGAAAATACGATTCGAGAAATCGCCAATTTTCAGTCGCAGCTCCATCTGGAGCGTCAATCGATCAAAGAACGGATTGAGAAGATCAATCAATCGCTGCACGAGATCGACTATAATCCGGGTCGCTTCATCGTTCTCGAGGACGACCACAATGGTGACTCGGAGATTCGCAGTTTTCAGCAGGATCTGCGCTCCTGTACTGAAGGAACGCTGACCGGATCGGAGGACATTCAGTATTCCGAGGCCAAGTTTCTCCAGGTCAAGGCGATCATCGAACGGTTTCGCGGCCGCGAAGGCATGACGGAGCTCGACCGGCGATGGACCCGCAAGGTAACGGACGTGCGCAACTGGTTCGCGTTCTCAGCCTCAGAGCGGTGGCGCGAAGACAACAGCGAACATGAGCATTACACCGATTCCGGCGGAAAATCCGGCGGCCAGAAAGAGAAGCTGGCCTATACGGTACTGGCCGCCAGTCTCGCCTATCAGTTCGGCCTGGAGTGGGGCGAAACGCGATCGCGTTCGTTCCGTTTTGTACTGATAGACGAGGCATTCGGGCGCGGCTCGGATGAATCCACGCGGTACGGCCTGGAGCTGTTCAGGCGGCTGAGCCTTCAGCTGCTGATCGTGACGCCGCTGCAGAAAATTCATGTCATTGAACCGTTCGTCGCGGCGGTTGGCTTTGTGCACAACGACGAAGGCAGCCGCTCGATGCTGCGTAACCTGACGATCGAGGAATACCGGGCAGAGCGACTGTCGCGGGCCGGCTGACTGCGATGGTTGATTGTGATGACTGATGCAACGTCGTGGACCACGTCCGCCGATTTACGTGAGAAGGTGCTGCACATGTGGGAGCGCGGCAAGTTCCTTTCCGCCGGCATAACGGGCGAAACGCTGTTTCCACTGCCGCTTTCGATGCGTTGCCCGGAACCAAAGGCAAAATCCTTCGGGGCAGTTTGCGATTGGATCCGTGAGCTGAAGGACAACAGCCGCTCTCGCAAGGGCTTCGGCTACGAAATCGAATGGGTCGACAAAAACTATCGTGAGATAGGTCCAAACAGTTTGCCCAAACGGGCGTTGGTTCCGACTGAATCCGATGCGCTGCGGCTCATAGACAAGGAAAAGGAAGGGCGGCGGTTCAGGGAGTTGGCTGAAGTCACGATCGGCAGATTTCCGACACTTGCGCAATGGGTTTCGAGCCGGCCCTTCGAACTGCTCAAGCATGAGAAGGATTGGTCGCGAATGCTCGATGTTCTCGCCTGGTTCCGCGATCACCCGCGGGCAGGTCTCTATTTGCGCCAGCTCGCGATACCGGGCGTCGATTCGAAGTTTGTCGAAGATCGAGTGCAATTATTCTTTCAATTGCTCGACGTCGTGTTGGAACCGCATGACGGTCCGCTGACCGGAAGGATGGCCCAAAAGTTTGCGCAACGTTGCGGATTGCGAACCGAACCATCGCTGATCCGGTTCCGCGCGCTCGACAGCCGGATCGCCATCGCCGGCCTGTCCGACCTTACAATTCCGGCGAGCGATTTTGCCACGCTGAATATTGCGGCGCGACATATCTTCATAACCGAAAACAAGATGAACTGTCTGGCGTTTCCCGACTTCCCTGAAGCCATCGTCGTATTTGGGAAGGGTGTCGCTGCCGGCCTCTTACACTCCGCTTCGTGGATGTCGGAACGACACATCTACTATTGGGGCGACATCGATACGCACGGCTTCGACATCTTGGATCGCCTGCGGGCCCGATTCCCAAACGTGCGTTCCTTTCTTATGAATCGCGAGACGCTATTGGCGCACCGCTCGCTCTGGGTGCGCGAGGAAGCCCCGTGCCGCACCCCGCTTTTGCGCCTGGACCAGGACGAGCAGGCGTTGTTCGATGATCTGGTTCATGACCGACTGGACGAAAAAGTGAGACTGGAGCAGGAGCGCATTTCCCCCACTTGGTGGAAAAAAAACCTGGAGGCGATCAAGCGTCTCACTCGTGAGCGCATGGCGTGTCTGTGGGCGGCACCGCATTGCCCACCGGCGCAACACGATGATGAAAGTCAGAAATCTTTGGAATGAGATCATCGAGGCGAGTCATAATCGATTCCACCAAAGGAAAGACGGCCAGCGCTGCCAGGATCATCTGACCGTTCCGGCCGGGCTCGCGTTCATCGAAGAAACGCACTGACCCGTCGCTCCGGTCTAGCTTTGAAAACAGGAAATTGTGCCCGAGCGAATTCGGGTGGCATCGCTCCGATAATATATCGTAGTGACCCCGGAATCCGGGCGCCCGCTTGTCGACCCTTTCAATGTACGTCAGGACGTTGACGGCTTTCGTTTCCGGAAACTCATTGATCCATTCCCAATCGCGACTGGCAAAGGTTCCTTGCTGCGCGAGGGCATCCAAGGCGCCGAGATCCTTTGCGGCAAACGAATCAGCCACTCGATCCGCAAACGCCGCCATCACAGCAAACGTCTCCATGAGCGCGCGCGCCGACAAGATCGCTGAGAGCGTGCAGCGGTTATTCCAGGCGACCGCCGTTCCATCCATCAGGGCAACCATTCGATGCAGAAGGCCATGCTGATAGACGGCAAGCTTCCACGCGATCTTGGAGCGCGCGAAATGCCCCGAAACATTGATTTCGATCGCTCTACAGGCATCAAGCCGATCCAGCGATGCGTTGAGCTTTGCTATTAGCGCCTTGTCAGCTTCGGTCAACCGCTCGTCCCAAAGTAAGTGACGCGGTTCTCTCAAGGACGCCGGCGAGGGCGGTACATCTTCAGACATGGCTTCGGCTCAGACTTGAGGCGCCCCCTCGAAGGGAGCTACGTGATTCGCATAAGAGATATTATGGAATATTTCGATGTTCCCGAGCGGACTCATTCGATGTTCCCGGACGGATTCACGTGATTTTCCGCAAAATCCGGGTTCGGCCGCGCCGGATGTCATTGTGCTCCATCCGGGCTTCTAGGAACTGCCGTGACCTTTTTGGCCATCTGATGGTATTATAATACCATCAAGGTGCGATTGGTGACGGATTTTGTGAAAACGAACTAATTTTGGAATTCCCAACGAAATCAATGCCGTCCGATTTCGCACGCAAGACGCGTGGCAGCTTGGTAGCCGGATTGAGCCACTGGGTCCGGCCGGAGCCTGTCATCGGGCCGGCCCAATGATAGACTCAGCGAAATCCAGGTGGCCGTCCAGATGTCGCTGCGCTCCATCAGGCTACGTCTGGGAACTGCCACGACTTTTACCCCTCTTACTCGGCTGACGTGTACGCCCAACGCCAAACGGCTAGCCCTCGAACTCCACCCGCATCCCATCGAACGCCGGCTCGACATGCGGCGGCAGCTTGGCGCGCAGCTGGGCAAAATCGAGATCGCTGTGCATGTTGGTGAGGATTGCGCGTTTTGGCTTGATGCGGTCGATCCACCGGAGTGTCAGGTCGAGATGGAAATGGCTCGGATGCGTCCGGTACCACAGGGCATCCACGATCCACAGCTTAATGCCGCGCAGCGCCTCGATGGCGGCGTCGGGCATATCGACAAGGTCGGGCGAGTAAGCCATGGCGCCGAAGCGGAATCCGAGTGCAGTGATGTCGCCGTGATCGAGCAAGATCGGCATGGCGGTAACGGCGCCGCCGGCGCCGGAAATCGTCACCGGCGTGCCGGCGGCGAGCGGGTGGCGGGTCAGGTACGGCGGATAGCTGCTGCCCGGCGGGGTCACGAAGCTGTAGCCGAACCGGAGCGTCAATATGCGCCAGGTCGGCTCGTCGGCATAGACGTCCACGCGTTTGCGATGCGCGATGAACAGCGCGCGCAGGTCGTCGATGCCGTGAATGTGATCTGCATGTTCATGAGTGTAGAGCACACCGTCGAGGTGATTGACGCCGGCATCAAGCAGCTGCTCGCGCAGATCCGGCGAGGTATCGACCAGCACGCGGGTCTGGCCGCCGTCGGGGGCCGTGCGATCAACCAGAATCGAGCACCGCCGCCGCCGGTTCTTGGGATTGTTGGGGTCGCAAGCGCCCCACCCTGTTCCGGGCCGCGGCACGCCGCCGGAAAAGCCGCATCCGAGAATGGTGACCGCAAGCGTCATGCGGCCGCGGCAGAAATCTGCGGTACTTTGTTGAAGAGCCGAAAAAAGTTTTCCGTCGTCTGGCGCGCGATATGGTCGAACGAGACGCCGCGGACCGCGGCCAGCGCTTTAGCGGTTTCCGTTACGTAAGCGGGCTCATTGCGCTTACCGCGGAACTTGCCCGGGGCGAGATAAGGCGCGTCGGTTTCGACCAGAATGCGGTCTGCCGGCAGTTCCGCTGCGATGGCACGCAGTTCGTCGGATTTCTTGAAGGTCAAAATGCCGGTGAATCCGATGTAGAACCCAAGGTCGACGGCCCGCAGGGCAAGCGTCCGGCTGCCAGTGAAACAGTGCAGCACCGCCGGGAAGGCCCCCTTCCCTGTTTCCTCCGCTAGAATGCGAGCGATATCAGCATCAGCTTCACGAGCGTGCACAACGAGCGGCAACGCAGTCGCCCGCGCTGCAGCGATGTGGCGTCGAAAGCCGATCTCCTGGGCATCGCGTGGGCTGAAATCGTAGTGATAATCGAGCCCCGCCTCACCTATGGCGACCACCTTGGGATGTGGTGCGCGCTCGACCAGCTCTTCGACCGTCACGTCAGGTTCTTCATGCGCATAGTGCGGATGCGTTCCTACTGAGCAGTAGACATTTGGAAATTGCTCCACGATGGCCAGCAATTTGTCGAACCGGCGCACACGCGTGGAGATCGACACGATACGACCAATGCCCGCCATCGCGGCGCGCTCCACGATCGCGTCGAGCTCGGCGGCGAAATCGGGAAAGTCCAGGTGACAATGGCTGTCGACCAATACGCTCATGCGCTCGGCTCCGGTTCGACATAGCGCGGGAATACCGGCGCAGGCGGCGGCAAGGCGCTGCCAGGAGCGAGGCGCCCCCCGGCGCCCAGCATCGTGAATTCGCGCCGATCAGGTGGGACCGCGATGAGATCGAGGAGCCGCGCGGCCGCCTGCGGCATGACGGGCTGCACCACGATGGCGATCTGCCGGATCACCTCGGCAGTCGTATAGAGCACCGTGCCTTGACGCACCGGATCGGTCTTGGCGAGCGCCCACGGGGCTTCGCCCGCAAAGTAGCGGTTCGCGTCGGCGACCACCGCCCAGGCCGCATTGAGCACCTGGTGCAGTTGCTGCGTTTTCATCGCTTCGCGTGCCTTGTCGATGAGCGTATCCGCCGCCGCAAGGATTGTCTTGTCGGTTTCGCTCAACGCGCCTGGCGTCGGCAGGATTCCGTCGCGGTTCTTGGCGATGATCGACAGCGAGCGCTGCGCCAGGTTGCCGAGATCGTTGGCCAAGTCCGCATTGATACGCGCCACGATGGCTTCGTGGCTGTAAGTGCCGTCCTGGCCGAACGGCACTTCGCGCAAGAGGAAATAGCGAAGCTGGTCAACCCCGTAGGCGTCCGCCAGCGCGAACGGATCGACCACGTTGCCGACCGATTTCGACATTTTCTCGCCGCGGTTGAACAGAAAGCCATGACTGAATAAGCGCCGCGGCACCGCGATGCCGGCCGACATCAGGAATGCCGGCCAGTACACGGCGTGAAAGCGTACGATATCCTTGCCGATCACATGCAGGTCCGCCGGCCAGTAGCGGCGGAATTTCGCGGACTCGGTATCGGGATAGCCGACAGCCGTGATGTAATTCGTCAGCGCATCCATCCACACATACATGATGTGCCTGGGATCGTCCGGAACCGGGATGCCCCAGGTGAAGGTGGTGCGTGAGATCGACAGGTCTCTCAGCCCGCCGCGTACGAAGCTCGAAACTTCGTTGAAGCGCTCGCGCGGCCGCACGAAATCCGGTACGCGACGATAGAGGTCGAGCAGCTTGTCCTGGTAGGCCGAGAGGCGGAAGAAATAGCTCTCCTCCTCGACCCACTCAACGGGTGTCCCTTGCGGGCCGATGCGCTTGCCGTCCTCGGCAAGCTTCGTCTCGTCCTCGTCGTAATAGGCTTCATCGCGCACCGAATACCATCCGGAATATTTCGACAGATAGATATCGCCGGCCGCCTTCATGCGTTCCCAGATCGCTTGCGAGGCGCGGTAATGCCGCTCCTCCGTGGTACGGATGAAATCGTCATTGGAGCAGTTCATCCGCTCCACCATGGCGCGGAAGCGCCGCACATTGCGATCGCTCAGTTCGCGCGCCGATACACCTTCCCGATTGGCGGTCTGCAGCATCTTGATGCCGTGCTCGTCGGTGCCGGTGAGGAAAAAGACGTCGTAGCCGTCGAGCCGCATGAAGCGCGCGATCGCGTCGGTCGCAATCGCCTCGTAGGCATGGCCGATATGCGGAAGGCCGTTAGGATAGGAAATGGCTGTCGTGATGTAGAATCGAGGCTTGTCTGCCATGTACCGGAAACCCTGCAGCTCGTTGCGGCATCGAGCGGATTCCGGCCCATATGGAACGGTAGTCGTAGGGTGGCAAAGCGAAGCGTGCCCACCCGACCGAGCCGGTGGGCACGACGCGCAAAGAGCGCGCCTTTGCCCACCCTACAAATGGATTCCAGCCGATCGAAATCTGCTCCAAGCTTGCGATACCTATCAACCGCGGGACGCCTCGGCAAGCAGACCGAAAACGGCGAAAACCAGAGGCTTGCGTTCGAGATTGTAGATTTCGACGTCGCGGGCGGATCGATCGAGGCGATCCCACAGCTCGGCCACCCGAGCAAGTTGCTCGGGGTTGGTTGCCGCGTCGAGGCGGGCTGACAGCCAGTCGCGGATCGCGCCGACGAAAACGTCCAGGAGGCCGCGATCGCGGTCGAGTTGGTCGCCGATGGCGTGCAGTGCCTGAGGATCGGTCGAAGGGAGCGCCGTCAGGAGTTCCCCCACCTTCTCCCGGAGCACCAGCATCGGCCCTCCCACCAACGCGATCGCGCGGGAAACGCTCCCTCGCGCCGCGGCAGCCGCCTTCACGATTGCGGGATCGTCAGCCTCAGTTTCAAGCGCGGTAGCGGCAGCGCTTGCGACATCGCCCTGCCCCAGCGGCTTGAGGGTCAGCCGCCGACAGCGCGACCGGATGGTCGGCAGGAGTCGCCCCGGCGCGTGGCTCACTAGCAGTAACAAGGACCGTGGCGGCGGTTCCTCCAGTACTTTCAGCAGGGCATTGGCGCCCTCCGGATATTTGAGCTCGTCGGCGCTGTCGGCGATGCAGACGCGCCAGCCCCCCTCGCCTGCTGTCGAACCGAAAAAAGCCGCCAGGCGCCGCACCTGGTCCACCGTGATAACGGTGCGCATCTTGCCGTTATCACCGACGGTGCGCTCCAGCGCCAGCAGGTCGGGATGGGCATTGACGGCCACGCGCCGCACGGTCGGATGGGCCGGATCGAGCGCGAGCGAGGTGGCGGTCGGAACACGCGATGGATCCGGATAGGCGAGCACGAATCTGGCTATTCGGTAGGCAAGCGTCGCCTTGCCGATGCCCCGCTCACCTCCGATCAACCAGGCATGAGGGACACGCCCGGACCGATAGGCGATAAGAAACTCCCGCTCGGCGTCAGCATGGCCAAACAGGGCGGTAGTCTCCCGCGGTGGCGGCGGATCGCTGTCCTCATCTTCGCTCTGCGTCATCGGGCAATTTCTTCAAAGCGCAACGGCGTTGCTTCAGGGTTCAATCGATTGCATACGGTCCGCCAAATCTCAGTCGCTATGTGTTCCTGCGACGGAGCTGCGTTGATCAGGATGCACCGCTGTTTCTCCTCTGCCGCGACCGCGCGAAATGCCGCGTTGAGAGCCTGATGATAGGCGAGATCCTCGCCCTCGAACCGATCCGCGGCCGCCTCGCCTCGCCGTCCGCGCGCCCTTGCAAGACCGATCTCCGCCGGTAGATCGAGAATGAACGTGAGGTCAGGTTTTGCGTCTCCGACGGTGAGCTTTTCAAGGCCTTTGATGAACGGCAGGCCGACCTGGCCGACAATCCCCTGGTAGACCCTCGTCGAATCGAGAAAACGGTCGCAGATGGCCCATTGCCCTGATCGCAGTGCCGGCTTGATGGCAGTCTCCAGATGGTCGTCGCGCGCCGCGGCAAACAACAAGGTCTCCGCATCCGAGCCGAGGCGCTTAGCGGCGCCGGACAACAGGACATGGCGAATGATCTCAGCGCCGGGTGAGCCACCAGGCTCCCGGGTGAGCAGGACGCGGATACCGACGTCCGATAACTTCTTTGCCAGGAGCCCCGCCTGCGTGGACTTGCCGGTACCTTCGCCGCCTTCAAACGTGATGAATTTCCCGGCCATCGCATCGCTTTGTGGTCGCTTCGATGAGTATCGCGGTGTGGTAGCCCGGATTGAGCGAAGCGAAATCCGGGGCCGACCCGCCCGGATTTCGCTTCGCTCAATCCGGGCTACCAGTTCCGGCACTATATCTTCTTCGACCCAGTCCGGAACAAGCCGATGACCAGTTCGGAGGCTGCATCGAAGGCACGCTGCGGAAGGCTGCCGCGCCCGACGCCCTCAGCGGCGAACAGCGGGACTTCGGCCACCACGCGCTCGCCGCGATAGACGTTGAGATTGCCGATCGGCTGCCCTTGCCTGACCGGCGCCGGTACCGGACCCGAATAGACGATCTTTGCGCTAACCCGCTCGGTCGCGTTCTTTGGCATCAGTACGCTGATGGGCCCCTCACCTACCAGCGCCACGGATCCTGAAGCGCCGCCGAACAGTTTGGCATAGCCGACGACTTGACTGGCCGCGAACAGTGGCTTTGATTCGAAACCGCGGTAGCCGAATTCAAGGATTTTCTTGGCCTCGTCCGCGCGCTCCTTTGCTGTTCTCAGGCCGTTGACAACGACGATCAGGCGCATGCCGTTCTGCATGGCCGAGCCAACGAGGCCATAGCCGCCATCTTGTGTGTATCCGGTCTTCAGGCCGTCGGCGCCGATATTCAGGGTCAGCAGCGGATTGCGGTTCTGCTGGCGGATTTTGTTCCAGGTGAATTCGTGCTCGCCGTAGATGCCATAGAAATTCGGGTAGGTGCGGATGATGTGACGGGCCAGCCGCGCAAGTTCGCGCACCGTCATTTTCTGAGCTGGATCGGGTAAACCGGTCGAGTTGGTGAAGTAGGACTTGGTCAATCGGAGTTCGCGCGCCCGATTGTTCATCATCCCGACAAAGGCTGGCTCGTTGCCGGCGATGCCCTCGGCGAGGGTGATACAGGCATCGTTGCCGGACATTATGATCGCGCCCCGGAGCAGATCTTCGACCCGTACCCGGCTGTGGATCGGGGCGAACATGCTGGAGGTATGCGATGGCGCTCCGCCACGCCGCCAGGCATCCTCACTCACAAGGTATTCGTCATCGAGTTTGATGCGGCCCCGCTTGAGTTCATTGAATACGACTTCCACGGTCATCAGCTTCGCCATGCTGGACGGCGGTGTCGGCACATCAGCGCCCTTCTCAAACAATACGGTGCCGCTATCGAAATCGACGAGGATGGCGTGGGGCGCCGTGGTCTGAAAATCATCCTTCTTGGAGCCGACGAGCCCGATGGCACTCGGGGCTGCAGCGGCCGATGCGACAAAACCCGCGACTGCGAGCGTAACAAAGCCACGCTGCGCCCATGCGCATTTCCCGACTAACGCCGACATGGTTGAATTCACGGCTCCAGCGTCGCCAAATGCGGCGCCTCCTTGGTCTGCATGTCTTGCTTCAGGTCTCTCCGTTCAATAGCAAGCCGGGGGAGACGAAACAATCGTGCCGCGCCGGTCGGAACGTGGAAAACCGGCCTGAACCCGATAGACTTTCAATAAACGTAAATTGCACATGTTAGTTGCGTCACGGGAACGGGCGAAAGATGAGTGCCCTCTATTGCGATCGTGCGCGTGCAGGTACGAAACTCTCCGACATCCTGGACGACATGGTCCGAATTCATCACCGCCGGTCCGCCATCGTCGGAGCCGAAGGTTCGAACGCGCCTGCTCCTTCTCCAAGCCCATACGGCCGGTCCGGAGGAACGGGCACATTGCGGGTAGCGGTGTACGCTGCGAGTTCGGGAATGAAGGGCTTCGTCGATGCGACACGTATCAGGGATGGTGCCGGCGCCTGTTCGCCCTGGCGCAACGTCGCGATCAACATGTTGTCGTCAGAACCCTCCAGCGGCGCCGTGCCGACATATTCTACCCGCACCGGTGCAACGCCACTACCATAGAAACCGAGCAATATGGCCGCCTTTACCGTAACATCGATAATACGATCGGAACGGTAAGGTCCACGGTCGTTGACCCGCAGGATCACTGAGCGGTTGTTGGAAAGATTCGTCACCCGCACATGGGAAGGCATCGGCAAGGTGGTATGGGCCGCCGACATCGAATTCATGTCGTAGATTTCGCCATTCGCGGTGAGACGACCGTGGAAGTCTTCGCCGTACCACGACGCGAGGCCATCGGCGCGATAGCGTGGATTTTCGGCCGGCACATAGGTTTGCCCGCTGATTGAATACGGAGCCCCGACTCGGTAGACGCCGCCTCCTTTAGGTACCGGCTGACCAGGCGCCACCAGGCGCGCGCTTGAAGCGACGCCGTAGCGGGGATCGACGGTGCCGAATTTGTCGGCACCAGAACAGCCGGCCAGGAAGCATGCCGTCACGAGTGCACATAAGTGCCTACTGGCAAAGCCTTTTTTCCCTAACCCTTTCGGCGCCAGTGACCACGAATTAGCCGCCGCAGGTTGCGAATTCGCCCGTACCACCACCCCAATCTCCCGAGCGCATGCTGCGCCGCAGCGATGAGCTTCTCGTGCGTTTGGTCGCGGCGGAAAGCGCATCAGACGCGTTACTAGGTTGGCTCGGTAAATAAAGCGAAAAGAAGACGTTGGAGCGGCCGCACGTTGTACAGCCGTCAACCTCGAACTCGGTCCGCGAAGCATCCCTATCGACTAAAAGGGAGCGACGTGTTGTCTCATTTTGCGTCGTCGATTTGAGAATGCAAGACTTATTGCAATGGTTTAGAGTTATATCAGTCTGGATGAGTGGTCCGCGTCTCCGCTCCCCCCATGAGCCTCCCCGCGTGGACCCCATTCAGACAAATTAAAAAAGAGTCCTATCGATCAACTCGGCCGCCTTCGGGTGGTCTTATTTTTTTCGGGTTCGCCAAATGCACTGGCGCGCTCGATCCGTCAAGGCACCTTCCGAGCTATCGCGGTATTATAGCGGGGATCGACCAGACGTTGCACTGCTCAAGGCTTGTGCGCGGCCGTTTCGGTATGCCCGTGACACCGCGGCTCGTGGTCTGATCTCTTACGGAGTGCATTGTCTCCGTCGAGCCACGTGTCGCCGAGGACGACCGGTTGAAACTTACAGTCAAGTTCCGGTTCGGCCTTGCGCGACGGGCCCGTCTGAGGCTGAACCCGGGCCTCCGCGCGCAGTCTGGCCGGGGTAGCGTTGGTCAGTCGGGCGGCCGCAGTCGTGCCGGGTGCGCATCCGGCCATAGAATAGGCGCAAAAGACAACCGCAAGTGTGCAGACGAACGCTCGGGCATATTGACGTTTCTGAATTCGTGTAAGCACCAAGCCACTGGCGGTTATGGTCCCGGGGGCGGATACAAACCGCGCCATGACGACGAGTTGATCGTATCATTCAATGCTGCGACGTTTCCGCTGGTCTACCCCGAGCGTGTACCTAGGGTTTCACACTGACAATACCGTGGTGCGGACGCCCTGTATGATGTGCCGCATATTGGAGCGTACTGCGCGACACGCCATGATGGATAGCAGAAAACGCCGTTTTGGAGGGAACGATCGCCGTGCACTCGAAGTGCTTGCTGCCTCGGGACGGCATGGCTGTACTGATTCCACGTTGCTAACCCACGGGTTTACGGTCGAACTGCTTGGCCTCATACGCGATGGGTTCGCAAAGGCGCAGTCAGAAACAGCGTGGGTCGACGGCCAAATGATCGAGGTAGCCCGCGTGCGACTTACCAGTGCAGGACGGCAGGCCCTCAAAGCATCGAGGGGGCGTAGGTCCCCCATAGCCATCGCCGGCTCGACCTGCCGGTCACCCGGGTAGGGTCGTGTCCCCGATGCTGCTCGCTACAAACTCGGTACGAATTTGCGCGAAAAGATTGTGCGGGTCGAAGAGAGTGCCAAACCAGCCTGCCGCTGGCGGAAGGGGATCCTACTATGGATGTTGATATTGCTTATTAATTCTTTCTCTCGGAGCAGTTACCCACAATTCGATTCCCTTTGCCTGAACGAACTCTCTTAGGCCCCTCCAGGCATGGCTTCACCAAGAACGGTTATCCGATTTGCTTAGCCCGCGGAATGGGCGGACGATGGCGGGTCGCGCTTCTGGGACTCATCGCAGGACGAATAAGCCCCCTCCCCTGATGCCGCAACTCAAAGCCCCCGCCCGACGAGCGACTGGTAAGGCACGCTTATCGGCGTGCGCCTTCAGCCGCCAGAGCTGGCACTATTGGATCATCGGATTGCAGGACAGGAGGACAGCCCCTCGCGTCCCGAGGTGATTCGCCGTCATTTCGTGCGCAGTCTTGCGGCCCCATCGAAGCCGGTCAAGTAGCCGAGCGACTCGCCAGCCGAGGCGGCCGGTGGTCTGATGCGCCTGTGCCCGCAAAGTCAGGCCCCGCGCCTGGAAACCGGACGCGGGGCCGTATTCCACCTGCCACTACTTCGCACTGCTCAGATGGTGCGCAGATTTTCCGCCGAGGACTTGCCCGTCTTTCGATTAGCAACAACATCGAAAGAGACCTTTTGTCCCTCGTTCAGGCTCGGCAACCCCGCGCGTTCAACCGCGCTGATGTGCACGAAAACGTCTTTGCCGCCGTCATCCGGTTGGATGAAGCCGAAGCCTTTTTGGCCATTGAACCACTTCACGGTTCCTTGCGTCATGTAGCTCTTCTTTCAGTGGGTGTAATGAGGCTGCGCGTCAACGCAGCCGGTTCGATTCGTTCGAGATTTGGAGGAAACTCATCAGTCCGACGCGGGTGCGGCGAGGCCAAGTCGTTCGGCCGAAGCTCGATTGGTGCAATGTGGAGCATTAAGGTTTGGGCCGCAAGGTTCGCCCCAAGAAAAAAAGCTGGTTATTCGCATGACCAGCCCCCATCTTAACCTTGCAGGGGGGGAACGGCTAATCACCGTCGGCGATGGCGATCGTTCGCCAATCAGTGAGCGTCATGCACTGTGCCTCTCAGAGCGCCGAAGTTGACGGCATCGCATCGGGCGCTTACGCCCCGGCTGCTTGCCGGTCGAAACCGTGACCAATGCGCTTTGAACGCCGCCGGAGCAGAACTTATGCAGGTCCTCGTCCGTGACAACAACGTCGATCAGGCTCTGCGCGTCCTGAAGAAGAAAATGCAACGCGAGGGCGTATTCCGCGAAATGAAGCGCCGGCGCTTTTATGAGAAGCCGTCTGAGAAGGCGACGCGAGAAAAGGCCGAGGCGGCACGCCGTGCCCGCAAGCTTGCCCGCAAGCAGGCGGTCCGGGACGGACTGATCGCCGCTCCTAAAAAACGTCAAGCACAGACTGGCAAAGCCGCGGCGATTCAGGCGCGCGTGATTGGCCCGACAGATCGGAGTGCGAGGTGACCGCGTGCGAATCTACATCTTCAAATCAGATGCAAACGTCGGCTTGCGGGCTTTCGCGAGCGATGCAGCAGGCAGCTCTCTGCCGGAGCGGTTTGGCCCCTGGCATGCGATTGGAGTGGTCGCACCCGCGAGCGCTCCTCCTTACAACCTTTCCCGCGATAGGATCGAAAAGGCCGTCGGCACCCATGGCTTTCAGCTCTGGCGCGTCAAACCAAAGATCGCGAAGCCTGGCTGAGCCCGCAGACCTCCGCATGGGCAGAAATCAGAGCGGGTGCCTCGTCTTCGGAACAATTCTCGTCATAGGCAGTTGAAGTGTACACCCCACATCGAACAGCAGCGCGCGATGATTTCCCGTCCCGCCCATGCGCTCACGACAACGCCGATGCACTTACTAGAACAAGGAGGTTTCATGACCTCTCAGGAACAGGCCGAACTTCTCTTTAAGCGCAAACAGGAGCGATTGGCTGACGGCAAACTCGCGACGGCAGAATATGAACAACGTGCGCGCGCGGAGCGCGAAAAGACCGCCAGACTTAGAGCGTTACGATTGGCGCGCGACGCAAAATCGCCTCCGCCGTCTCGTCCAAGTTGATCACCGGCGAGGCGGCGTCATTGCGGTATTGAGACGAAATCCAAGCTTCTCCGCGGCGTATGCATCGGCCGGCGCGTCCACAAAAAGATCACCGACCAGCGCAAGTACTTCGGGTAAAATTACCCGTATGAGGCGGTCGCTATTCACGAGCAAGATCGAGCGGAATGCCTTTCACGTCGTCGATCGTGCCGCCGCGCGCGTCTAAATCCCGATGTCAGGCCGCTTATGCCGATTTTTTCAGGTTATTTCGGACGTCCGCGGACGCTTGGAGGAGGGGTGCTGGCGGGAAGGGGTGTCCGCTGTCCTATTTGAAATCACGTCTCTTTTTATTGATTGTGGCGGGTACCCCCCTCCCCTACCCGCACGGTTCAAGCCGCAGCCTAACCGGCCATTCCGGCACGATCATCAACAAAGGAGTTTCGCCGTTCCCGGTAATGAAGCCGGGAAATAGCGGCCGCACCGCGGGTGGTCAGACCCACGGCGCAGCCTGACCCCGAACATGGGAGTAATCCATGTCCAAGGCTACCCAAGACAGTAGCAACACGGAGTACTTTGTCTCAATTGAAGCCGGATGAAATGCGCGGGCTCGCAGATCGACTGCGGACCCATGCTCAAACCGTGCTCCTCCGGCACCAGCCCGAACGACACCGCGATCTCGTTACCGCGGTCGCCCTAATCGACCAATTCGCCAACCTCAGTACGAAGATCTTGTCGTCCGCGGCGGTGATCGATCGCCTGCTGCGCCTGCTTGGCATGATCGGGGGCGTCTAACATGCCGGTCGCGCCCACCTCAATGAAGGCCGCCGATATTAAACGGCTCGCCGATCAGATGACCGCCGGCGCCAAGGGCAACTTGGTTGAACAAGTCGCCGTTGTCGTCGAGCGAGAGCAGCCGGCGGTTGGAGATGGCGACACGATGAGTGTAGCGCGCGAGATAGCGCAATACTTCTGCGGAGCGCTACCCTGGCGGTCAGCGCGACGCGATCAGAAGTGAAGCAGGCATGCTTGTCCAGCCGGCCTTCCTGTCGTGCCCGACCCATTTACCGGCGAGATTCGGCGCGGCTTATGGGATTACCTCGTCGGCACCCAGTAGGAACGCGCTAGCACGTCAAGACCGAGCGCTTTCGCGGTAGAAGGAAAGTTGAAAGTCATTGGCAGCACGGAAAAAAGAGTGTAGTTTTTTATTTCCAATTAATGCGTTCAACGCCACCACACGCGCGAGAGAGCGATGTTTCGAACCGGAGCAGCGCGGCGTGCAATTGGGTTGGTGCTGCGATCCTCCGTTATTCGCGAGGTGGTACGCGACGCGCGCTCGGGCGGGCGTCGTCGGTTATCCAGCGTTCTCGACCGTCAAAACCAAGGCGATCCACTGATTCAAATGGGAGGAGCATAAGCAATGGTTATTACGGGGAAATTCGTAGACCGGCGTACGTTCCTGCGCGGCACCGGCGCAGCCCTTGCGCTGCCAATGCTGGACGCGATGACACCGGCCTTGGCCGCTGACACGGCGCGGCCGATCCGCATGGGGTTCGTCCAAGTCCCGAACGGGATCATGAACTTGAAGAACGAGTTTGCACCCGCGGGCGGGGGCGGGCCGCTCACGGAGTTGCCGCGCATTCTCCAACCGCTCGCGGATTTCAAGGACCGCATGCTGGTATTCTCGGGGCTCGATAACCAGCAAGCCGCGGGCCTCGGATATGAATTAGGCGGCGATCATCCGCGGGCTTGCACCGCCTGGCTGACGGGAACGCACGCTAAGATGACCGCCGGCGCCGACTTGCGTGCCGGCGTCTCCGTCGATCAGATCGCAGCGAAGGAGTTCGGCAAAGAGACTCAGCTCGCCTCGCTCGAGGTCAGCTTGGAGTCGGCGGATGTGGTGGGCTCCTGCGAGAACGCCTATAGCTGCGCTTATTACAATACGATCTCGTGGCGCGACGACACCACGCCGATGCCGATGGAGAGCCGCCCCCGTGCGCTGTTCGAGCGTCTGTTCGGCTCCACGACCGATCCGAAGGCACGTGCGATCGTGAGGCAGGAGGATCGCAGCATCCTTGATGCCATCAACGAGGACGCCAAGCGGCTGCGCATAAAGCTCGGCGCACCGGACCGCGGCAAGATCGACCAGTACCTGGACGCGGTGCGTGACGTTGAGCGGCGCATCCAGCGCGCGGAGGCGCAGAGCAAGGACCACGTTCTGCCAGAGATGGCTGGCCCCAAGGGTACCCCGTCGTCCTGGTCCGAGTACTATAAATTGATGACGGATCTCATGGTTCTCGCCTGGCAGACCGACATGACGCGCGTCTGCGCGTTCCAGATCGGTCACGAGACAAGCCCGCGCGCCTACCCCGAACTCGGATTTGGCGACTCCCACCATTCCGTGACGCATCACCACGGCGAACAGGACAAGATCGCGAAGGTCATCCAGATCAACACCTTCCACACGAAGATGCTGTCCTACTATCTGGACAAGCTGCGCTCCACGCCGGACGGCGACGGCTCGCTGCTCGATCACTCAATGATCCTGTACGGGGCAGCGCTCAGCGACGCCAACCTGCACCTCTACACAGATCTGCCGCTCATGCTGGTCGCCGGCGGCGTTAACGGCATCAAGGGGGGACAACATATCCGCTATCCCAACCGCACGCCGATGTCCAATTTGCTCCTCACGATGCTGGACAAGGCAGGCGTGCCCAACGTGACCAAGCTGGGCGACAGCACCGGGAAGCTCGAATTGGTGGCGTCCGCCCCAAGGTCGGCGGATGTGACTCCGGCGCAGCGCAAGACGCTCTAGAGCAGATTCCGGTCACGTTCGACCGCCTCTCCTGCATGGCCGGGCTCGTCCCGGCCATGCTTGTTGAGTGGGAAGGGAGGCTGAAAATGATGACGCATCTTCAATCCGAACACATTGAAGCAGGCTTGGAAGCACGATTGAGCCGCCGCAGTCTGGTTCAGGTGTTGGCAGCGGGCGCGGCGGCGAGCGTCGCCACGCCGGCACTAGCGGAACAGACCGCCTTCGTAGCTGAAGCTACGCCTGCCGATTATGCCCGCGATCCGACGCGTTGGGGCACCGCCGAAGTCGCGGCGCTATTTCCCGGATTCAAGCATCTCGACATGCGCACGAAGGGCGCCATCATCCGCGTCCGCCATGGCGGTTCCGGCCCACCCTTGCTCCTCCTTCACGGCTATCCGAACAATCACGTCTTGTGGTACGCGGTCGCGGCGCGGCTTGCGGAACGCTACCACGTGGTGCTCGCCGATCTGCGCGGCTACGGCGACAGCTCGCTGCCCGAGCCGGGCCCCAATCTCATCAATTACAGCTTTCGGGTCATGGCGGAGGATATGATCGAGGTGATGGAGAGCCTCGGCCACCAGCGTTTCTTTCTTGCTGGCCACGATCGCGGTGCGCGCCTGAGCCATCGCCTGTGCCTCGATCACCCAGACCGGGTCATGAAGCTCTGTCTCTTGGACATGCTGCCAAATTATTACGCGTGGACGACCGTAAACAAAAATCGGGCCATCGGCGCCTGGCACTGGATGTTCATGGCGCAACCGGAGCCATTTCCCGAAACGATGATCAGCGCCGTTCCGGCTGAATGGTTTCTGAAAGGCCGCGGCAACGCTAGGAACCCTCCCAAGCTCGTGTACGAGGAATACATTCGCTGCTTCACCAAGAAAACAATCACTGGTGCGTGCCACGACTACCGGGCCTTCGCCACGATCGATTTCGAGATGGATTCGGCCGACAAGGACCGGCAAATCGGGATGCCGCTTTTGATATTGTGGGGAACGCGGGGAGCACCGCCGACCCAGGAATATCCGACGGTGTGGCGGAAGTTCGCGAGCAATCTCGTCGATGCGCAACCACTCCCGACCGGCCACTACCTGCAAGAGGAAGCGCCTGATCAGGTCGTCGATCATTTTATCAAATTCTTCACGACGTGAACGGCGGAGCACGCGCATTCACGCTGTTGCGGGCGGGGGCAAGCGTAGCTGGATTGCCCGGTTGTGGCCCGATGCTGCTGACTTGGGCGGTGCAGCAAGTCGGGCAGCTATCCGGGGTACAGCGGCCGTGGCGCTAACGCATTCGGGAAGACAAGCCCGTGACCCATAGTTACCTGCTTATCTCCACCCACCTCCGCCGTTCACATAAACCGTGTCAGCGGTCATGAACGGGCAGGCGTCAGAGCACATAAACAGCACGAGCTCGCCGATCTCTTCGGGCTCGCCGAAGCGCTTCATCGGTATGTCGTCGAGAAAGCGCTCAATCAGTTCGGGTGAGCTCTCCGCCGCCGCCTGGAATGGCGTCTTCACGGGCCCGGGCGAAATCGACAGTGCACGGATGCCTTGTGTCGCGTATTCGCGCGCGACGCCCATGGTCATGCTCACCACTGCACCCTTGGCCGCTGCGTAGTGGATCGATGAGCCTGGGCCGCCGCGCCGGTGTGCCATGCTTGCCATGTTGACAATGACACCGTGGCCATTCTTGAGCATGTGCGGCAAGATGGCTTGCATGCCGTATAACGTACCCTTGACGTTAAGCTCGAAGGTTTTTTCCAACAGTGCGTCGTCGATCTCCAAAAATTTTGCACGACGGATCGCAGCACCGGCCGAATTGAACAAGAATTGCACGCTGCCAAACGCGTCAATCGCCCGCTCGGCCATGTCGTTAAGCTGTTTGCGCACGGTCACGTCCACTTTCAGTGCGAGCGCCTGGCTGCCCTTGACGTTCACCTGCGCGGCCGTCTCGCGCGCACCGACCTCGTGGATGTCGGCGCACACGACGTTAGCATGCTCGCGCGCGAAGATGAGCGCGGTTGCGCGGCCGATGCCACTGGCGGCGCCGGTGATGATAACCGTCTTTCCAACGAAATAGTCGAGTGTCTTTGGCACGGGACTTTCCTAAGGTGTGCTCCAGCCGATACAGACAGCACTGAGATGATGGGAGCGTTTTTCCTAACCTCACTCGGACCGACAAACGCCGGAGCAATGGATTTAAAAGTTAGCGGCAGGCAGCATGCTTCAAAGTCAGCGACCGGTGGCTTTCGCGCTGTGCGTCGCCCCGAGCAAGATGTCAATGTTCTTGCCTCCGGCCATCTGCGGATTAGAAGAAACCAAGCCGTAACGCATTTCGCGACGGCTGACCAGCCCGCGCGCCGTGACAAACGCGCTCTCTAGATCAGTGGCTTGACGGAGCGCTTTGTTGAAGAAGGCGTCGCCGAAATAGGTCCATTTAACCTTGTCGCGGCAGCCGAACGATGAGTGATTAGAATCGGCTGCGGTGATCACCAGCGTGTCATCGCTGGCAAGTGGACCAAGGAAAACGCCTGAATAGCAAGCCGAAATAACCACGACGCGGTGCCGCACGCCAGCGCGGTTCAGCAGACCCGCCAGAGCGACTGGCGAGAGAATTTCTACCCGCCTGCCAGCCTGCACCGTAACTCCTGCCTGTGAACCATGTGAGGTCAGTATCAGGAATATGACATCGTTTTCGCGGTCCATTCGTTCGGCAGCAGACTGCAATGCGTCCCCGATCGATGCGATGGTTACATCTCTGCGGGTTTTTGTATTGGCGCGTACGACGACCGTGTTCGCTTCCAGGCGTTGCGCGACGATGCCGGCGGCGCCCCTCGCTTCGCTCTCGAATACGCTCTGTGCTCCGAACAATCCAAAGGCTAGGACCGTGACGTTCGGCTGCGCTCCTGCCGAAATCGACACCGAAGCAAAGAACACTATCGAAGCAAGAACCCTCGCGGGCATGGTTTTGATGAGCTTAATCATGGACCATTATCCCTCGTTCGCCCGGAGCGAAATTACAAAATCCACAGAACGTTGTTGCCAAGGTCTCAGCCGTGTCCACGAGGTGATCAAGTAGCGGATTGCGGCACAATGGCATCGACGCGCGGTTCTGGGCGCGACCGTCAGGACCCTAGGCTTGCATCGGCTGCGGAATATTTTGCACGCCTCGACCCAGGACGACCATCCGGTGCGGCAAAGCTCGCCTTCAGCTCTCGCGAGCTCTCGCGCGATCGTCGTTCGCACGATGCGACGGTAGAAACCTGCGTTGCAGAACTCGGGGCAGTCCGACTTGCAATTTTGTCGCGAATAATTCGGATCATTCCGATGGGTCAATTTGCGGAACCAGTAATGCTACGCGCCGCCGCAAAGACCCCAGCAATGCAACGACAGCAATGGACCCCGGCTGCCACCTTTTTCTTGTGCATTGCGCTATATGGCAGCCGAGGTGGTGCGGCTGCCCGTTCCTCCCGTTCCACTGCTCGCAGCCGCGCTTAATTGCTCAACCCTCAGAGCCGCGTCGGGTTCCCGACATTTCGGCGCGCCGTCGTGCTGCTCCCGGCGCCGGTATTTGGTAACCCCAAACGAAGGCGGCTCATGGTATAGTCAACCATTCCGGGAGGATCGGTCGCGCACGACAGGACGACACGATGACACCTCCGGCGTCGCTGCGGCCGGCGATACATTACTTGCCGTCATGCCCCGAACACGATCCGACGCGGACCGATCGCCTTGCGCTCTACATGCGCGCCCGTACGGCTGAGAAGGCGGCACGTGACGAGGCGGTGCGCGTCATTGAACGATGGAACACCACGTTATCGGCCGGGCATGGCGCGCTGTGGTCGCCGACCACATGCCGTGGCTTGACGTGTAATGTCCCGGCTGTCGGACAAGCCGTGCCATTGACATTCGCACCATCGATCGCCATCCGCTCGCGTCGGTCGGAAGCTTTCAGCCTTCAAGGATCGGGAACATTGCGGCAGCGTTGCGCGGTCACTGTGAATGGCAGCCTGGCGGAAGCGTCCTGCCGAGATAGACGGCGACCGGCCCGGTCAGCGCCATGCCGCCCAACTCACTTGGCGATATCAGCCGTGCGGCGACGATCTCGCGGTTGTCGACCTGTAACTCGGGCAGCCGATCTAGTCGTAATTCAAAGAAATGCACTTTATCTCTTCGCCCGTCCCAGAGGCCGCAGGCGTCGCCCACAGCGACCAGCGGGTATGCTCCGGCGAGGCCGATCTCCTCTGCCAGCTCGCGCCGGGCCGCTACTTCAGGCGTCTCACCGTGCCGGACAGTACCGCCGGGGAAGTTCCACTCGATCCGATACGACGAGCGCACCAGCAGTACCGCCCGACCGACGTAGACAGCCACAAGCGCCCCCTCATGCTGCTGGTGCCGCAGTCGCCACCAGATGCGGGCAAGCGGGAAACCGAGGCGGTATGCTGTCCGCCAGGCAGCGTCGAGAAGCGTGGAACGTCGAGCTTGCCCAAGGTCTGACATGGACCAACCTCTACTACCTTTGCCGGTAAGAGGGACAGCTTTTCGCCGGCACCGGGTCTCGGGCTATTGTCCCAGCTACAGCTTGTGGTGCCTCCTGAAGCCGAGCCGTCGACATTCGAACGATCGATCGCCAAACGCTCGCGTCGGTCGGCAGCCTTGTGCTCGGCTTGCGGTGCACGTGGTGCCAAGGCGATGCGCCGATGCCGGTGCTCACCGGCCTGCACGCGCTGCGGCCGGCCGCAAGGCAGAGCGAGTCGATCGGGTAGCGCCTCTATGGCAAAGCCAAAATCACCGACTCCGGAAAACATCGCGGATGACCTCACGGCGCGGGAGCGCGTGATCCTTTTTTGCGCCGCAATGAACATCGATCACGTCGCTGTCGGGATCCTCGCGAGTGCAATGCAATCCATGGAAATCCGTGGTCTGATCGAGCGCGATCAAAAGCACCTCGCGGTATGTGCTCACGGATACCGGCCGCGCCGTGTTTCGCGTCCTGCCCAAACAGGCGGGCTTCTCGATCTAGGGTGCGGCATGTGCGGACGGTTCATACAGCGCTACACGTGGCGAGAAATCGCCGACCTGTACGGTCTCACGGGCGCCGCTCGAATCTGCAGGCCCACTACAACATTGCCCCGACCGACACGTTGAACGTGGTGAGGCTGGCAAATGGCGCCAGTGAGCTTGTGCCGATGCACTGGAGGCTCATTCCCTACCGGTGGAAAAAGCCGCTCACGCAGCTGCCCGCGACCTTCAACGCGAGAGCCGAGAGCGTCGCCGACAAGCCGATATTCCGCGACGCATTCAAGCGCCATCGCTGCATCATTCCGGCAAGCGGCTACTATGAATGGATCACGAAGCCGGACGGCAAGCAGCCCTACTACATCAACGCGGCGGACGGCACCATGCTGAGCTTTGCGGGCTTGTGGGACCGATGGCGAGACCTCGCAACGAGCGAGCCCGTCGCGTCGTGCACGATCATCGTGACGGACGCTAACGCGCTGACGCGCCCGATTCACGACCGCATGCCGGTGGTGCTCGACACAAGGCGGATGTCGGGGCGTGGCTGGCCGGTGCGGCTGGCACCGAGGTTCTAAGGCCGGCGAGTAAGGACCGCCTTCGCATGTGGCCGGTATCCAGGCGGGTCAACAAGACCGGCATCGGCGATGACAATCCAACGCTCCTCGATGAGGTGGCGGGGTAATGCTAATCAAGCCCCGCTTCGGCGAAGATAACAATAATGTGAATCAAAGGTCATAAACCGGACACGAGGCCACAACGTTCAATATGAGGGTCGATGCGATGGGCGGGGCATCGATCCACGTCATGGGACGGAATCATGAGACGAGTGAGTGCGACTGCATTCGTGGTCGCGGCTCTATTGGCCTCGGTACCGACGGCGGCGAGCGCTGGGGAGCGGCTATTCGACGGCGCGCTCGGCGCAGCTTCTGGCGCCCTTTTATTCGGCGCGCCAGGCTTCGTCGCTGGCGGGGTGATCGGCTACGTGGCTGGTCCCCGCATCTCTCGCGGCCTGGGTTTTCACCGAAACTATCGTTACGGCTATAGTCGCTACGGCTATAGTCGCTACGGCTATTACAGTCGCTGCTGGGATCGCGCCTGCTGGTAGCTCGGGCGTTCCGGGTCCAGATGCAGCGCCACGGCGAGGAATGAACCACCGCAGCACCACCTCGTCGGCTTGGCCGAACAGGGTGGCAAGATATTTCACCGGACCAAGCTCGGCCTCTACCGTGGGCCGCTCGCCCTCCACAGCGGCCCACTCGATCTTCAAATCGGCGAGGACCTTTGCCTCGACCATGAGCTTGTCGGCAAGGTTGTTGCGCTCGGCCTGCCGTCGCGGCGCGGAGCTTGGCGACTGCGGCAAGTGCTGCCGCTTGGCCGCTGATGCAAGTCGGCAGCTATCTTGGGGTACACGGGTCGTGATGCCGTCGTAGTCGCGAGGGCAGCCCTGACCCATATCGGTCACGGGCGCCTAATCAAGATTGCGAATCGGTCGCGGGCAAAATCGTAAGTTCCGGCCACCGCGCTTTCCAGGTAGCAGCCTTTGCCTCGTAAAGGTCGGCCCGAAAATTGGGGCAGCGATTGGGCCTGATGGTGAGCATCGAGACATCGTCAAGACCGTGCGGTGCGTAGACCTCATAGCCTCGTTCCGCTGGCCGGATTCCGACCTGTGCTGCCCACGTTAGAAAGCGGTCAATTCCCTCTGTGGCGCGTTGCAAAGGTGAATAGGCGATTCCGAACTTATTAGAATACCAGAGATGGACACGTGCCTGATTGCGTGGCTCGACCGAAACACCAATGTCGGAAACCGCTGCGGCTACGCGGTGAATAACCGCATCCTCGGCCTCCCAGGAGGTGTCTGCATCGAAATAGAAGATATCGTAGTCCTTGATGCCGTAGTCGGGCGCACGCCGACTCAAGGGTATTTGCGGGTGGTGCCCGCCGGCATGGCCGCGACGATCTGCGCCATCGTTTGAGGTTCGTCGGTGTCGAGTAGATGGTCGAGGATCACCAGGCGCAGCGGCCCTATCGGGTGCTCGATCTCGGGCAGAACACGCTCGACGGTAGGCGCCTCGGCCTCCGGTGGCGCGACGGCGGCCCCAACTGCGGATGCGGTTTCTTAATCGGTCGGCGTCTCGCCGGCGTCGGTGTCGGTCATGTCACGTCCCCTCCTTGGCGAGCTGGTCGAGCACCATGCCGAACGGCCCAGACGGCTTGCCCTGGCTATCCCGCATCAAAGCGCGTCGCAGCGTCTCGACCGGAACGCCATGCTGCAAGGCGATCGAGCAGAGCACCGCGGAGTCGCTGGCCATCCGAACTCGTGTTGATGCGCTGGGGTCTCATTCCCTACTGGCGGAAGAAATCGCTGACGCATCTTCAATCGCGTGTCCACTCCTGCGCGCTCGCGCCGGCGAGCGCCTGAACGCGTGCCTCATCCGCGGCCAGTTCGGAGGCCGGTCCGGAATGGACGATGATGCCGTCGTCCAGCACATAGGCGTGGTCGGCTACTTCGAGGCTCATGCGTGCGTTCTGTTCGACCAAGAGCACCGAGATGCCTTCGGCGCGCATTTGCGCCACGATGTGGAACACCTCCCGCACGATCAGCGGCGCAAGTCCTTGGGACGGCTCATCGAGGATCAGGAGCTTGGGATTGAGCAGGAGTGCGCGACCTATCGACAGCATTTCCTGCTCGCCACCCGAAAGCTGGCGGCCGCGACTGCGCTTACGCTCGGCGAGGCGGGGAAATAATGCATAGATCCGTGCAATGGTCCAAGGTCCTGGCCGCTCACGTGGTACCTTCAGATTTTCCTCGACGCTCAGATTAGGGAAGACGCGGCGACCTTCGGGCACGTAGCCGACGCCGCTACTGGCAATCCGGTAGGCCGGCCAACGGGTGGTCTCGGTTCCGAAAATTGTGACCCTCCCCTGTCGCGGCGGCGTCAGGCCGACGAGGCTACGCAAGGTGGTGGTCTTGCCGGCGCCGTTGCGGCCAAGCAGAGCGGTGATCTTGCCTTCAGCGACCTCAAGCCCGACGCCATGGAGGATGTGGCTCTTGCCATAATAGGTGTGGAGACCTTCGGCTCGCAGGGCTGCGGTCATGCGGTCTTTCCCAGATACGCGGCCTGCACGGCATTGTTCGCGGCGATCTCCTCTGGATTGCCCTCGGCGAGCAGCATGCCCTGATCCAACACCGTGATACGGTCGGCGAGATGGAACACGACCTGCATATCGTGCTCGATGAGCACGATGGTGCAGTTCTTTTCGCGATGAAGCCGGCGCACCAACTGGGTGATCTGGTGGGTTTCCTGGTCACCCATGCCGGCGGTCGGCTCGTCGAGGAGCAATAGCCGCGGCTCGAGCGAGAGTGCTATGGCGATCTCAGCGGCCCGTTGGTCGCCATGGGCGAGCTCGCCCACCAACCTGTCGGCCTTCGCTTCCAGGCCGACAAGCTTGAGCGTGTCTTCGACCCGGCCTCGGACTTTCGTGGTTCCCGGGCGGCCGATGTAGGGGCGCATACCGTATCCGGCCGTCACCTCGGTGCCGATGCGCACGTTCTCGAACACCGTGAGCTCGGGAAATATCTCGGTGATTTGGAACGTACGTGCGATGCCAAGCGCGACGCGCCGGTGCGCCGGCAAGCGGGTGATGTCGCGGCCGCCGAAAAAAATCGTCCCCATGGTCGGCGGAAACAATCCGCTGATCAGGTTGAAGAATGTGGTCTTGCCGGCGCCGTTTGGGCCGATGATGGCGCGCAATTCTCCTTGCGCGACAGTGAGCGAGACATCGCGGACCGCCACGAGGCTGCCGAACCGCTTCGTGACATTGCGGATCTCCAGAATACTCATACTTGCGGCCTGTGCCGGACGAAGCCCAATAGGCCGCGCGGGAAGAACAGCACCACCAGCACAAACAGCAGTCCGACGAACGACATCCAGTTGATGGTGACGCTGGAGAGATAGTCCTGCACCACCACGAACATGGCGGCGCCGAGCAGCGGTCCCCAGAACGTCCTCATGCCACCCATCACCGCCATCATGACGAAATCGCCGGACTGGCTGTAGTGCAGCCCGCGCGGATCAGCGAAATTATTGGTGAGCGCGTAAAGCGCGCCGGCAACCCCGATGAAAAAGCAGGACAGCGTGAAAGCGATCCAGATGTGCTGTTCCACCGCGATGCCGAGAAAGCGCGCGCGGCGCTCGTTCTCGCGAATCGCCAGCATTGTACGGCCGAACGGCGAACGCAGGATCAGCGCCATCACCCCGGTCACCAGGGCGAAGAAGAGCAGTACGAAGTAGTAGAACGCGTTGGCATTGGACAGGATGTCGACGGTGAACAGTCCAAAATCGAGGGGCTGGCGCGAAAATCCGCGCAGGCCGTCGTCGCCGCCCGTGAGCGAGCTCCACTGGAACGCCACGTAATAAAACACCTGCCCGAACGCGATGGTCACCATGGCGAAATAGACACCGCGGCGGCGCACGATGAGAGCGCCCAAAAGCCCGCCCGCAACGCCGGCGAGCACGGTGCCGGCGAGGATCGACAGTGGCGTGCTCAGGGTGACGAATTTGAGGGCAAGGCCGGCGCCGTAGGCGCCAAGGCCGAAATAGGCGGCATGACCGAACGACAGCACGCCGGTGAACCCCAGCAGGAAATTCACCGACATCGCCGCCAGCGCCAGCACCAGCACCCGGGTGCCCAGCGCAGTGTAGCCGCCGAGCGGCGGCATCCAATAGGGCGCGAGCAGCAGCGCCGCCCAGATGGCAGCAAGCGCGAGAACCCCGCGCAGTCCGTTGCGGCTCACGTCAACATGCCTTCTTCGCCGAACAGACCGCGCGGCCGGATCAGCAGGACCACGGCCATCAGCACGTACATGACGGCTTCGCTCGCGGACGGAAAGAACACGGCGGTCACACCGGAGGCGACCCCGATGAGCAATCCGCCAAACAAGGTGCCTGCCAAACTGCCGACGCCGCCGACAATGATGGCGATGAAGCTGGGCATGAGCAGGCCGGTACCCATGGTGGGCTCAAGACCGAG
Organism: Xanthobacteraceae bacterium; assembly: GCA_035311445.1. Taxonomy (GTDB): domain Bacteria; phylum Pseudomonadota; class Alphaproteobacteria; order Rhizobiales; family Xanthobacteraceae; genus JAJPKK01. The sequence goes on along the minus strand of DATGCX010000083.1, from coordinate 1,763 downwards.
CTGACCGGCCGCCAGCACCCCACTGAGACCCGCGAGGAAGATACCGACCGCAAAATTGAGCGACCGCAGCATGCCAACATTGATGCCGAGCGCCGCGACAGTCTCAAGATCGAGCGTGCCGGCACGGATGCGAATGCCGAGCCGCGTATAGCGCAGCAGCCCGAACAGCAGCGCCACCGTGGCCACTACCATGAGCACCATGAACAGGCGGTAGCCCGTGATGAAGAAAAACTCGTAACTCAACGGCTGGGCCAGAAACTCCGGAATGGTGACCGGCTTGCCCTGCGCGCTCCAGATGAAGCGGGTGCTGTCCTCGATGATGAAGGCAAGGCCGAAGGTCAGCAGCAAACTGTATAGCGGATCGCGTCCGTAGAGCGGCCGGATCAGGATGCGCTCCACCAGGAAGCCGATGATCGCCGTGAGCGGCGGTGCGATCAGCAGAGCGCCCCAAAACCCCACATAGGGCGTGATCGTGTAAGCGACATAGCCGCCGATCACCAGAAACCCACCATGGGCAAAATTGATGACGTTGCTCAGGTTGAGAATCAACGAGAGGCCCAGCGCCATGAGCACGTAGAAAGCGCCTATGATGAGGCCGTTCGTGATGTTGAACAGCAGGAGTTGCGTCATGAATAGGAACCTGGACGAGGCTGTATTCGGGCCAATGGACGCTTGGCGCAAATCGGCGGGAGGCTGAAGGCTAAAATCGGATGGGCACACGGTGCATGCGACCACCCGGACCTTTGTACGCCGAAGCCCCGCAACAGCGGGGCATCGGCATCATCAAGTGCGGAGCGACGTTGGCCCCCGGATCGGTGGACCGCCTATGCCGGCCACTGCAATGTGCAACCGGTCTCCGATACCGGCGGCGAGGTGGTGTCGCCCGGCACGATGGTGTCGACCTTGAACAGATCCTCCGCATCGTCGGCCCCCTTGGATTGCGCCTCGCCCACGAATGCCGACGTCATCAGCTGGTGATCGCCCGCGCGGTAGTAGCATTTATTAGGCTGCAGCTTTACCTCCGGCGGCAATTCCATATCACCGAGCGCCCGCGCCAGCTTGAATGAATCGATTGTTTTTTCGTGGTTGGCAGCAAGGGCGTAACTGTACACCGAGGTGTAGCCGAACCAAGTCCGAGCGGTCGGCACCTTGCCGTTGCTCCGCTTGCGGACCTCGGCGACGAACTCTGCGACGTGCGGGGTGCCGGCCTGCCTCCAGTACCATTCGAACATCCAGATGCCGATGCGCGCCTCTGGCGGCAGGGCCTCCAGCGATTCGAGCTCCTGCTGAGTTCCGGCCACGTGGATCTGCTTGTGGATGCCGAACTGCACGATCTGCTTTAGGCAATTGACCATGTCGGAGCCTTGCGGCAACAGCAGCAGCACGTCCGGATTTGCGGCGCGGGCCTTGATTAGATAGGCCGAGAAGTCGCTGGTGCCGAGCGGCGTCAGCTCGTTGCCCGTCACGGTGCCGCCGAGCTTCTTCAAGTTCTCGGCGCACGCCTCCTGTAATGTATGCCCAAACGCATAGTCTGGGGTGATGAAATGCCACCTCTTGCCGTATTTGGTGAACAGGAGTTTAGAAACCGAATTGGCTTCCATGCGCGTCGTATTGCAGACGCGGTAAACGTTCCATTTGCAATCCGCGCCGGTGATGCCGTCGGTGTGCCCGCCGGACACAATGTGCAAAACCTTCTTTTCTGCAGTCACCTGGGCTATCGCCTGGGCGATGCCTGAGTTCACGTCGCCGATGATGAAGCTGAC
>DATGCX010000082.1:0-9014 GCA_035311445.1 Xanthobacteraceae bacterium | reverse complement strand
TGGCGATGGGGGCGCGTGCTATGGGTATGCCGCGTTCCGGCGGTGAGTGCAGTCGGCGGCGGGCTGTTGCTGGCCGCCACGCCTCAGGCACGCGACTGCTTTTCCGATCTCGGACTATCGGCCTGGCAATGGGCGCTTTTTCTTGCGCTCACTTTCATGTGGGCCTGGGTCGTTCATGCGTCCGCCCGGCGCGCCCTGTTGGCGGACGACTGGGTGCCCGAAGCGCACTGCCAGGGCTTGTCGGACACCCAACGCGACGCGCTGCGCAAAGAGTACGCCGGTCCGGCCTTGTCGGTGCCCCGACTGCTCGGCTTGTCGGTGCTGGCATTCGTCCTGATCGCCCTGTGGCGCGCGCACACGAATTTGTCAGGCGCGACAGGCGGATTGATGGAAGCCGACGAGGCGGTACGGCAAATCCAAGGGCTCACCTGGGCAGTGATCGGTGTGACCGTCACCTATCTCGTCTGGGTGTGGACGCGTCGGATTACACGAAAAGCGATTGGCGCGCCGGCTGCCGCAGGCGTGGAGCCGGCACTGCTCATGGGCGTGCTTCCAGTGCCGCTGTCGTGGTGGCTTCCCAATCCGCTGGCGACCACCGCGCCGATTTTAAGACAGATCGAATTCATCCTCGCCGTCATTGGCGTCTTCATCACGGCAGTCTCTATCTATTCCTTCGTTTCTCCTCACGAAATTGCCGACAAGCTCCCCCGAGTGCTGATCGTACCGGTGCTGTTCGGCGGCTTCGTTTTGGCACTCGGCGAAGTTGCCATGTGGTCAATGCGGCTGCGCACGCCGTTCCTGCTCTTGCTCGTACTGCTGGCCGGCGGGTTCCTGTTTTTCGCCGAGCACTTTCATGATGTTCGCTTCGTCAATGCGGCTGGGCCGGCATCTCCGATGCGCGGCGCCACGCCGCAAATTCATTTTGCCGATGCCGTCGGGCGTTGGCGGCACGCCAACAGGGATTGCAATCCGCAGGCCGCGAATCTCGGGCAGAAATGCCCGCGTCCGATTCTCATTGCAGGCGCCGGCGGCGCCAGCCGGGCAGCCTTCATGACGGCGACCGTCGTCGGTGCGCTCTTCGACCTCGGCAGCGAACCCGAGAAGTATGGCAATGTGCGCAATCGGATATTTGCGATGTCGACGATTTCGGGGAGTTCGCTTGGCGCCGTTGTCATGCGCGCGGCGCTCACGGACGCCGGCGAGACCGATGCGCCCGACCAGCCGCCCTGCACGCAGGTGACCGGCAAGCGCGCCTGGTTTCGGCATCGCGTCAATGTCGATGTGAAGGACCCCAAATACGTCTCATATAAGGGGTCGTGGCGCGATTGCTTTCAGCTGTTGCTCGCCGGCGATTTCCTGTCCCCCGTCATGCTCGGCCTGTTTTACCGCGACAACTTTCCGCTGGAGACCGGCAACCACCCTTGGTGGGGCGACCGCGCGGTGCTTCTGGAAGAGGCATTCGAGCGGCGATATGCCGAAATAACAGGCGGACGCCGCCTCGCATGTGCCGATACGTTCGACCAGGGTCTGTGCCGCCCATTCGGCTACCATCCGTTGCCGGGGGACAAAGGCGCGTGGTTGCCGCTGTTGTTCATCAACGGTACGTCGGTCTGGACCGGGCGACGCATCATTGCGGCCGATGTCCCGATGGGCGATTGTGGCGGCAACATAACAGCGGCGCTGTTTCCGTTTGCCTATGACGCGCGCGAATATCTTGGCCCGCCCCCCTTGCACGATTGCCCGCCGCCCAAGCAAGGCGCGGTCACGCAAGGCGTCGTTGAGCTGACCAGCGTCCCCGGCGACGACATCAGGCTGTCGACCGCGGCGACCATCAGCGCACGGTTTCCGGTCATCTCGCCGCCAGGCAATTTCCGCGACGGCACCGGCATGCGGGCCGATGAAGTCGTCGACGGCGGCTATTTCGAAAACGACGGGCTGGCCACGATCGGCGACGTTGCTGCCGCCTTGAAACAATATGGCCTCGATCCCGTAGTGCTTCGGATCGTCAACGAGCCCATGGAAACCCGCCAGGCGCAGCAAGCCGACACCGCCAGGCCGCCGCGCGATGTCGGTGCCGACGAACGAACCTGGTTCGACGATTTCTTCTCTATCATCCGCACCTTGATTTCAACCCGGACGGGCCACCTCGATGGCCATGAGGCCTACGTCAAAGGCATACTGACCGACGAAAAGCGGCTCATTCGCATCGGCGTCTACGAGCGGCTCGAAACGACCGACATGCCCAGCCCGGAAAATCCACTCTGTCAATGGGATGTCCGCGCCCGTGAAGCGACGGAGATGAAGAACGTCTCCATGAGCTGGTGGATGTCGCATCCGGTGCAAGCCTACATCGACGCGCAGCTGTGCAAGCGAGAGAATTGGAAAAACCTGTTGTGTGAACTGAAGAATGGAAGGGCCGAAGTGAACACGGAGGAAGACTGCTGGATACCGTCGGGGGAGTGATCACGCTCGCGGATCGCCCCCATGAGCCCCACCACTCCTGACTGAAATCAAGCAACCCTGCCTCGCTGAAGCGAGCCAAGGTCCAGAACCGCCGATAGCGTTTGCACGCATCCTGCGAATGCGGCAAAAGTTGTCGCCAGATTTCGAGAAAAGATCACATTGCGGTCAAACTGTCGAGCAAACTATTGCGGAAAACTTAAGCCAAGCGGACATCAATTATGGCATTCATGCGAGTGCCATCGAAGTGGCGGGGTCAGGTGTCGCGCGATTTGCGAACTCCGAAGATACGGAGGATCATTATGGATGAATGCCAGCGGCGGCAGCGTTGGCAGCTCGAAAATAAATGCCCTGCCGTCGGCGGTATGCTGCGGCCAGTGGCTTTCTCTGTGCCGCCTCTGGCCTAATTCCATGAAATTCAGCCCTGGAGGAGGTGGCTAAAATTTCAGCATGCCGAATTGGGCCATACGTTTCGGACGTCGGTTCAGACTGCGCGGGTGAAGGGTTCCCGTGTGGGGTAGGGGTGGGTAAGCTGGGGTAGGGTGGGTAAGCGTAATAATCGTGGAGGGGGATAATGAGTACGCCAGTTCGCGGGGCCGAGGGGCCGTTGGGTTATGCACCACGTTGGGCTCGAATATCCGGAGCAGCACCTGATGACGCTGGACCTGCCGGTCGGGCGACGCGAAGCTTGGCGGCCAGGCAGGAATTGGAGCCGCAGTCGGATTTGCCGCCTCCTCGAATCGTAATGCCCCCTCGAGAGTCCTCTTCCGTGCGCGACAGTGCTCCTGTACGCGAAAGCGTTTCGCGCGATACCCTGCCTCCTCGCGTTTCCGCCTCCCATCATGACGCTAAGTCGTCCCGCCCTCCTGTGGTCGCTCCGGACACGGCGGTTGTTCAGGAATCCACAACAGAATCCTTCTGGAGGCGCAAGAAGCAGCCGCCAGTGTTTGAAGGCGATGCCGCCATGCGGGACCTGCGTGCGCGCCTAGCGCTTGCTCCCGACCAGATGCCCGAGCCGCCGCTTTACCAGGCAAAACCTGCGATTTTCGCCGTGGTGGCGCGACTTGTGGGCGTTATGATTCTGGCGGCGGGGGGAGCGCTCGGCTTCCTTTGGATTACGGCGCCACATGCGGCGCCCCCGGACGGCCAAGCTGCAAACCAACCGGCCGGTGAGATTGCGCTCGTTTCTTATCGAAGCACAGAGCCGTCGCGCCCTACACCGGCGCCCCAAAATATAAGGGTCGATCGAGCGGCGACGGCACCCGCCAATGATGCGGGCTGGGCGGCAGCTAATTTTTCACGTGACCTCACGGACGGGATCGGTTCGCCGCCAGGCGCACTGGCGCCTCGCACTTCCGTGTCGGCCACGCCGCGCGCACCGGCGCCGCGCGTCTCGGCGCCTGCCGCAATTCCCGCACCGGCACCTGCCGCGGCAGTGCCGGCGCCCGCCCCTGCCGCCGTTCCGGTATCCCGACCTCCGGCACCCGCCGTAGCTGCTGCGCCAATCCAGGCAATGGCTCCGCCACCAGCCACCGCTGCTGCGCCGGCCGATCGCGACGAAGTCGCCGCGCTGCTTACGCGTGCCCGCACCTACCTCTCGGCTGGCGATGTGGCGGCGGCGCGGCTCGTTTTGCGTCGGGCGGCCGAACGTGACGATGCGCAGGCGGCGCTCGCACTCGGTGGAACTTACGATCCTGCCGTGCTTAAGCGGCTCGGCATTATCAATTTCCACTCCGATCCCGCCCAGGCGCGCGATTGGTATCGCCGCGCGGCGGAACTCGGTTCCGCCGATGCTTCACTCCGGCTTGAGCAACTCGTCCAGACCGAACGTTAGACGAAATCGTCCGTGCCGGAGCCTCTCCGTGTCACCGCTCAGGCGGGATCGGATTGGCCTCGCGCCAGCGGCCATAACGCCATGGCAGATACCAACGTGCGTCCGGCGGCATGTTTCTTGCCACAAAATCCAGGCCGGAGGTGCCGAGTGGATGACAGCGTGACAGGCGCGCCAGCGTCATCCAACCGCCAGCCCAGAAGCCATGGCGTGCGATTGCCTCGTCGGCGTACTGCGAGCAGGTTGGAAGATGGCGGCAATGATAACCGACAAGCGGCGACAACGTCAGTTGATAAGCTTTCACAAGGGCACGTGCCAAATCCTGCACAACGCTGATGCGCGGCTTGGAGCATGGTTTGGGTGTTGCATGCGGCGTCGTGGTTGCCCTATGTCTCATGGCTGCTCCGCCGCGCGGGTAGCAGGCAAACAGGATCATAACATGTAAGAAGTATCTCGCGCGTTGCATCGAGATGAGTAATTATTCACCTTGATGCAGACTGATTCGCGCCTCCCGAGAGGGGCGCTGCAAAAAATTCGTAAACATAAAGCCAATGCCGCTTTGGCATGGAGTGGGGATGTCGCGCTTACTGTCGAGTAGACTCGCGTGGGGATTCTTCGCGCTCGCAGTTTCATCAATGACCGGAATTGCCGGCACACCGGTTGCTCGCGATGCTCCGGTTGCCGCCAGCGCCGATACGTCATCGCCCATGCGTTTCACGCTGTTCACCGATGGGTCCGGGGAGGGATGTAGCTTCCGATGTCAGCCGTTGATTGCAGCGTCCGGCATGATAACGGCGGATACCCCCCGTCAGTTCATTGCCTTCGTCCGCGACAATGCGCTGCAGGCCGCACCGGGGACGCAAGCCGGCGCGACCGTGGTTCTCGAGTCCGATGGTGGATCGGTACTCGGCGCGCTTGATCTCGGACGTGCGATCAGGCGCTTTGGCTTCGCCACCACGGTTGGCCGCATCGTTGAACATCGTGCCGCCAACCCCGTAAAATCCGCGGAGACGATCGCTCGCGCCGATTGCCAGTCGATGTGCACGTTCGTGCTGCTCGGTGGCGTACAGCGCCACGTTCCGTCCGACGCGCGCGTTCTCGTCCACCAGATATGGCTTGGCGATCGGCGCGAGGACGCGGTGGCGGCAAATTACACGGCCGAGGATCTGGTGGTGGTTCAACGCGACATCGGGTCCATCCTGCAATACACCGCCGAGATGGGCGGAGACGTCGAGCTCGTCGCGCTTTCCCTCAGGGTGCCGCCATGGGAACCGATGCGCACGCTCACGCGCGAGGAACTGCGGCGCACAAAGCTCGAACTGGACACCGAAATCCCGGTCACGCCGGCGGGAGCCAAAACCGCTGCCGGCCCTGCCCCGGCTGACGATGGGACGCTGCAAGTTGCGATCAACGGCCGCGGCTGGGTTACGACCACGCGGGCCGGCCAGCCGGTGCTGGCGCGAACCCATCCGCTTACCCTTGAGGGCGAACGAATCGGCAGTTTTGCTCTCTTGATCGCCTGTGGGGCGACGCCGGAGACGTTCACAATGACATATCGCGAACTCCGGTCCGGGCCTGCGGATCGCGGGCTGCCGCGCAACGTCAGCCAAGTCGCCCTTGTCATCGACGATCATCTTCAACCGCTGAAGATCGCATCATCGGAAAAGAAAGGGCGGCGCGGCGAACTGGAATCGGTCGCGAGCGCTGCGCTGCCGGCGCGGCTGATGCGCGTTCTCACTTCCGACAATCCCGTGTCGATGACCTTGGAGACTAACAGCGTCGGCAATCCGCGCACCATAATCCGGGTCGGCAATGCCGGGTTCGGGCGCGGTTTTCGCGAACTTGAGAAGGGCTGCAAAGAGACTCAGCACGTGCGCAGCGAAACCCGCGCACAGGCCCAGTAGCTCGGTCGGACGGGACGGAGCGTAATCAAGGGAAAGCCGCACGAGGGCAATTCTACGCGATATCTTGTTTCACGGCACGCTGTGCAGCGATTTGGTCGATTGCCGAGACGACAGCATCGAAGGTCAGCATGGTGGAGGCGTGGCGGGCCTTGTAGTCGCGCACCGGCTCAAGCACCGCGATGTCGGCCCAGCGGCCGGATACGGGCGGCGCGCCATTTTCCTTGAGCATGCGGCGCACATCTTCCCGCAGCTTACGCAATTCATCAGCGTTCGCGCCCACGATGTTGCGCGCCATGATGGACGACGAAGCTTGGCCGAGCGCACAGGCCTTCACGTCATGGGCGAAATCCGTCACCGTCTCTCCATCCATTCTGAGATCGATGGTGACGGTCGAACCGCACAGCCTGGAATGGGCAGTGGCGGTTGCGTCCGGGTCCTGCAGGCGGCCGATCCTTGGAATATTTCCAGCCAGTTCCAGAATTCGGCTGTTGTAAATCTCGTTGAGCATGGGACATGGCTTCCGGCTCGGCCGGGCGCATTGTGTCCCGGCCGGGACCCACTATATAGGCGGCGGATGGTCGGATAAGAAGCCGACGTTCCGCCTCTGCCTGTCTTCATATATGTAAGAAAGAACGTGCGTTTTAGAATGCGGCGTCCGTCACCGACTACCTGTCGGCAACACCTGGACGACGCGACGGTGACACCCCCGGGGCTTTGCCACGGCTCCGGTCGAACGGAGCGGTCGTCATGGACACTGCCCTCAAGAAACCTGCCGTAACATCTTTGCCTGCCGACATTCGCGATACCCTCGACCCGGTCGTGCCGCGCCCCTCGCGCGACGAGGCCGAGGCCGCGGTGCGCACGCTGCTTGCCTATATCGGCGACAACCCCGCACGGGAAGGCCTGCTCGACACTCCGAAGCGCGTCGTCTCCGCGTTCGAGGAACTCTATAGCGGCTATCGCGAGAGCGCCGTGGATGTACTCGATCGCACGTTCAGCGACATGGGCAACTATGATGAATTTGTCCTGGTGCGTAACATTCCGTTCCACTCCAATTGTGAGCATCACATGATGCCGTTCTCTGGCCGGGCCCATATCGCCTACGTGCCGGTCGCGCGCGTTGTCGGGCTATCGAAGCTCGCCCGCCTGATCGACGTCTATGCGCGCCGCCTGCAGACCCAGGAGAATCTGACCTCTCAGGTGGCAACTGCGATCGATGAAGTGCTTAGGCCGCGTGGCGTTGCCGTCATGCTGGAGGCCGAGCACACTTGCATGTCGCTGCGCGGCGTCGAGAAACACGGCTCGTCCACGGTCACCACCAAGTTCACCGGCCTGTTCCGGGAAGATCAGACTCAGCAGGTGCGATTTATGTCGCTGCTGCGGGATGGGGCGCGGTGAGCACGCGCGTGCAATCTGGCCTGCCGGTATTCACCGCGAGGCTGATGTGACCGACACCCAATCTCTTTTTTCGCAGCGAGGCTCCGATCATGAGATTGAGGAGGGGCAGGCCTTCGCGCCGAAATTCGATGCCGATGGTCTTATCGCCTGCGTTGTCACAGACGTGCAAACCGGCGCGCTGCTGATGGTGGCGCATATGGATCCAGAGGCGCTGGAGCGAACAGTCACGTCCGGCGAGGCCTGGTTCTACAGCCGTTCGCGGCAGGCGCTATGGAAGAAAGGCGAGACTTCAGGTCACGTGTTGCGCGTTGCCGAGATGCGCGTGGATTGCGACCAGGATGTGCTGTGGCTGCGGGTCGAACAGGTCGCCGCCGGCGCCTGCCATACGGGGCGGCGATCGTGCTTCTATCGTGCGATCGTGCGCAGCGGGCCCGATACGCCGCTGACGCTCGCATTCCGCGATGACGAACGCATCTTCGACCCCGCCAAAGTATATGGCAAGTAGCCCGCATGGAGCGCTAGCTCTTGCCAGTGCGTAATGCGGGGGCGGCTTCGCAAATGGCGCCGGCGTTTCCGGATTGCGTGAGCGCACGCGAAGGCGTGCGCTTACTCCACTTGGCCTACACCACCCCCGCGGCCTTGGCGCGCGCCAGCAGCCGCTCCGCTCTCGCGATATGCGGGCGGTCGTACATCACGCCGTCGATGCCGACGACGCCGGCGTCGGGGCTCGCCGCGAACGCCGCGAGGATCGCTTGCGCCCGGGCGATCGCTGCGGGTTTAGGCGTGAATACGTCATTGATGATAGCGACCTGCCGCGGGTGGATCGCCATCTTGCCGGTGAAGCCGTCGCGGCGGGCTTCCTCGCATTCGCCGCGTAGGCCCTCCTCGTTGCGAAAGTCCACATAAACGGTGTCGAGCGCCGGCACTTCGGCTGCGGCTGCTGCCGCGATGCAGAGCGTGCGGGCGAGCCGATAGGGATCGAGAAATTTGCCCTGCGCGTCACGGTTCGCCTCGGCACTGAGTTCGGCTGACAGGTCCTCCGCACCCCAGGCGAGGGCGGCAAGACGCGGGCTGGCACCCCGATAGGTGCCGGCAAGAAACAGCGCCGGCGCGGTTTCGGTCGCGATCGCCACGATTCTGATCGATCCTTCGTCAATACCGTTCAGCGCCTCGCGCGCGATTAGCTTGGCGTCAGCGTGAACCACGGAAGCGCCACCTTCCGCCTTGGGCAACATAATGGCGTCCGGACGCGCCGGTACGACGGCGTCGAGGTCGGCGTCGGTCAGCCCGGTAGCGAGGCCATTGATCCGCACGATGAGGCGCGGGCGGCGCGCAGCGGACAGCGTCTGTTCAACAAAACCCGCCGCTCTCATGCGCGCAGCCTCTTTGCGGTTGGGAGCAACAGAGTCCTCCAGATCAAG
>DATGCX010000081.1:0-41633 GCA_035311445.1 Xanthobacteraceae bacterium | reverse complement strand
ATGGGCGACGAATGCCATAACCGCAATGCCGCCGCCTCGTCGCTGTTCTTCAAGCGTTTCGCGCCTGCTGTCCTGGAGACGGGAGTGCCGCAAGCTCAGATACGGGAAAGTCTCCTGTTCCTGGCCGGCAACGATCACTTCTTCCTGAATTTGTCGATGGCCGCCTGCAAAGCCATGCTCGACGCTGCGCACGGCGTGAGGGGGAGCAGTCTGGTCACGGCGATGGCACGAAATGGCGTTCGTTTTGGGATTCGATTATCCGGCACTGGCGACGCATGGTTCGAAGCTGATGCGCTGCCCGTTGATGGCCTGTACTTTCCCGGCTACGGCCCCGAGGATGCCGCGATGGACCTCGGAGATTCCGCAATTACCGAAACCGCCGGTATCGGCGGATTCGCAATGGCGACGGCGCCGGCGATTGTCCAGTTCGTGGGTGGCACCCCGGATGATGCAATCATAAACACGATGTCGATGACGCACATCACCGTCGGAAGAAACTATGCGTTGACATTGCCGGCGCTGAGCTTTTCCGGGACGCCGGCCGGTATCGATGCGCGCCGCGTGCTTGACACGAACATTATGCCCATCATCAACACCGGTATCGCGCACAAGCAGGCCGGCATAGGCCAGATCGGTGCAGGGATAACGCGTGCCCCGCTGAACTGCTTTGTTCAGGCGATCAAAACCCTTTCGGCAAGCATCGAATAACGCTTGTTGAGTTGGAGGAAACAAGCATGCATGGCTGGGTCGCGATCGTAGCTGTGGGTGGAAATTCCATGATCATCGACGATCGCCACCAGTCGATCCCGGATCAATATGTGGCCGCGGCGCAGTCTTGCCGCTACGTGGCAGACATGGTCGAGGCGGGCGTAACCGTGGTGCTCACGCACGGCAACGGGCCGCAGGTGGGATTCATCCTGCGGCGCTCTGGCATCGCAAAAGACATCGTGCCGGAAGTGCCGATCGACTACGCCGGTGCCGATACCCAGGGTGCGATCGGCTACATGTTCCAGCGTGCGCTGTACAATGAGTTCAAGCGGCGCGGGGTGAAGCGGAATGTTGTCGCCGTGGTCACGCAAGTGCTCGTCGACCAGAACGACCCCGCGTTTTCCAATCCGACGAAACCCATCGGAGCGTATTTCGACGCGCAGACCGCGGAGCGATTGGCGGCCGAATTGGGCTGGGTGGTGAAGGAAGACGCCGGCCGCGGTTGGCGGCGGGTCGTTGGATCGCCCAAGCCGAAGCGCATCATCGAATTGGCCATTATTAAGGCGCTCGTATCGGAGGGAAACATTGTCATCGCATGCGGTGGCGGGGGCATTCCGGTGGCGGAGGATGCCAGCGGCCAACTCGACGGCGTTGAGGCCGTCATAGACAAGGACTTTGCTTCAGCGCTGCTCGCCCACGAACTCGACGCTGATCTGTTTGTCGTTTCCACCAGTGTCGAGAAGGTTGCGATTAACTTCAACAAACCCAACCAACGCTGGCTTGATCGTCTGGCGCTGTCGGAGGCCAAGCGCCTCCTGAGCGAGGGGCATTTCCCAAGCGGCAGCATGGGACCCAAGATCGAGGCCATCGTCTCGTTTCTCGAGCCTGGCGGCCAGCGGCGCGCCATCATTACCAACCCGCCCAACCTTGGTCGCTCCCTGGCCGGGACTACCGGCACACACATCTTGGCCGGAATCTAGTAAACAACTGCGCAGGACATCGCCCCCTCGTCAGAAATCCGGATGGTCTGCCTTGGGCAAGCCTATCCACTCATCCTTTTTGGCATACGGACGACGCGGCAACCGAACCGGAGCCCCCTTTAACAGGCTCCTTCTCGATCACCTCGTCAGCGAGGGCAATCAGATTTGGTGCGATATCTTCGAGATTGAGACCGAGCGCCTTGGCGGTATTCAGATTGATGATGAGCTTGAAATTCGCCGGCTGTTGGACCGGCAGATCGCCTGGTCTCTCACCTTTGAGAATGCGGCCGGCGTATTGGCCGACCAGCCGGTAGGCCCATGTAAGCTCGGGCCCGTAGCTCATCAGTCCACCCGCGTCCACAAATTCCCGCCATGGATAGATGACAGGCATCGCATGGCATGCCGCAAGCCCGACGATTTGATCGCGTCGGCTATTGAAGAACGGGTCAGCGACGACCAAGAATGCGCTCACCTGCTCCCGAGCAGCGACTTCAAAGGCCGAGGTGATCTCGCGCTCGGTGCTCGCCTCGAAGATACGAAGTCGATATCCCTTTTTTCGGGCTGCATCTTCGGAATCTTGCCGATCAATCTTCGCGGATACTGCCTTCGGGTTCAATAGCATGCCGGCCGTGTCGATTTTGACTCCGAGCTGATACAACAGCTCCAGCCGTTTTGGATGTAGCTCCGTCGAGAACAAGCTAGCGCCAGTGGCGTTGCCCCCGGGGCGGTTCAGGCTGACAACGAGGCCGAGGTCGACAGGATCAAAACCACTCACGAACAAGATCGGAATCGATGCTGTTGCCTTCATCGCCGCCTTGGCGGAAATCAGACCTCCCGAGGCGACAATCAGTTGGACCCGCTTCTGAACCAGCTCATTCGCCAGCGCCTCAAGCCTATCATATTTACCGTCCGCCCACGTTGAGATAACACGTACGTTATGGCCGTTAACATAACCTTGTTCGTGCAAGCCCTGCTGGAAGGACTCGACGAACGAGTTGAAGGCCTCAGCCGAACCACTACTCAGTATCGCGATGACCGGCGACTGTGGCGTTTGCGCGACAGCGGCCAGCGGCCATGCCGCCACGCAGCCAAGCAAGATTAGGATGTCTCGCCTTCTGGTTTGGTCAAATTGCATTTGGAACTCCCAAGACATAGAGAGAAAATTGCAATGAGCAACTGAAGATTAAGCCATAGACGTAGGCAGGCCGAGGCGCAAAATCCAGCCCTGGCCAGTTAACATTTCGCCCCTAGGCGAATCGCACGGTCGTTAATCCGTGCTGGTCGTCCGCTTGGGCGCACGCAGTTGGCGAAAAAAGCTTGCCTATGCGCGAAAAAGGCTTCCCTGGGCGTGAAACACGTGCCATTATCATAAAATAATTTTCTTAAAGACTTAACAAATTTTTTTGGGGGTTCGCTTGAGATCAAAGTCAAGCGAGGTCATGGCTGCCGGCCTCAATTTTGTTTGGACCGCGGCTCTACGTTCGGTAGTGCGCAGCCGGAGTGCCGCCGCCCGTTCCCATCATTACGCGACGGCGAGCACAAAAGAGCTTGTCGAAATCATCGACGACCGCGCCCGTCGATTGGGAACTATTGGATTTGAATCCGCGGGCTCGCACGGTCCTGATCGTCATCTGTCCCCTGCCAAGCGGGAGGAATTTAGATCTGACTTCTGCCGGGAAATGGCACGTCTGGAAAAATGGGCTGCCGACCTCGGTTGGGACGGGGCGTCGGCCCAACAACTAAAAGTTGTGGTATCGAGCCACTACCAAATATCGAAATCCCTGGTGCCAGCCTGGTCAGGACGGGCAGGACACATGGAATTTCCGGCGTGGCGGGTTATTGCTCGCAAAGCCGCCATCATGCACGAACTGGTTCACGTCTTTTTCCCAAACGGCAACCGATTCCTGGCGGAGGGGCTGGCGGTTTACCTGCAGGCCGCGATCGGGGGAAATCCTGCTTTTCCCAATTTCGGCAAGCCCCTGCACGAGAACACGCGTGAGCGTTTTGAGGAAATGGCGCCCGCGCTCTCGCGCGGAGACAAGCAAGGCCTCGAACACATTCAACTTACCGAACTGGACGCGATCGCGACGCCGAGTCCATTGACGCTCCGCGTGGGGCATGACGTCTATGGCGAGGAGCCGCGCGGGCAGGCATTCATCTATCCGATCGCCGGCTCGTTCGTGCAGTTTCTTGTCGAAACGCGCGGCATGGACATGTTTCGCGCGCTCTACCTGCAAACGCCCCTCGTGCCACACACGCAAAATGCCGGATCGCCGGAACGGTGGATGGACGTCTACAATGTTCCATTCAACGACCTTGAGAATGAGTGGAAAGCAATGATCGCGGATGGCTTCCCGGCAAGCCCCAGCCGCGAGGCGCCCGCCGACAGAATGCCCGTCTAGCCGATTTTCAGTTCAGTACACCTCGACAGCTCAACCTCAACAGGGAGAACGGCAATGCCTGAAATCTACCCCAAAATGACTCGCGCGAAGATCAAGAGCGGCGCCCGCAAGACATCAGAAGGCAAGGGCCGCGTGCCGCTGCCAGGCGTCAAGACTGACGCCAAGCACGTGAAGGCGACCGACAAGTGCGGCTATCAGGCCAATCGCGAGCTGGGTGAGATGATCAAAGCGGCGGTGCGCGCCAAAAAGAACAGCGACAAGCACGGCGAGCATTTCGTACTCGGCTGGCGGCTTTATCCCAACAAGGATCATCCGCGCTGGAACAGCAAGGATGTGCATTCGTGCGGGTGTGGGTGCGGGTGTGGATCATAAGGGGAGGTCAAAGTTTGTTTGCGCAGGTCTCAGGCGGGAGGTTATTGACATGACCAAAATCACGATCAACATCGATTCGGAAACAGGTATTAAATTTCAAAGTGATGACAGGGGGTTCATCTCGGCCGCAACGAGAAAAGTTGGATTACTCTCGTCTATTGACTTGACTTTGCTACCTGAACTTATAACGGCTTTCGAAAGCGGTTTTGGAATGACAGTGATCAAACACTTATCGGGAGGCTATGAACCTAGCGCCCTTAAAGGTCTAAAAAATGATCTTCGCGATAACCGGGGTTGCAAATTAATTACTACTGTTGGAGGTTCAGTAGTTTTCTCCGCGATTAGCGAGCAGGGGGGAGACGTACCCATTGTGTCGCTTCTAGGGGGGCTACCTCAGGCGGGAGACAGTCTTACGAATTTAAAAGGGGCAGTGACGCTGGAGAGCTACAAGTCCCACGCGGAGCGAATCGATTATCTCGTTCATCGAAGACAGTTTGATATATCAAATATCTATTTATATCGTAATCCAAACTCTAATATTAGGACGCCAGAATCCAATCAATGGAACCAGTTAACTGGCTCTCCTAACCCGATGCAAATAGCAGATTTTAGTGGCGCTAACCAAGCTGACAAGACAAACAATATCGCCGGATTCATTTCAGACCTAGGTAACCCCGCGGACCCGCAGACGCCGGGTTCGATAGCAACCCAGCTCCCAAATGCCCGAGTGCTTGTTATGAGCGCCGACCCATTTTTTCAAGAAAATAGGGACAACTTGATCGCTTCGGCCAATGTTTGGCTAGACCAGAACAATGGTCGTTTTGTGCTATATCCGTTGCAAGACTATCAAAGAAGCAACACGTCTCTACACGCGCGCTCAGCCTGTTTTGGTCCTGACCTAAGAAGCGCCTACTTCTTGCTTGGGCTGTTGGCAAGGCGCGTCAGCGATGATCCCTCAAACCCACCAAGCAACTTAGGTTTCTATTCCGTACCCAACATAGCGCCTCCGTAAAAGAGTTCTAGACCCACAAATGGCTCAAACTTCGATGCGCGCAGGCATCCGTTACCGGTCCGCCATAGCCTCAAGGACCCTCGCGAACCTCGACCTCTTCGACGTGCTCGAAATCACCGTGGATCACTGCATCCACGGTGGGGCTGCGCAGCGGCGCCGAAATCTTCGATGTCGTCGGCCGCATTCCTCTCAATGCGTGCGGCATCTGGCTTCGATCGGTACCGACGTGCCGCCGTTTGGCCGAATTTCATCTTTGGAGAAGGTGAGGATCACATGCCCGCAGTGACAAAAATCGGCGTGCTCCATGCGTCCAATTTTACTGCAAGAATGCAGGACAATTTCATATCTGGATTGCAGAGCACTGGACATTGGCCGGATGGGTCTTTCGATATCGACTCAAAGCACCACGAAGGCAAGTACGGCCGTGACGCGGATGGTAACAATATCCGGGATTTAGAAACTTCGGCTGCCGATTTTGCCAATCGGGGCGTCAAGCTCATTGTTGCTGCCGGATTGGTCGCGGTCGACGCGTCCTTCCAGGCGACAGATGTTCCCACCGTCGGATTAATCGGCAGGCTCCCAAGATCCAGCTCCGATCCTGGCTATGAGGCAATCAACCACAATACCACGAACATCAAGCGCATTACAAATATGGATACAGCCTCACATAATGATGAGCGCAGAGATAGGCTGTTGAGCGACTTTGCAGTGGGCGCAAATGAAATTGCGTTGATGGTCAACGGCAACTCGAAAATGGGAGATGCAGAGGCTGACGAATGGGTGGCAAGCGGCGCAATAGCGGTGAAGTATCCTGACCTTGCAGGCAGTACAGCCAACGACCATCTGCGTTTTCAGGCGTTCTTCAGGGCGGTACCGGCAGGCATAAAAGCTCTAATCGTGAGTTCTGATCCATTTTTTTTCCGTTTTCGATCAAGGCTGATTGCTGCGGCAAATGCGGTGCGCCCCGGAACTGCGGCTGATCCGAAGTTCATCTTTTGCTTTCCTTTTGCCGAATGGCAATTCACGGATAATGGGGACCCGCTGCCTGAGTGGGATCCCGGTTGCTACCGCGCGTTCGCCGGAACTGGCCTTGATCTGTTGCCGGCATACCGGCAGCTTGGGATCTGCGCTCTCGATACTCTCGCGCTCCTCTTTCCGTGACTTGCTACTCCGATTCGGCCCGTTTTAGAAAGCCGCCAGCCAGGTGAATCGAGGCAAGAACGGGCGGCATTAGCAGCCCTGATAGCCGTGTCGGACAGCTTTACAGAACTCGCGAGCAGCTTACAGAACGAAAGCCTCCAGCACTGCCAAGGGAAGTTTATTTTTGCAACTCAGGGGAGGCGTGACCATGCAGAATGCCGTCGGTATCGGCTACCGCTCGGCTATCGCCGCATGGACGCGCAGCAACCTCGACCGCTTCGACGTGCTCGAAATTACCGTGGATCACTGCATCCACGGTGGCGCCGCGCAGCGCGCCGAAATCTTCGATCTGGTCGGCCACATTCCGCTTAACGCGCACGGCATCGGTCTCTCGATCGGCACCGACGTGCCGCTCGATCTTGCCTACCTCGACCAAGTGGCCGATATCGTCGAGCGGCTCAAGGCGCCCGCCTATAGCGAGCACCTCGCCTTCACCCGCGTTCCCGGCCGCGACCTCGCCAATCTGCTGCCCCTGCCACGAACCGAGGCGGTGGCCGAGATGGTCATCGCCAAAGTTCGCGCCGTGCAGGCACGCATCCCGGTGCCGTTCCTGCTCGAAAACATTTCCTATGTATTTGACTGGCCGGATTCGCATCTGTCCGACGCCGCGTTTCTCAATATGATCTGCCACGAAACAGGCGCCGGCCTCCTGCTCGACGTCGAGAACCTCTATCTCAACGCCACCAATCACAGCTTCGACCCTTACGGATTTCTCGACGAGCTGTCGCCGGGCCTCGTGCGGGAGGTGCACATGGCGGGCGGCATCGCCGTGCCGGACGCCGGCCTGTCGCAGCCGTTCATGGCGGATTCCCATTCGCATCCGATACCTCCGGAAACGCTCGACCTTCTCGACCGTGTGCTGGCGCGGCACGCCCCCGCGACCATCATTCTGGAGCGCGACGATCGCCTCGACGCAGCAGACGAAATCCTCGATGATGTAGCGCGCATTCGGACGCGGATCTCGCGGGGAAGTAGCGTTCATGACAAGGCGCTTGCTGGATCGCCAGTCTAGTCTGCTCGCTTATCTGACAAGCGGTGCAACGATTTTTGACGACGCGGAGCCCCAGTGCGTCGATCCTGCCCTCCAAGGCATCGACCTCCGTCTACTCGGGATCGAAGCGCGCTTTTCGTTTGAGAAGCGCATGGAGAAGATTGCCGCGGTCTTTCCGTTGACATTTGATGCTCTGGGCGGCCACCGGGAGGGGCTGGTCAGGGAGTTCGTCGAAACCTGTCCGCCCTTCAATATCGGCCGGCTGGAAAATGCGCGTCAATTCTTTGATTTTCTGAGCGCTCGATGGCGTCGGCAGCCGCTGGCGCCGCCGCATTTGCCCGATGTCGCCGCCTGCGAGCTTGCCTTCGAGAGCGCGCGTATCGCTGCCGAAGATCGCTTGGCGGATAAGAGAAATCGCCCCGCTGGCGCTTCGGTGCCGCAGGTTCGCCGGTCGCCTGCAGTCGTTTTGCTGCGCAGCGCCCATGATATCCGGCCGTTATTCGAGAATGCGCCCGATGCGGGACCTCCGATCGCCCGCGATATGCCGCTGGCGATCGTTGCGCAGGCTTCCGCTGGCCCTCCCGGGATTTTTGAACTCGCACCGGAGATTTTCGACTTGCTCGCCTCACTCGACGAATGGGTCGATCAGGCCATCTTTGACGGGTGCGAGGATGCCGGCCGACTCATCAGCGATCTTGCGACCGCGGGCCTTGTCGAGATACGCCGTTGAGAATCTGCATCATAGGCAAATATCCGCCGATCCAGGGCGGCGTGAGCATGCGGACATACTGGACGGCCCATGGCCTTGCGGCCCTCGGACACGACATTCACGTTGTCACCAACGCCAAAGAAGCTGCTTCCCCCTTCCGTATGCATATGCGAGCGGTGGATTGGGAACGATGCAAGGCTTCCTACGGGACGGGCTCAGTGACCGTGCATTGGACTGATCCGGTCGACCGCTCGCAATTCTACATTCCGATGGCCAGCCCTTTCGTGTCGAAGCTCGCCACGATTGCGGCGAACGCCCATGCGGCGCATGGATTCGACGTCATTTTTTCCCACTATCTGGAACCATACGGGATCGCCGGATATCTCGCGGCGCAAATGACGGGCCTTCCGCATGTGGTTCGCATGGCCGGAAGCGATGCGGGCCGCCTGTGGCGCCATCCGCAATTTGAGGCGCTCTACGATCACGTGCTGCGTTCGGCCGAAACCGTCGTGGCGGCGCATGTGGTCGCGGCGCGCGCCGTCGAGCACGGCGTCGATCCGCGCCGGGTCGTTCCGGGTGGCGGGTATGCGCTGCCCGAAGATCTGTTCACCCCGGAAGGACCCCGACTCGATCTGAAGGCTTTAAGAACCGAGATTGCTGCGGGCAGCGAGCTGGACGATGCCTTATGGGGAGATTTTGCAGTCGACCGGCCCTATTTCGGCGTTTACGGGAAGCTCGGCGAAAACAAGGGGACTTTTGCGCTGCTTTCGGCCTTGGAGCGGCTCAAGCAGACAGGAAACGACGTGGGCCTTGTGGCGCTCGCGCATGGCCGGCCACAGATCGAAGAACGCTTTCGCGCGCGGGTGCAGGAACTGGGGTTGGTCGATCGCGTGCTGCAAATCCCGTTTCTGCCGCATTGGCGGGTGCCGGAATTTATGCGCGGATGCCTGGCGGTGTGCTGTCTGGAGCAGAATTTTCCGATCGGCTTTCACAGCCCGATAATGCCGCTCGAAGTCTTGCTTTGCGGTGCATGCCTTGTCGGCTCGACGGAAGTCATCCGGAAGCTTCCGAACCCGGAGCGGCTTGTGCACGGTTACAATTGCATCGCCATCGAGGATGTGAATGACGTCCCGGCGTTGAGCGAAAAACTCGCTGCCATCGTTGCCGATCCTGCACCCATCGCGCTCCTCGGAGCGCGCGGACGCACATTTGCGCGTGACGCACAAGAGAACATGGACTTTCCGCAACGGCTCGAGTCCATTCTGGCGAGGGCGGCGCGACGGGAGCCTCCAACAACCGTCATGTCCGGCATTGCGAGTGCGCAACGCGACGACGTCGCCTCTTTCCCGCTCACGCGAATGGCGGCTGAAGCCCTGGCATATATCGATGGGCAAGCGGTCGCGGACGCCGCTGCCGGCACATCGCTTGAAGCGATCGATCTCGAGGGTGCGCAAAATGTCCTGGTCGAAATCGATCGGGCGATCGGCGATGGACGAATCAGTCAAGCTGCCCTCGCGCAAGCGGTAGCGGCCGAAATTGCCATCGCGGCTGCAGAAAGCGATCATTCCGGGTGGCGCGACGGCGCAGGCGGCGATCCTCTTTTTCGCTTGCACTCCGGCCGTTGGGCCATCGGCGAATTTGATTTCGGCTCGTTGGCGCCGGTCAGCGATCATCAGTTTCGAATCCTCCGCTTTGATTACGACGTTTCCGAATTCCGTGGCGCAACGACAATCGCGGACCTTCCCGCGACGGCCGCTTTGCGTTCAAGCCATGTTGTCGTTTTCGGTCAGGAGGCAAATCGAAACCCCTTGGTCGTGGATGCTATGACTGCGCGGTTTCTGGAACTTGTCGATGGTCGCAAGACGGTCGCCGAGATTCTTGGGCAATTAGATCAAGACGACCCGATTGCGACCTCCGGCCATTCGGCCCAATGGGTCGAAAACCTATTCCTGTGGGGCCTGATCGGTCTGCGGCATGTTGATTTCAATGCCTGAACGCGCACACCTGCGGACAGCCGAGGCGGGGTGACCGTGCCGTATCGAAGACAGCGATACTTCATTCCCAGGACTGAAGAACCCCCTGGCTTCTGTTGCGGCAACGAAGAAAGTCCCTGGTAGACAGGCGCTTTCGCGCCGCGCCCCGATCTTTGGATCTCATCGGCAATACACCGGGCTGATTTACCCATACCCCGCCGCGCCAGCATGATGCGAGCGCACACCAGGACGGTGTGAGCGACAAATCAATGGGGCTGTCGTCATGTTCACGTCGGCAAAAATCCGAGCGCCAAAGCTGCTCAGTCGCGGCCTTTCCATGATGATCCTGGCCAGCGTGTTGTCGGTTGCTACCGGCGCCGACGCTCGTACGCAGAAGATGTCCGAGCAGCAGCAGGAGGACTTAGTCGAATTTGTTGCCGGCAACATGCTCTTCGTCGCGTTTCACGAAATGGGCCACGCCCTGATAAGCGAGTTGCGCCTGCCGGTTCTCGGGCGCGAAGAAGACGCAGCCGATTCCTTCGCCACCTTGGCCATGCTTAATGAGGGAACTGAATTTTCCGTCAACGTGCTGGTCCAGGCGGCGCGCGGCTGGTTTCTGTTTGACCGCCGCGATCGGAAGCTCGGGAACATGCTCACGTTCTACGACGAGCACGGCGTCGACAAACAGCGTGCCTATGCGATCGTCTGTCTGATGGTCGGTTCGGACTACAAACAGTTCAAGGAGCTGGCTGACTGGGCTCAGATGCCGCAGGCGCGCCAGCAGAGCTGTCTCGGCGACTACAACAATGCGAAATATTCTTGGGATCTGTTGCTCAAACCGTTTCTGCGGTCTGCCGATCAAGCGAAATCAAATGTCAACATCGCTTATGAGCGAAGTTCCGGAAACCTCGATACCTACTTCGGGTCGTTCCGTTCCATTGGATTTCTGGAGACGCTTGCCGGCCGGGCCTCGGATCGCTATGCGCTGCCGCGCCCGATTTCGGTTGTCATGAAGGGCTGCGGAGATTCCTACGCGTCGTGGGACTCTTCGACACTCAAGGAAACGCTGTGCTACGAGATGGCGGAGGAATTCGTGGAACTGTATAAGGGCTTTACGGAAAAAAGAACGGTCCGGCACGGGAAAATGCAATCCAACGTGCTGATCGCCCAAAATGTCAAGCGAATACGCCTTCAGCACAATATGTCGATGACAAGTCTGGCGACCGGCTCGCGCTTGCCGGAGACTCGGACCACCCCAACAGAACCTGGTCTTGAAAAGCGTACCGCTGGCGAGCTGGAGCAACTCGCGCACGCCCTCAAACTAGAGGCTGCGACGTTCTTTGTACAACCTTCGACTAAACCGAACTTTCCCTAAAGAAGCGGTGGTGGAAGCGAAGCCACTGCGTGACGGAGCTGGTTCGTAATGCGGCACGGATGGAATCGCACGGTGCGGCTGGATGGGGAGCGTGAGTGCGCGCTTCAGCGGGTGCCCCTCACCCTCGGGACGCGCGCCTCCCTCCGTGGAGAGACTCCGCATATCCCGGCGGCGGCGCGAAACCGCCGAACTCCCGCTCGAGGAGTTCGGCAAAGGCGATCGTGGTGCGATCTTCGAGATACGGCCCTATGATCTGCACACCGATCGGCAGACCGGACTCCGAACGATCGATCGGTGCCACGGTCGCCGGCAGGCCAGGGGTCGTGGCAAGCTCCGCCCACACCACTTGTGCATCTAAGTAGGAGTAGGATTTGCCGTCGATCTGGATGCGCCGCGACTCCATCGGGGATGAATGGTCGTGCGGAAAGGCAGGAGTTGGCATCGCCGGGCAGAGCACCACGTCCCACTCGCGAAAAAGCTCCCTCCACTGCTGCTGGAGCCGGGCCCGTGCCGCGTCGGCCGCGAGCCAATCGCGGTGGCTGATCACCGCACCGCGCGTGCGCTCGGCAGCCAGGCTCCGGTCGTGCGGCGAAAGCGTTTCGGCCTCACTGCGAATCTTTGCGTAGACACGGGGCGACAGTCCTGCCCCCCAAATCGAAGACAACAGCCGCATATAGAGTCGTGCGGATTCGGCGAGATCCGGAAGCAAGGGACTGGCGTGCGCAACTTTGACTCCGGCATTAGCGAGTCGCTCCGACAATCGACCGAGCGCCGCCCTTATCGCGCTTGCGGTTGGACCGAGCGGATGGTTGTCAATGAACAGGACGCGAAAGCTCTTGAGATTATCATGCGGGGCAGAGCGTAAGGCCAACCGGTAGCCGATGCCTGCGCGCTCCTCGTCCGGGCCGGCGATCACCTCAAGCACAAGTGCGAGATCCGCGGCGCTTCTGGTCATTGGGCCGACGACCGCAAGATCGCTTTCGCGCGGCAGGGGTGCCAGCCCCGGCGGCGTCTGCCCGCGAGCCGGAACAAGGCCCAGTGTCGGCTTGTGCGCGTAAACACCGCAATAATGCGCTGGTGCCCGCAACGACCCGCCCATGTCCGAGCCGAGGGACAACGGCCCACAGCCGGTTGCAAGTGCCGCCGCCGACCCGCCCGAAGACCCTCCGGGCGTCCGGCCGAGATCCCAGGGATTATTGGTCGTCCCGTAGATGTCGTTGTAGCTCTGCCAATCGCTAAGCATCGGCGGTACATTGGTCTTGCCGAGGATGACGGCACCCGCGTTCTTCACGCGGGAGACAACCAACGCATCTTCGCTCGGCACAAAGTGCTTAAATTGCGCCAGGCCCCAGGTCGTCGGCACCCCGGCGATATTGAAGGATTCTTTTACCGTCATCGGGATGCCGAGTAGTGCGCCAGTCTCGCCACGCGACAGGGCGACATCGGCCGCCTTGGCAGCCTTGCGCGCGCGCTCGAAGTCGCGGACGACGACGGCATTGACGCGTCGGTCAACCGTTTCAATGCGCGCGATCGTGTGATTTACGAGTTCCAACGCGGAAATTTTCCGACCCAGCAGTGCTGCCACAAGATCTTTGATCGTGCGGTAATCCCATTCGGGTTCGGTGATCGAGTCGATCCGCTGGGCCAATGCCCCTCGCGTCCATGCGGCCGCCGCAATCGCCGCGGCGGTTGTCCCGGCTCCAATCAAAACGTTGCGACGCGCTTTGTCAGTCATGTCGGACCAGTCCCGTCGGTGAACCGCCCAGGTCAGCGCGCCGTCAGGCCATGTCAACGGCCAGGGTTATGAATCGGCGATCTCATTTACCCGGTGTCAGCGCCACGGCCGATCGCAATCTGCCCCACTGAGCCTTCGACGTGAAACTCCATTCCGGTCATCTTGGCAAACAGATCAATATCAGCGATGCCGATTGCGCAGGCCCCGAGTTCCATGTCCGCGGCCATGAGATAGAACGTCTGCATCAAGACGCCGACATGCTTTAGAATGAGCGCATAGGCGATTCCGCTGTATTTCCATGACACACGGCCGAAGCGCGCACTTATCGTGATCAGAATCTGCGGCATCACCGGGGCGCCCATAGCGAGCTGCGCGTCGACCAGCATCGCTTCGAGTTGCTGTGCGCTCGCCCCAATCGGCACCAGGGCATGGCGGGCGGCGTCATAGTGGTAAAATCCGCGTGCCAAACCCTCGCACCTGTCGACCGCCAGGTAGAGCTCCAACTCGTAACTCGCGCCACCAGATGGGTACGGCCGCGCAGCGATCTCGATCACAGTTTCATCTTCACCGCTGTCTCTCATGCCGTCCAGCGCCTGGATACGCGCCGTACCGTCGAGGAACCGCGACAGCTCCGCCAGATTGATCGGGTGCAGGTCATCAAAGCTGCGCGTCGAACGGCGTCGGCGCAGCAGTTCCGCCACCGGCGAAGCGAGCGTTGAAGCCGGCTCCGGCTTGGGCAGGTCGATCGCATTGCCCGGCCAGCGAGGCCTTACCGCTGGCAGCTGGTCCACCACATGCGCATATTTGAGCACGCTGCCAGACGGATTGGCATGCCGCCCAATGGTGCTGCGCGCGTGAAAAAGCAGATCATGAAAATCCCACAGGATGAGGTTGCGGTCGCCTTCCGACGATCGCAGCCCCTTGTCGTGACCTGGGCCGGGCACAAACAGTATCTGGCAATCCACCAGCAAGGCCAGTAGCTCAAACCCAGGGAAGCCTTTCTTGCGGCGCAGCTGCCCCATTGTTTGCGGTTCGGATAATCCTGCAATCGTGGCCGCAATGTCGGCATCGCAAAGTCTGAACAACGCGCCGGCGCGCGGGGATTCGAGCACCATATCAGTACCGCGCCGACGCACGAATGCGAACCGGGAGAGCACGAGCGCATCGTCGCCCCCGAGCTCGGGGATTCGTGGCGTGTAGTCGCGAACCTGCGGCTCGATTATCACCAGATCCTTGCCGCGCCGCGCGCGGGCCAGGCGATACTCCAGCAGGCCGCAGAGCGACAACCTTCGGACGAGTTCGTTGATCTCCTTCTCGCCGTCCTCGCCGCTCCACCCGAATGCGTCGAGCCGCAGGCCCGTTCTCAGATCAGCAGCTTGCTTTGTGGCGTTCGCGTTGAATTTTCCAAGCCCGACGACCTGACCATCAAAAAGGGCCGAGATGCTTCCGTCCACGCCTTCCTCAAGGGTAACGTCGGGATTGAGCCGGGCGAAGAGCATCGCCGGGAGCTTGGATTGGCGTGAGCTTGACCGATGGTAGCTCAAATCTAGGTTCGCGGATGGAGGGGATTGAGCTCGGCTTCCCGCAACGGCCGTTTGCGCAAACCGAGCTTGAGCGGTACGTCGTAGAGTCGACCGGGTGCGAAACGACGATAAAAATGCCGCAGTCCCGGAACGATCACACGAACGACCGGCACCTCGATGTCCAGACGGGTTTGGTCGAGGACTAGAAAATCGAGTCCGTGACGTTTGGCGAGCTTGACGCAAGCCAACACCTGCTCGCGTCGATCGAGCCTCGCGAATTTTGCGAACCGCCCGCGCCCAATCGAAGCCTTGCCGTGAGGCAGCACATAGGAGTGCTTGCGCAACGGCAAGGGCAACGAATCAGTTCCGTCGTGGTCACCTTGGTTAGCGGGACGGCGCCGCATTCGATCAATCGCCATAAATTGATTAAGTTCGGTCATCGCCCGGAGTGTCGCGATCCGCAGCTCGAAATGCGCCCCCGCTGCAAACTCTATGTATTCCCGCGAGTCTTCGGTCCAATGCGATACGGCGATAACGACCGGAATACCCAGATCGCTCGTAACATCCAGCGCCCAAACGCGGCGGCCCTTTTCAGCGAGCAGGGCACACAAATCCCGTACATAGCTGTCACCAATCTTTTGAAGATCGATCTCAGCCCGTCGCAGGCGATTGTACCACCAGATCGCGTAGGCATCCCGCTCGACAAGTTCGAGGAAACCTTGGATGATCGCTTCCTCAAGCGTGTTCCCGGCGGCACAACCGTTCGAGTCGGCGCTGATCTGATTGCCATCAGGACCCTTGTGAAAAAAATACAGGAGGCCTGTCGGAACGTACTTAAAGCGCTCGTCGCGCAGGGACCAAACCGGTGACCATTCCGTCTCGGCCGAGGGATCGAATTGGCGCAGGGCCCCCTCGCGGGAGCACGACGCCTCGTTTACACCTTGCTCATACTGGACATCGCTCAAAAGCAAAACGTCGTTGGGAAGAATCGCATCACCGGCCGGGAAATCCACAAACTTGCGGGTCATCCTGATTTCGTCGCCCTGAAACATCCCGCAATAGCGTTCGATGGCCTCCATCAGGGCACTCGCTTCGCCCTGTTCGGTGGTGCTGCCTTTGCCGTAGCTGTCCCCGCTCAGCCCGACCTGGAGTGCCTCGACTGTGTCGGGACGTGGCGAAAAGTTGTGTCTGGCGAGGTAGCTGGCATCCAGAGGTTGCTCGCTTTTGATCCGCTCAAGCTGCGACACCACGCCGGTCAGCGGGCTCACGTGCCTGCGAAAGCGAGCGATAGTCTCGGCCGGCGCCACGGACCGATAACCGCCACTTGTGATGACGAATTTCCCACCGGCGCGAAGCCTGATCGGCACCGGCACGCGCTCCGGGTCGCGCAGCTCCTTGTTACCGCAAGATGGGCACTGCGGTCGGGCTGGCACGTAATGCCTCACGACTGTCGAGCCCATCAAGTCGAGGCTGACGAGGTGGTGGTGCAAATCGGTGCGAAAGCCACTGGCGATGGCCCTGCCGATCTCGACAGCCGCAAGCTCGATTCCACTCCGCCCGAACAAATTCTTGCCGAGTGGCGAGGCGGTGACGCAGCGGGCCTCCTGGCGGTCAAGGAACGCCTTAACCTGTCGGTTCCATTTCATGCGATCGGCGAGGCAAGTCCAACAGGCACTCTTTCCGGGGCTGAAGATCGGGCCGATCTGGGGAAAAATTCCGGATGGCTGCGTCAGCAGCCAGTCTTGCTTTCGCGTCAGCTGGTGGCTGTTGAATTCTGCAAGTCGACCGTCGAGATATTCGTTCACCAGAACCACAATCAGGTCAGCGGAGCGATCAACGACGCGAACGCCAAATTCGCTCAGCGCCGCCCTCAGCTCGCTCTCGCCGGGGCCGCCTAATGATTGAATCAGCACGCGAACCTTTCTGAGGTTCTCCGCCGCAGTGTCGGGCTTGAGCCCGAGGCTCGCCCAGTAGGCCGCCGCTGCTCCGTCAGTTGTGTTCACGGGCACCACGAAGCGGCGGGCGAGCAGGCGCTCAAAAGCTTCGTCGATCTTGGCGGCGGAGAATTCATGGGAAAGTTCGCCAACGATCGTTTTTCGAGACTCCCCTGCGCCGATCCGCGTGGCGAGTACGCAGTAGAGTTCTCCGTGAAGGAAAAACTTTCTATCCTCCGAGTAAAGGCAGACGACGTCGGGCGGCAGGACATAGACCGAAAAATTTGGCGCGAAACGGACGGCGCCGTTATCGCGTTGCTCGAAACGCCGTGCCGGATCGTCGCTGGTCATCTGGCCGGCGCGCCCGCCCTCACCTCGTTGCAGCCGCTCGGCGTCGCGGTCATTCATCTAAGGAAAGTTTTGATCGACACGTTTTTCAATTGTCGGCGCCGGCGTTCCGGGCCCGCGCAACGTCATTCAACCACCCTTGCAGGATCGATTCCAAGGCCGAAAGCTCCACCCGCCCGCGAGGTTCGCCTCAGGGGCTCAACAATACACCCTCGCCTCGTCGCGACTTGGCTCTTGGATATTGCCGGAATATCTGGATTATCAGCCACCACAGCCCCAGCAGCCCCGGCAGCCACAGCCTCGGCAACCGCAGCCTCGGCAACCGCAGCCTCTGCAGCCACAACCTCGCCAGCCGCCGCAGCCTCTGCAGCCACAACCTCGCCAGCCGCCGCAACCTCTACAGCCCCACCACGCGACGACGTCCCCCTCGGCGTTGAGGTTTTGGGGGTCTTCTCGGTCGAACACACGGAATGACGACAGCGTTACGTCGAAAATTTCCACCTCATGGAGATCGACCGTGCGCACGTTGGCAGTCGGCGTGGGCGAAGCATCAGCGGGATTGCTTTCAGCGCACGCGGCGCCCGCCAGCGACAATGACATACCAACTACGCCGAGTGCCTTGCCCCGACGCTTGCCCTGCGTCCTGTCCTTCGAGCGTGCCATGGCAGTACTCCTGAAAAAGAAAGTCCGCTTGCGCCCCGCTCCCAAGACACTACCAGCCGCAGGGTTGTGGATCAAGATTCCTCTACGCCAAACGGCATGGTAACACAGTAGAGCTTGCGGCCAGCGTCGGCGACGCAAGCGTGGCGAGCGGAGGAATGATGACATCGCTTAGCGGCGAAACTGCCTGACCAGCGCCCTTTCTCAGCGATTGACCGCGGCAAAATCGTCGGTGAGCAGTTCACCGCAGTGGGCGCTGCGGGTTGACGAACGCGCGCGGAGATCATGTCGATTGCAGCCGATAACGTCCTCGGCACCGAACCATCGCATATCAATCGCACCGGGGACGCTTGGTTCCTGCGTAGCTCGGTCCGCCGCGATAAGGCCGTCATGTTGCGAATCGACTGGACGACGGGCACCCAAACGCTGGTCGCAAGCCACGAGAAGGTCGACATCGCGGGGTGGATGACTTGTCCCACGCACCGATGAGGTGACCGCGGTCTCTGCCGAGCACATGCGCAGAGCGTGGATCGCCATCGATTCCGCCACCGGACGCGACCTTGCGATGCTCGAGCGTGAACTCGATGCGACGATTGAGATCGAGAGCCAGTCGGACGACGACACGCTCTGGGTCGTCGCCGCGGCTCGTCCGGATCGTCCCTGCGCCTGGCATCTGCTCAACCGGCGCACCGGAAAGACCACGTCCCTGTTCTCGGCGCGACCGAAACTCAATAAGGCGAGGCTCGCGCCCATGCACAGCGTCGTCATCGCAGCGCGCGACGGACTCGAGCTCGTCACCTACCTGACGTTGCCGGCAACCGAGACCGGCGTGCGACCCGCGCGTCCGCTGCCCATGGTGCTCGACGTGCATGGCGGACCTTGGGCGCGCGATGGTTGGAATTACAATCGCGACGTCCAGTGGCTCGCAAATCGCAACTACGCCGTTCTGCAGGTGAACTATCGCGGTTCGGCCGGTTTCGGCAAGACTTTCGCCCGCGCTGGCGACCGGGAGTGGGCCGGCAAGATGCACGATGATCTAATCGACGGCGTCAACTGGGCCATCGCCGAGGGGATCGCCGACCCCAAGCGCATCGCGATCTATGGCGCTTCTTATGGCGGCTACGCCGCCTTTGTCGGCGCCACCTTCACGCCAGACGTATTTTGCTGCAGCGTGCCGGTCGTCGGCATCACCAACCTCGAGACGATGCTCGCCGATCCGCCGCCATACTGGACCGCGTTCTACGAGCAGGAGTGTCATCGTATCGGCGATCCTCGCACTCCGGAAGGCGTCGCGTTACTCAAAGCGCGTTCCCGGTTGCATCGGGCGGGTGACATCATGAAGCGATGCTCATCGGTCACGGCGCGAACGACGTGCGCTGCAAGCTGACCGAGAGCGACCAGATCGTCGCGGCGATGACGGAAAAACGCATTCCTGTGATTTATGTCGTTTATCCTGACGAGGGTCACGGTTTCGCGCGGCCTGAGAACGAAATCGCCTTCAAAGCCATCATGGAGGCGTTCCTCGCTCGTCATCTCGGCGGTCGCGCAGAGCCCGTCGGCGACGACTTTGCGGGCTCGAGCCACGAGATTCGTGCCGGTTACGAAGGCTTGCAGGAAATCTTGCACGATATCATTCCGCCGGTGAGGTGATCATCGGCGCCTTCAGGCGCGCCAGCCACCCATG
The DNA here is from genome assembly GCA_035311445.1 of Xanthobacteraceae bacterium. Classification (GTDB taxonomy): domain Bacteria; phylum Pseudomonadota; class Alphaproteobacteria; order Rhizobiales; family Xanthobacteraceae; genus JAJPKK01. The sequence goes on along the minus strand of DATGCX010000081.1, from coordinate 22,027 downwards.
CAGCGGCCCATGATACAGAAACGGCGAGGATCGAGGTGCGGGCGCCCAATTGAATAATCCGCAGTGGCGCCGATTTCGCTGATTACCTCGGTCTCCTCGCGGAATTCTTGCATGTCCAAAATTAACTCCAGATACGCCGGTTGCATGGTCGGCATGATGGATCTCGACCTTAGCGACACTCAAAATTGCCGCCCTACGTCACTGCATTTGCGCGTAAGCCTCGACAAGAAAGTGATCGAAATTGTCGATGCGAATCAAGCCGTGCCGCGGAAATTCCATGTCCGTAACAGTATAGAGCGTGACTGTCAGTGTACCGACGAAAATCACCATGTGAATGCCACTGCGCGCCTTGGCTGCGGCCATGCCGAACCCTGCAAGCAGCGAACTGCCTAACCCGAGGCCGAACAGCATGACATAGACAATGTGAGGCGGATGTTTTTCGCTTGCGCCGGCACGCAGTCGTGCGACTTCAAACAGATTGGCAAGCACGGGCAGAGACATCGAACAGGCGGGCCGAAAGCTGTCCTGAGGGCAGGCTGCGACCGCCGCGCCCCAGACATTGGTTTTGAGTTCGCTGATCTTGTCCTGTTGCTCGTGCGAAAAGACTTCCGCACGTTGCCACAGCGCGAAACCGGGCGGCACGCGATACAGGTCGATCCGGGCGTGGACATAGTCTTTCAGTTTGCTCTGCAGCGCACGAGCAACGTCGCCTTCGAACAGAGCGAGGCGATCATAGGCCGTGCTGACTGCGTTTGCCTCTTGAATGACCAGTTGTCGGCGCTCGTCGAACCGCTGGAGGGCGCCAGAAATCGTGAATGCCAAAAGTAGCCCTATCAAGGCGAATACGGCGCCCTCGACGGTGGCAAGCCCGGTCATGCCGCTGGCACCCTTCTGCTGTAGGTATCGCAAGCCCAGGTGCCGTCCGTAATTCAACAAGATCAGTGAGCCGACGAAAAATGCCGCAGCGATTGCTACAGAAAAAAGAGCGAAGATCATTTGCAAGACTCTCCCGCTAGGAAAGGGAAGTGTTGGTAAAGTTGCATGTTCTTGATGAGGTCAAGGACCGGAAGAGACCACCGAATAATTTAGGAGGAAGAGTGTCGGACGTCTGGCCTTTAGTAGGCATTCAGCCCCCGCAACCGATGCCATACACCCTGATCCACTGCGCGTTTGTGGAGCATGTTGCTACTTGCGCAAAATACCCCGCGGTGTTTGCCCGTTCCGAACAAGGCAGGTCACATGTGCCGGATCGTTATGGATCGGTTTCCTCGTAGGATGCAACGCGATAGGCTAGGCGCCGTGAAAGTAGAACCACTGGCTGCTCTGGGCCCGGAAGCAGCGGAACAACCCGGCATAGCCCCCATAGGGCCGGCTTTTCCGGTTTGGGGTCGCGTGCACTCGCTTTTGCCAGCACCATGAGGCTGTGATCTCCACGCCGGCAGCGGGGTTCGACGATGGAGGACAGAATTCTAATGATGCAAACGGGACTGTTTTTCCCGCTGCTCATATTGGCGTTGCTGACAGCGTCGGCCCACGCGCAGAGTCGGAGCGCAACGCTCGTTATTGATGGGGGCACGCTCATTGACGGCACAGGGGCGCCACCGGTATCCGACGCTGCTGTCGTAGTCAGCGGCGATCGCATCGCTGATGCCGGTCCGTCCTCAAAGATTACAGTTCCAAAGAACACTGAGACTATCGATGCCCGCGGCAAGTGGATCATCCCGGGACTAATCGATGCGCATGTTCACTTCTTCCAATCGGGCGACCTGTATACACGTCCTGACGTCATCGATCTGCGCCAGCGCGTGCCATACGAACGGGAGTTGGCGTGGATTCGCAGGCGTCTACCCTATACGTTCACGCGTTATCTTTGCAGCGGCATTACGTCCGTTGTAGACGCCGGTGGTCCTTTTGCGAATTTCAATGTACGTGCCATGGCGCGCCGCATGCGAGCGACACCGCGAGTCGCAGTAGCGGGCCCTCTCATTTCGACCGTCGCGCCGGACGATTTAGAGTCCGCCGATCCGGCCATCATCGAAGTCACCAATCCCGAGCAAGCGGTTGCACTGGTCCGCCGTGAGCTCGTGCGCAAGCCCGATCTTATCAAGATTTGGTTTATTCGCGGGCCGGAAGTCGAACTCGACCATGCCATCAAGATCGTCGAGGCGGTGGTGAAAACGAGCCATGCTGCGGACGTGCGGGTCGCAGTGCACGCGACCGAGCTCGAGACCGCGAAAGCTGCAGTCGGCGCTGGTTCGGACATTCTGGTGCACAGCGTTTCTGACCGGCCAGTCGATGACGAATTCGTGCAGATGGTGAAGGAGCGCGGCGTAATCTACACCACCACCATCGTCGTCCTTGAAGGTTATGCTGAAGTGTTAGGCCAAAACGTGGACCTCAACGATATCGAGCGCTCATGCGGCGATGCGCAAGTGATTGCCTCGTGGGCCGATTTGGCCACGATTCCCAAAGATCGGCTGCCGCTTTACGCCCGATTTCCGCCCCGTTTTACAGAAAAGGCCGTAGTTCTCGCAAACCTGAAACGTATGCAGGAGTCAGGGGCCATCGTCGCCGCCGGGACGGATGCCGGAAACATCGGCACGCTGCATGGCCCATCGCTGCATCGCGAGTTCGAGCTCATGGCCGAAGCAGGCCTGACACCGATGCAGATCATCGTCGATGCCACCCGCAACGCGGCCCGCGTCTTCAGTCCAAATCCGCAGATCGGTACCATCGAATCCGGCAAACTCGCCGACCTCTTGATTCTTGACGCAGATCCGCTGGCCGACATTGGCAACGCGCGCCGGATCAACAAAGTTATCAAAGGCGGTCATATCTTTGAGGTCAGCAAACTGAAATCACAACAAGTTCGCAAATCCCCATCATGATGGTTCAGGAGCTAAACGCCGACGCCGCGCTTGAAACGCAGGCCATCATTGCGTCAAGCGCGGGATGCGCTGAACAGCAGACCACCTTGGAGAGGAGTGGGCATGGAGGCAAGCAAAGCCTATTTCATGGTTCGATCACAGATGCCAAACGAGGCGGAGCGCGCGAAATTCGACCAATGGTATGGAACACACCATTTGCCGTTGGCGATGGACAAGTTGCATGCCGAGAAAGGCTGGCGCTTCTGGAGCCGCAGCGACCCATCGGTCCACTATGCAATGTACGAGTTCAAAGACATGGCAACGCTACGCAAATGTCTCGACTCCCCCGGTTTCAAGATGCTCGTTGCCGACTTCGATGAGGCGTGGCCGCTAGTGACGCGTAGCCGTGACCTGATCGAAATCGTGCAAGAGGTCTGAACACCGTTCGGCCGCGCCGGCGCCCACCGAAACCGCCGAGAACGACTTCGCGTCAGCGGCCCTTGCATTCGGTCGTCTCGCTGCCGACCTGCGCGGCCGGCTTGCCACGGGCCGCCCGCGTATCTGATCGTTGCACTAAGGGTGCAGCCTTGCCGTAACGGGTCCAGTTGGGCTCGAAGACGATTTGCGGCGCCATGCGCTTGCTGGCCCATAGAGGGGGCAATGCACTCGGGGCCGATGGTGCGAGAAGCCGACCGGCGAAACGATTATGAGCCCGGTTTGGCCTTACCCAGATTTTGAGCCGTTCCTTCCAAGAATGAAAAGAATATGTCAGTTGCGTAACCGACCAAAAATGCAATCGCTAAGGGCGAGACCGACAGGTTTTGGCCGAAAACGTTATTGAAAAGCCCTATCACCCCGCCTGCAATTCCAGCAATGTAGAATCTTGCGGGCGTAGCGTATGTTGGAGCGAAAGTTCGCGTGCTAAGTTGCAATGTGAAAGCTCGCAGGACGGCGGCGCAGGCGCCGAGCAACGCGTAGAGTACAGGAAGGATGATATTTCCAATCGCTCCCCATACCAATGTTACGTTTGTCGTAACGGCATTAGCATAATCACGAATTTCCTGATAAAGTGTAGTTTTATTGTCAAGTTCTTGTTGCAGCAAATCCAATGTCCTTAATTTCTTAGGATCCAACTCAAGGTCGCAACGCTTGTCTGAGCACGGATCAACTTCAGGAAAGGGTGAAAGCCATCTTAGCTGTCTGGTGTGATTCAGTGTGCTCCGCATCGCTATTGCAAATTTCTGTAGTTCACCAAGAATAAGTGGTGGCGGAGCTTGCTGATCCGGTAGCTTCAGTGTATCGACTTGCGTGTGCAACGTCAGCAAGTATTCATTTGCGGCGGTTATATCCGAGCTGATCTTATTGGAGATGCCTGCTGAGATGAAAGAAAAAAAAGACAGAGGAACAACGAACAACGCCAGATAAAGAGCAATTCTCTTATAGCCATCTATAGCCTTGTGAGCGTCTTCCCGAGATGCGCGGAGCGTTTCGGCAGTCACGGGCTTTAGCTTCGCAGCTAATTTCGTGATTGCAGCCGCCAGCTCACCCGCTTCAGGGCTATCCCAAACCGCAGGGCCCACCGTTATTGCAGCTAATATTCGCTTAGCAACGTCAGGATCAACTTCAATTCCTGCTTCTACAGCGTAGTTCAGGAGATGTTCAGCATCATGCAACATCCCATCGAATTCGGGTATCCGTTTGTACATCGGCTGCGTTTTGTTAGCAGCCTCGGCCACCGGCTTTGAATTGTCGTTTTCTGGCTCAGACTGCACTGCACTGTCCGTTTGCGCCACGTGATCCTCCCGTGATGTCTTTACCTAAGCATCAAGTAGATGCTCGAGGCACCGGCCCGCTACCCCAAATCATGTCAAAAAAGTAGATCGACTCTCACCCTGTACAGGTTTCTCCGGAACGGAATGTGAGGCAGCTCACGCAGGCGGCAAAAAATCGTGCATGCGTGGATGCGATGGTCGCGATTGGCCCAGGGCTACCTACCTCGTCGGTGGTGCAAGTCGGCAGATTTCTGGGGTACGCCGGTTGTTGTCTCCACCCCCCTCTCGACGGCAGCCCATGACCCACAAGTGCCGTGGCCATGCGCTGAACTGCGATTTTAGTTCTAGCTCCGACAAGGACCTTGCCGTTACCGGCAAATAAGCATCGGCCGAACTTACGGATTGGGGGCCCCGCGTTTGCGCTAACTTACGCTGCAACGGCGCGGCGAACTCCTCCCCTTGTGGCCCCTTGTGGGGAGAGGTCGCAGCGGCACGGCACATTATACGTTAGCGCCAACGGGGTGCCCCCGCGGCAAGTTGGCAGAGGCATTGACATAAATGATAACGTTTAATAATTATTGATAGACGATAATTAATGCTTGCAAGGCGACCATGTCCATCACCCTCAATCATGTCAGCTGATCCGCATTTATCAGCGCGCTGCCGCCAGAGTGAACTCCTCCGAACGACGACCGATCAAGGGAGACACCGATGACCGCTAAGACTGCAATCGCCGCCAATAGCCCGACACCTGAGTTTGCCCGCCTGCGCCACAAGATCAGCTGGATCTGCCACAGCCTCCGCTTTGCCACCGTCGCGTACGCAGTGTGGGTGTTCTATCTCGTGCTCGCGCTCTGGCTTGATACCGACAAGCTCCATCAAGCGTTGGAGCACCTGATCCATACGAATGTGTCCGCCCTCGCCCCGTGGCAGCGCTGGACCGGCCTTTCGATCGATCTGGGGCTGTGGGCGACGGCCTCCATCGCCTGCTATTGCGGCTGGCGGCTGTTCTCAACCTACCTTGAAGGCCGGATCTTCTCAGTGGAGGCGGCCCGCTGGATGCAGCGGGTCGCATCCTGGGGCATCATTACCCAGGTAATGAGCATCGCACTCCGCCCGCTCTTCACGCTGGTCCTGACCGCGCACCTGCCGCCGGCAGAGCGGCAGGCCCATCTGGTCCTTCAGCCGAACGATCTGCTGACGCTCTTGCTGCTGCTGAGCCTTCTCGCTCTCGCTCACATCCAGCGCGCGGGCGCCGAGATCGCCGCCGAGCATGCGCAAATCATCTGAGGTTGAGCCCATGGCCATTATCGTCAACCTCGACGTCATGCTCGCAACGCGCAAGATGCGCTCGAAAGAGCTCGCCGAGCGTATCGGCATCACTGAGCAGAATGTGTCGCTCCTGAAATCGGGCAAGGTGAAGGGTGTGCGGTTTGAAACGCTCGACAGGATCTGCGAGGCGCTAGAGTGCCAGCCCGGAGACATCCTCGAGCACCGTCCGCACTCGGCACAATAGTCTTGCTCGGTGCCAGCTTGAAGAGGAGCTTTCCTGGACCTTGAGGATGACCGCTGTGGTCACATAGAGCTGTAGAAATGAGGCCGGTTATGCTGAGAGCGCGATATCTCTTGTTGTCCCAAACCACCGTACACCACGATTCCGGTCAATAGAAAACCGCTCCAGATGGGCGTCGCGTCAGCGGCCCTTGCATTCGGTCGTCTCGCTGCCGAGCCGCGCGGCCGGCTTGCCATTGATGAAGACGTTCGACGATCCGCCGATGACGACCCCGCCACATCCGTTCCTTCCGCCCGCGATGGCGGCCGGGCGCCCGTTGATGAAAACGTTGGGCGAGCCTTCGACGACCGCGGCACCACTTGCGGTGCCATCGCCGACGCGCGCCGCCGGCTGGCCACCGATCATCGTGTCGGGACTGCCCTGCGTCACGACACCGGTGGGCTGGGCGGCTGCGATGTCAGGCGCGCAGCACAACATGAGGGAGACGGCCGGCAACAGGACAGTTATTCGCATGGTGAACCTCATTGCTGCGAGTTTTGCTCGCCGAAGGCCATGATGCTCCCTCTCCCCGCGCGTGCGGGGAGAGGGTCGGGGTGAGGGGGCCTCCCTACAAAGTCAGACCTGCGAGTCACAGCCTGTGGAGAGGCCCCCTCACCCGCCGCGCCAGCTTCATCGGAACACGCACGGCTACCGCCGGAACGTCTTGACCTCCGAAACGCTGCCATCCCGATAGGTGAGCTCCACCGATACCGACCCCGTCGCGAGCGGAACCTTGAGATAGGGCTGGACATCGGCCGGAATCGCCATCGGATCTCTTTGATTGCATGGCGGCATCGCAATGGTGCGATCCGGGACCGTGGAATCGAGCCCGATACGGACCTGCCGGATGGCACAACGGTATGACATCAGATGCGTGTAGTAGAGCAGCAGGCCGTTGAATTCGCGGAACGACAGCCAGCTGCCGGCGGTCATCTCGAGGATTTTGCGCTGCTCGCGCTCGAGCGCGCCGGCAGGGTCGAAACGGATCGGGAAGGGCCCTTGCGGGTCGCCGTTGGCGTCGACATAGCGCACGTAGATGGTGGCTGCCGGCTGATCCGCATCGAGCTGGATCGCCGGATTGGGCATGCGCTTGCGGGTACGCGGGTCGAGCGCATCCATAAAGCCGGTCTCGCGAAAATTGCCAGTCTCGCCGAGGCGCCAGGAGATCCCCGTGACCGGCTCCGCGAAGGAGAGCGTCACCGACCAGCCGCCATTATGACGCGTGAACGATGCGATAGGGGCGTTGGTCGGCGCGGTCAGCAGCTTGCCGATTTGCGCGCCAGCGGCCGGCGGCAGCATGGCGAGTTCGCTTTTCTTCAGTGCGTCGGCCCGTCCCTGAGCCTCACGTGCATGCAGGCTCGCCGGAAATTTCTTCACAAACTCCTCGAACACGGCGGAAACGCCGGAATCCCTGATGGCGCCCCAAAGGACCTCGTCGGCCGCCGGCGCAGGAGCCTCCGGGATGATAGTGACGCGCGGTTGATCCGGTTTCCCGAGCCCCGCCAGGTAGACCTCGCCAAGCAGCGAGGAGTTGTCCCAGGGGATTTGCCGCCCCTTGGTCTCGGCCGCGACGTCGGCGCGGACGCGGGTGAGCATCTGGCGCACTTCGAGACCGGGCACGCGCATGTGCTTGGCCAACGCCCCGGTGAACGGGCTGTTCGAGCCGTTGCCGTCGGCCGCGACCGTGTTCGGCGCGGTGGAAAACGCGATCAGCGTGCCGGTTCCCAGATTGGAATAGCCGGCAAGACCCGACAAGACCGTGACGGATCGCGCCGCCCCAAATCGCGACGCGAAAGTTTGCGCAAACGGATTGTTGCGACACGCATCGAGGATGATGATGTTGGCGCGCGAGGAGTCGCTTAGGTTTTCCAGGATATTGTCGAGCTCGATGGTTTCGAAGCCGAGATCGCTCGGAGACTCCAGCCGGGTATCGACCGGGAGCAGATAATTGCGGCCGTCGACCTGCAGGCCGTGGCCGGCATAGAAAACCAGCGCCACGCGGGCCTTCGCGGTGCCGCGCAGGAATTCGCGAATCCGGCCTTCCATGCCGTTGCGGTCGAGATCGAACCCCTCGGCAACCACAAAGCCGATCTCACGCAGCGTCCGCGCAATGGCGCGCGCGTCGTTGACCCCATTGGGAACGACGTTGACGTGGGCGTACTTGCTGTTGCCGACGACCAGCGCCACCCGCTCTTGCGCCTGCGCGGCCAGGCAGGAGAGGCCAACGGTCACCATCAGAACCGGGAGGAACCGGATCACCGGGAAACCGATCAAACGCTTCATTGCGGAATTCCCGCGGGCCAGAACGCAAAAATAAGGCAAGGCCATCGCAATGGGCGGTTCAATTGGCGACAGCGTCATTCCTCGTGGCTTGGCAATTCGACTGTTTTGGGGCGGATTTTCTGGATCTGTTTTTTTCACGGAAAGGTCGGGACCAAGCGCGAATCGGCGAGGTCAGATAAAGGCCTTAGTCACAGTTGGCTGCTTGCAGAAAGCGATGGGGACGGAGGACCTTACCTTTTGTAGCTCTCACCACTTTTGCACTCGACGCGACTAGCGGCGTTCCGCGCGGGCAGTACTGCCGCTGTAGAAGGCCCGCACTTCGCGGCGCGTTCGCGAATGGGCTTCGCGCCGGGGCGCCGCCGTACACGACTTTTGGCCTTTGCAGAGGCGTTGCGCGACCCTTGCCGAGGCAATGCATCAATTCCAATGACTGACAGTTTTACGTCGCCGACCTTGTTTGATGTAATCTTGGACGCGACCTTGTTGAGGTATGCGATCATCTCAGAGAACTTGAAGCGTTGTCCGGTATGCGGGTGCGTCCAGCCACGGCGACGATGATTTGTGATAACGAAAATACCGTGTCGCCGATTGGCTGGCCGCATATAATCTTCAGCCAACTGTCCGCGAAGCGCGTCTTCAAGAGCCTTGGTGCTCCAGTTCTTCCCGCCGTGCTTTGCCTCGATCGCGACTTCGACCGGTGCTGAAACGGCTGATATCAAGATGTCAGGTTTGTTGCGTTCTGCTACTTCAGGCTCACGCGTTGCGTAAAATCGGTCTTTCGCTCGCTGCCGCAGTTGTTCGGTTAGCCAATTCTGGACCGCGTCTTCATCCTTGGCACTCTCCAGCACCGCTCTTGAACTCGCATCCTGATTATCGAAATCCCAATCGATCTCCTTTACGATAGCTTGCGTCAGCCGGTACAGATCGAACCCGGTCTTCACCGGAAGAACGCGGTCACGCTCAAATTTGAGAACCTCTTGTGCACTCCACGCGGGTATTTCGGCATCCCGTTCGGCCATTTCGCGAGCTATTTCACAAAATCTAATTTTGCGCGAGCGCATGTCACGATGTTTTGACAACCATAGCATTGTATCGTGCGCAGCGGGACCGCTAGTTTCGACAAGGGCCTTCAGAATCGCGTTCCGCGCCCATTCTGCATCGTCTCGTGGGCCGGGGGTGTAAACCCCTTCGTGAACTACGTCGTCTTCTGGACGTACTTGCTGATAGGTGAACAGAAGCAGCTGAGCCAGCGTTGCAACCGGAGCTCCGTTCAAAGCGATTGGGACGAGAGGATCATGATGACCGAACAGGCTTCCAATGACTTTTAGGGAGAGCGACGGGCGTTCTGAAGGCTTCGTCTTGCGCAGCCAGGAAAGAAGCATCTTCGCCGCTTGCGGCAGATCTACAAGGAAGAGAAGAGCTACGTAGCGTGTGGCCCAATCCGGCCTTGACGCTTGATTCTGATGAAGGCGAGTGATGGCGAGTTTTTCAAGGCCTTCCCGCCATTCCGGCTTCGAGATCAGATGTCGAGCAATATTTAGTCCTCGGTCCAGCACCTGAAGTTGTTTGGGCTCGATCGTGGTCATGATTTCATACAGAGATGCGTGAATCTCAGCGGGAATTGAACTAGATGGCTGAGAGTATCGGTACAGAAAATATGAAATAGCGCTGTCCTCGCTTGACCACTCTGTTGCGAACGCTTCTCGAATAATTGGTACGACTGTCGCCGGATGATGGCCTGTCAGCGGATCGATCCAGTCAGGATAGCCCTGTTCTGAGACGCATCTATGAAGCGCGGCCTGCCGTGCTTCTTCCTTCGTGAATTGCGAGCCAAACCCTGTATTGCCATCCGCCTCAATCGAGAGTCCGGCAAAGGCAAGAATGGTCGTCCACTTGACTGTAATCGGCCCGCCTTGCGTCCGTTCTGGCCTTGCTGGCTCCACTTTGCGCCACAGTGCCATCATGCCGTCACGGTAGGCTTCAGCGGCAGCAGGGGAGAAGGCGTTGTCAAGCAAGCGCCAATCCAGAGCCGCGACTTGATATTCCTTGCCAGTTTTCAGGTGTAGCCAGTTGGTGAGATTCTTAAGCCGGGAAAGTCCAACTTCGGTGTTGACCCGCGCTGGGTCGGCCAATTCGCGTGGATTTGATAGAAGATCGTCACGAAACCGCCGCCAAGATTTTGCGGCTTGTTCTTGTTGCCGGCTCCTTACAGTTTTAAGCCGTGCCGTTTCCCTTTCATATTGGCGCATCTGTTTGCTTGGGGCAGGCGGAGTAAGATAGCCGTCGAGGGCTTCAACAAGCGCGGGCGTCGATTTGATAATCGTTCGCAGAGCTCTACTTTGGGTGCGCAACTCGGGACCGAGGATTGAGGCTATACAGCCGAGTGCCATGCGGCGGTCATCTTCCCGGTCACGGTGTTCCAAGTCTTCAAGAAGCCACGGCAAATCGGGATCGCTCAATGCCCATAGGGGTGTGCCTCCGAAATGCACCTGCCATGGATTGACTAACGGATTCTGGTGTTTGTGATGCCGTCGCACCTCTTCAACATCGTACCAGAAGAGGGCGCGATGCAATTTTGGCTTGCTCTGGATGAGCTTGCTGAGCGGTGGATCATTCTCATCCGGGCGTACAGGGCGTTCGGCGCGTTCGACCACGCCAAGTAATTTGAGAAGATCAGCCGAAGGGGCAGAATCGCCCAACGCAACGACGGCATCACGTGCAATCTGGCCTAAGTGCTTCGCCAATTCCTGGTGCTGCCTTGACACGCGCTGATAGTCGTGAAGATACGGCTTCTCAGCGCAAAGTTCAGCAATGCCAGCGATAAAGTCGGGTCGCAGGTCTACCGGACATGCAGACCAAAGGCTATCAATCGTGTGAGCAAACCCCTCCGCAGAAAAATTGGCAGGCCTCTTAGACGTACGGATAAGAGCAAGAAGTTGGGTAAGTGTGAGATACGTCGGGAACAGCGTGACAGCGAATTCGGACGCGAGGTGGGGATTCGCAAGGTGCCCTTCGCTTGCCAGCAACTTGACAATGCGGCCAATCTCTCGCTTCGCTTCACAAGCAACGAGGGCCTGGACAGCGACAATGCGATTATAATCACGCGCGACTTTATCGCGGGCTATCGAATATGCGAGATCGACGCAGGCGGAGATGCGGCCCTCCCGTATGAAACGAACGAGGTCACTCCGAAAATCTAGCCGTTCGTTTATCTTCCAAGCTTTTCGGATCGTGTCGGCCAAATCTGGCGACGCAAATACAGAAATCTCGCGGCGATCAATGCGATCGTCCGCAATCTCGCCGGCCGCGTGCCGCGTCGCGAAGCAAAGGAGCAACGCGGCTTTAGCTTCCAACGGAAGCCCGGCAGAATCACCCTGCTGGATCAGCAGTAAAGGTTCGCGCCTAATGATTTCGTCGCGAATATCTGGATTGTGCAATGCAAGCCATGCGGCTGCGGGCCTGAGTGACGGTACAACGGTTTCCACGCCATATTTTTCGGCAAAGATGAGCTTGAAAATTTCAGAACGTGTACCCTTGTCAAGAAGACGTTGAAGCCACTTCGCGGTTAGATATTCCTGCGTTGAGCGATGATGAAAGCGTAATCGGCCGTAGCTCGATGGCTCAAAAGTACCGCGCCTGAGCAGCGCGTTGCATTCGGCAATAGTCCCGCCATCAAGCAATGCAATTGGATCGAGGGCGCCAGCGGCAAGTAATGGGTCCGGCTCTTGGCCGGGTGCCAGCAATGTGAACGACTTTCCAAGCGTTAATGCCGCTGCCAGGCATTCAGCACCTTCGCGCGCTTTGCTGTAGGGCAGTACCGAGTTATCTGGCCGGTAGCGGTCAGTCTCGACCAGCTTAAATCTGACAGATTCTTCGGACATTGTGGCAAGTGTTCCGAAGTGGTGATGGTCCGTCCAAAATTTTGCGAGTTCGAGAACATCCCCAGGCCTTGCGGCCAGCGCGTCGAGACCTTGGCGATTGATAGCCACGTTGAATGCATTTGCGTCGTCAACGCCTGCTGCAACTGCAAGCAGCCTTCTCTGTTCGTCGGATAGTTGAGCAAGTTGCACGACAAACAGGGGTGGCTCTTTGACGTTTCCGCCTTCCGCGTCTTCGGCTTTGGGTTGACGGTTTCGTTCGAAAATAGGGTCCAGGAGAAATGCATCGGGGTCGCCGGGGGGTATGGGGGCAGGAGGCGATTTTGGGATGGGTAGCAGTTCCAAGATCGTTGCGGGATCGGAAGTGGTTTTCCAATCGCTGGCCCTGCATGAGATGAGGATTCGCGCGCGGGCCAGGTGGGCACCGAGTTCGCTAGCCAGGACCCGCAATGCAGCGTCAAATCTTTTTTGATTGAGGCGCGCTTCATCGACCGAATCCAAAAAAAACCAGGCGCATTCAGAACCGGCTTTCCACCGGTCGAACAATGCTCTTTCGGTAGGACCGATTGTGAGGCGCCCTTCGGCTAATTCATCAACCGTCGTGTAAAATGATGCGTTTCCTCCAGCACGCAATTGCTCGGACGTATGTTTGAATTCCCTGGTCTTGCCGCTCTCTGCCTCTGCGAGCAACACGACTCTTTTATGATCCAGCAGCGCAGGCCAATCGAGCCATCCTGCAAACTTGCCGCCCATAACGCGCGCGAAGGTAAGGTCCGGCTCGGCGTCTTTGCCGATCGGAATGAAGCTTCGTTTGAGGTCAACATATTCGATCAAAGTTTGCACCGTTTGTTTATAGTTGGAAACGTTCCACCTCGACGGCGAGTGATTAGCACAAAAGCACTGATTTCGTAGCGTTGCCACGATGCGTTGGAGTGCCGCGAATCATGCGCAATGGTGCTGAAGTGGACAAATGCCAATGGTGCGGACGGCGGGACTCGAACCCGCACGAGGTTACCCTCAACGGATTTTAAGTCCGTTGCGTCTACCGGTTCCGCCACGTCCGCGGTGCGCGTGGGTTTTAGCACCCCTCACGGGGGATTCGGAAGCGCAGGAAGCAAGCTCTGCTCAGTAGGGCGCATAGCCGAAAGCGTATAGCGCCGCGGGCGCTACGGTGGATTGCCGGTGCGGCGGATTACGGCTTCGCCTAATCCGTCCTGCGAGAGGCCGTCCTACACAAGGAGACCCTCCCCAGCCGCCTCCCCTATCTGGCCCGGTCGACCGCGCCCCAAAGCTCCGCCCAGTCGCCGCCGGTGATATCGGTCACGCGGCCGTCGCGCTCGAAGAACTTGTTGGGCACCTGGAAGATGGCGAGCATCAACCCTCCTTCCGGGCACCAGGCCGAGTGGCGGCTGCCGGCGGGGCGCCAGACGAAATCGCCCTGCGACACGGTGAGGCCGGCGTCCGGGCCTTCGCGGTCCACCAGCTTGCCTTCGATCACATAGGTCTGCTCGATCTTGACGTGCTCGTGGTCGGGCAGCACCGCGCCGGGCGCAAAGCGCATCAGTGCGGTCACAAGGCCGCTGTCGCGATCGAACAGCAGCGTTTTCACCTCACAGCCGGGAAACCGCGTCTTCTGCCATTCCATTTCGCCGACGCGGAGATGGCGGGACCGGAGATCGGCCGGGGTGGCGGGCTTTGGAGTCACAGCGTCCATGGGCATCCTCCTGGGGGCAACATTTGCTGATGATAGCCTATGGTGATGTCGAGCCCCATAGGCCGAGGCGCTGGATTCCCACCCTCCCCTGGAGGGCCCCCGCATGGGGAGGTGACCGCCGCGGGGCCCCACACGCGCTTGCCCTCCCCGGCATGGGGACAGAGCCGCGGCCGAGCGAGCGGCCGCCGCCTGACGGGGCACCGTTGCGCGAAAGTCTACCCCGCGTCAGCCCGGATCGGCGGCTGGAAGGCGAGGCCGGTATCCCACGGAAAGAATATCCAGGTATCCTGGGACACTTCGGTAATGAAAGTATCCACCAGCGGCCGCCCCATGGGCTTGGCGTAGACGGTGGCGAAATGCGCGTTCGGCAACAGGTCGCGCACCACGCGCGCAGTCTTGCCGGTGTCGACGAGGTCGTCGACGATGAGCACGCCTTTGCCACCGCCGCCGCTTCTGTGGATGAGCTCGGGCGCAACGCCTTTGAGCACCTTCAACTCGCCCTGGCGGACGTGGTCGTAGCTCCAAATGCAGATCGTCTCGATGAGGTGCACGTCAAGCTCGCGGGCGACGATCGCGGCGGGCACCAGGCCGCCGCGCGTCACGGTGACGATGGCGTCAAACGGCCCGGCACCGTTCAGCCGCCAGGCAAGCGCGCGGGCATCGCGATGGAACTGGTCCCACGAGACCGGAAATGCCTTTTCCGGCATCTTCATCGGCGTCATGATGGCAGGCTCCCGTTTTCGTCCGGTTCCTCATTCGCTTCGTTTTCGGCTGCCGCCCGCATCGTTTTGGCCTGCGAAATAAAGCCGTCAGCGTCTTTTTTGGCGGCTCGCAAACAGCTGTCGATCTCGCTCCGGAACCGGTCGAGGTTAAGTTTCAAGCCGGAAGCCGACGGCCTTTCAGTTTGCAGCACATAGCCGACCATGCGCATCCTGACGGACAGATTGATCAGCATGACGGCCACCATCTCCTCAGAGAGATGGTGCTCATCGATATAATCCTGGATCAGTTGGTGGAGCGCGAGACCATGCCGATTGACTTCATCGAAGGGGGCGTTGGGTTCCGCATCATCCGGGTTGTCATTCCTCGAATTCATCGCCTGCTCCATTGGCACAGCGTTTCCGAGCTCCCTGCGGGACGAGCTGAGCTCTTGCGAAACCCATCAGGGGCGCACCATACGAAACGGCTATTGATGAGTGTCGTTTCGCTTCATCCATCCTACACTGGCTCCACCGGCGCTGCATTCTTGCGTGCGGGCTACCAAAGCGATTTCAGCCATTCGACGACCTGGGATCGCGCCGCCCCCGGCGCGGTGAGGTGGCCGGCCGAAACTTCGAGGTAGCGGCTTTTGGGATTTTTGGGCGCGCGCGCGAACGCATAGTCGCGGCCGCGTGCGAAGATGGGATCGGAGTTGCCCACCACCCACAGGAGCGGCACGCCGCGCAACGCCGCTGCATTCTTTGGAATCACGGCCGGACCGTCGGGATCGAACATACTGATATAAACCGCCGGCGATGCGGTCGCGAAGGTCGGAACGCCTTGAATCCGGTCGGGCCAGGTGTGTCTGGATTTTTCCCCGGCGGCCAGCAATGCGCGCGCCTGAACGATGGCCGCCCCGGTGCGCGCGCGCATTTCCGCAGTCTCCGGCAAGTGCCCGGGCGAAAGCGCCACCAC
Organism: Xanthobacteraceae bacterium; assembly: GCA_035311445.1. GTDB lineage: Bacteria > Pseudomonadota > Alphaproteobacteria > Rhizobiales > Xanthobacteraceae > JAJPKK01. The sequence goes on along the minus strand of DATGCX010000081.1, from coordinate 6,287 downwards.
CGCCGCGACCCCGCGGCGGCGCGCTGCGTAGCCGATCGCCGCATTGGCGCCGAGGCTGTGGCCGATGATGACGATGCGGCTCGCTCCCTTGGCCTTGAGCCCCGCCACGGCTGCATCGATCTCCTGCAACGCCTCGTCATAGGTCGCCCCGTAGATGCGGCTGAACGACCATGGCATTTCCGGAGATACCGCGACCGCACCTTCCGCTTCGAGCGCCGCCGGAATGCCGCCGTCGAATGCGCCTGTCCACACGCCCTTGCCGTGCAGAAACACCACGCCGGTCCCCTGCAGGCTGGCGGCCTCAACGGGCGTCGCGATCAGCAGTAACAGACAAAACAGCCGTGCTACGGAGCGGACGACCACATCGCGACCGGCAGCACGCCTACAGCGTGTCCCGATGAAGCTGAGCCACCCTTCGCCCGTCACCCGCGGGCTTGACCCGCCGGTCCATCTTCTTCCCGTAAGGATGGATTGCCGGGTCAAGCCCGGCAATGACGTTGGACGAATGTCAGCGGGATGCGCGCCAGCCAGCATTTCTCTTTACCCCTGCGCCGCCATTCGCGCGCGCACTTGATCTAACATGTCCTCGACTGCGGCCTTTGCGGCGGCGACCCGCGCCGGGTCGCGTCCGCGCACCACGATATTGGTATTCGGACCGCGCACATCGTCGACGAACGGATAACTGCCGATCATCACCTCAGGGTGGGCCTTGGCGAGCTCGCCAAGCTCCGTTCCCACGTCGCCTTCGCGGCAATCCGCCCGCACCGTCTCCGATAACATCTTGATGCCGGTCTTGAGCTTGGGCGCCACCGCGTCGAGCATGGCCTGCATGATCGAAGGCACCCCCGCCATCACGATCACATTGCCGATCCAGAAGCCGGGTGCTGCCGAAACCTTGTTCGACACAAGTTGGGCCCCTCTGGGCACGCGCGTCATGCGCATGCGCGCCTCGTTCAACTCGGTTCCCATGGCGGCGTAGCGCTCCTTCAGCAGAGCCACCGCGCGCGGATCGTAGTCGATCGCAACCCCGAACGCCTTGGCGACGGAATCGGCCGTGATGTCGTCATGGGTCGGCCCGATGCCGCCTGTCGTGAACACGTAGGTGTAACGGCTACGCAGCGCATTGAGCGCTTCGACAATCGCATCCTCATCGTCGGCGACGATGCGGACTTCCTGAAGATCGATGCCGATCGTGGTCAGATATTCGGCGATGTAGCCGATGTTCCTGTCCTTGGTGCGCCCGGACAGGATCTCGTCGCCGATCACCAGGATGCCGGCGGTCACGATATTCGGCGTCGCGTCGTCTTTCATCGCATGTTCCGCATGATCCCGATGCCGTGACAACAGGTTTTGCAGCCACCGTCCAACTTCAAATCGAGGCTTTCATAGACCGATCCTGCACCAGTCCACAACACAGCATCGCGGCGCTCATAGCCCGGATGGAGCGGAGAGCGTAATCCGGGACCGCACGCGCCTCGGACACGAGCAAACCCGGATTACGGGCTGTAAGAGCAACCTCCACCCGGGCTACGGGACAATGTTGTCAGGGCCCAATGCGGCAGCCTACAAATCGGGGCATGGACTCAATCACACCCAAGTCCGACCCACCCCCTTTCCGGCCGATCGATTTCGCGCCGGTCGACATCGCGTGCGACACCATGCCGGGCGGCGCCTATCGGCTCCGGTCGCGCACGCCGCTCGCACCCCATGACCAGAGCCTTGGCCGCATGTTTCGGGCCGCCGTGGAGGCGCGCCCTGATCGCGTGTTTCTCGCCGAACGCTCCGGCCGGCGCTGGCGTACGCTCACTTATGCGACCTGCCGTCTGATCGTCGACGCGATCGCGGCCGGACTCATCGAGCGTGGTCTCTCGGCACGGCGGCCGATAATGGTTCTGTCGGGCAACAGCATCGACCATGCGCTCCTGACGCTCGCTGCCTATACGGCCGGCGTTCCGATCGCGCCCATTTCGGTCGCCTACTCGCTGCAGAGCCACGATCATGCCAAGCTCAAGCACATCATGGCCCTGCTTCAGTCAGGTCTCATTTATGTGGCCGATACTGCCCCGTTTGCAGGCGCGCTGGGCGCCCTCGATCTCACCCGCGTCGAGATCGTCGCCAGCCACAACGGTGCGGAGCTTGAGGGCGTCACCCCATTGGCGTCTCTCGTCACTTCCCGGCCCGGCGTCGCTGTCGAGCGGGCGGTCGCGTCATGCGACGCCGATACAATTGCGAAATTCCTGTTCACGTCAGGCTCAACCGGCCAACCCAAAGGCGTCATAAACACTCACGGCATGCTGACGGCCAACCAGCAGCAGATCGCCCAGATCTGGCCGTTCCTGGCGGAGGAGCCGCCCGTACTGGTCGATTGGCTGCCCTGGAACCACACGTTCGGGGGTAATCACAATTTCAACCTCGTGTTGCGCCACGCCGGCAGCTTCTACATCGATGGCGGCAGGCCTATGCCGGCGCAGATTGGCGAAACGGTGCGCAACCTTGCGGAGATTTCCCCGACCGTCTACTTCAATGTCCCGGCCGGTTATGCGGCCCTGTTGCCACATCTCGAACGTGACGAAGCGATCGCGAAGAGCTTTTTCGCCAAGCTGCGATGCATCTTCTATGCGGGCGCAGCGCTGCCGCAGGATCTGTGGACGCGCCTTGAAGCCGCCGCAGTGCGGACGGCTGGCGAACGGATTCCGCTGACCTCGTCCTGGGGGGCCACCGAAACGGCGCCGCTCGCCACCGCGTCGCATTTTCTCGCCGATCGGTCCGGCATGATCGGGGTTCCGGCCCCGGGCGTTGAGGTAAAGCTCGTGCCCCGCGACGGCAAGCTGGAGATACGGGTGCGCGGCCCCAATGTGACGCCCGGCTACTGGAAACGGCCGGACTTGACCGCAGCTGCTTTCGACGAGGAGGGCTTCTACCAGCCCGGCGATGCGGTGCGCTTTGCCGATCAGAATGACGTTGCCAAGGGCGTGGTGTTCGACGGGAGGCTGTCAGAGGATTTCAAGCTTGCAACCGGCACCTGGGTGCATGTCGGCGGACTGAGGGGCGGCGTGCTCGCCGCCGCATCGCCGGCCCTGCAGGATGCCGTCGTTACCGGTGAAAACCTCCCGTTTGTCGGCCTGCTCGCCTGGTTGAATCCCGCCGGATGTCAGCGCTTGCTCGGACGAGACGCGAGTCTTGCCGAGCTTGCCCAATGCCAGGAGGTTCGCGATCATGTCCGCGCCGCCTTGGCGCGTTGGAACGCGGAGCACGCGGGCTCCTCGGAGCGCATTTGCCGGGTGTTGCTGCTTCCCGATCCACCATCTATCGACGCCAATGAGATCACCGACAAAGGCTACATCAATCAGCGCGCCGCAATCGCATTCCGTCACCGCGAAATCGCACTGCTGTATGCCGAGGTGCCCGGGCCGGAGATAATAGAGCTGGCGACCGCGACTGCCTAAATATTAACCACTAAATGAACAGCATTCCGTCTTCACTCGTGGCTCTTCGTCAGGACCATCGCATTTGACGGCCCTTACCTCTCCCTGCTTGCGGGGAGAGGTCGGAATGAGCGCGTCCTTCGCGCTCATTCCGGGTGAGGGGACCTGTCCCCAGTCTGAGCTGGGGAGACGCCCTCGCCCCGACCCTCTCCCAGCAAGCGGGGAGAGGGAGAAAGAGGTCCCCCCAGATGCGATTGCCCTGGAGTTTCCTTGCCTGGCGTGAGACGAGACGGAATTTGCCATAGATCACGTACATTTGGCGCGAAGCTTGCTAGGTTTACTCGATCGCGCAGGACTCGAAACTCGTGGAGCCGCCGAGGCGGCCATGGCAGCTGCATTCAACGAAATGAGAGAGGCCGACGGCCGGGTGCGGGCCGTCTATGCCGGCCTCGACAAATGGCTGAGCGATCTCGCCCCGGACGTGCTCGACCACCGCCGCCGCGAGGCGGAATTCCTGTTTCGGCGCATCGGCATCACCTTCGCGGTCTATGGCGAGGCGGAGTCAACCGAACGGTTGATTCCCTTCGACGTGCTGCCGCGCATCATCTCGGCCTCCGAATGGAGCACGCTGCGCGCCGGCCTCGAGCAGCGTGTCAAGGCAATCAACCTCTATATCAAGGACGTCTACGGGCGCCGAGAGATATTGCGCGCCGGCATCGTGCCCGAGGATCTCGTCTTCCAGAACCCCGTCTTCCGTCCGGAAATGAACGGGATTCGCGTTCCCCACGACATCTACGTTCATATCGCCGGCATCGATATCGTGCGGGTGGACGCCGATACCTTCTACGTTCTGGAGGACAATGCGCGCACGCCCTCGGGGGTCTCCTACATGCTGGAGAACCGCGAGATCATGATGCGGCTGTTCCCCGAGCTGTTCTCGCGTCATCGCGTGGCGCCGGTCGAGAACTACCCGGATGAATTGCTTGCCACTTTGAAATCGGTGGCGCCCAAGACCGCGTCCTCCGATCCGACAGTCGCGCTGCTCACCCCCGGGATCTACAACTCGGCATATTACGAGCACTCGTTCCTCGCCGATAAGCTCGGCGTCGAACTGGTCGAAGGCCGCGACGTGATCGTCAAAGGCCAGTTCGCCTATATGCGCACCACCGAAAGGCTCAAGCGCATCGACGTCATCTACCGGCGCATCGATGATGATTTCCTCGACCCGCTGGCCTTCCGTCCGGATTCGGCGCTAGGCGTCCCCGGCCTGATGGCGGTCTACCAGGCCGGCAATCTGACCCTTGCCAATGCGGTAGGCACCGGCATCGCCGATGACAAGGCCGTCTACAGCTACATGCCGGACATCGTGAAGTTCTATCTCGGCGAGGAGCCGATCCTGAAGAATGTGCCGACGTGGCGGTGCCGGGAGCCCGAACACCTGTCATACGTCCTCGACCACCTCGACGAACTTGTCGTCAAGGAGGTCCACGGTTCCGGAGGCTACGGCATGTTGATCGGGCTGAAGTCCGACCAGGCGACTATCGCGGTGTTCCGCGCCAAGCTCAAGACCAACCCGAAGAACTTCATCGCCCAGCCGACGCTCGCATTGTCGACCTGCCCGACCTGCGTCGAGGAGGGCGTCGCGCCGCGTCATGTCGATCTGCGACCGTTTGTGCTTTCCGGGCGCGACAAGATCCGAATCGTGCCGGGCGGGCTCACCAGGGTGGCGCTCAAGAACGGCTCGCTGGTGGTCAATTCGAGCCAGGGCGGAGGAACCAAGGACACATGGGTGCTCGACGTATGAGGCCTGAACATGCTCTCCCGTACCGCCGATAATCTTTACTGGCTGTCCCGCTATGTGGAGCGGGCCGAATATCTGGCGCGCATTCTCGAAGCGACCTTGCGGCTCACCGCTCTGCCCGTTGCCTATGTGGGTTCGAGTAATGAATGGGAGAGCGCGGTGGCGACAGCCGGCTGCTGCGAAGCGTTCTCAGCCCATTATTCTGAGGCGAACGAAGAGAACGTAACCGCGTTCCTGGCCTTTTCATCCGACAATCCGTCCTCGATCCGCAACTGCATCGAGATCGCGCGCCAGAATGCCCGCGCGGTGCGCACCGCGCTGACCACCGAGACCTGGGAAACGATCAACGGCGCATGGCTCGAACTCAAGCGATTCGGCAACGGGGCCGCGACCCGGGAGGAATTCCTGCGTTTCCTGCAGTGGGTGCAGGAAACCTCGCTGCGTTTCGACGGCTCCGCCTACCGCACCATGCTGCGCAACGATGTTTACTGGTTCTCCCGTCTCGGCCTCTACATCGAGCGCGCCGACAACACGGCGCGCATTCTCGACGTGAAGTACCACATGCTGCTGCCCGACGACGAACATGTGGGTGGTCCGCTTGACTACTATCAATGGGCTGCCATCCTGCGCACCGTATCGGCGCTGACGGCCTATCACTGGGTCTATCGCGAGAGCCTCAAGCCGTGGCTCGTCGCCGACCTCCTCATCCTCAATCAGCAGATGCCGCGCTCGCTTGCGAGCTGTTACGAGAACCTGGTGCGCTTCTGCGATGCCATCGCAACCGCTTACGGCCGGCAGGGGCTCGCTCAACGTCACGCCCGCGCCATCCGGACCCGCCTCCAGAACAGCCGTATGGAGGAAATCTTCCAGACCGGCCTGCACGAGTTCATCGAGGAATTCGTTGCGGACAACAATGCGCTGGGGGCTGCGGTCAGTTCCCAATATTTGGTCTAGAGCCAATACCGTTCAGTTAGCGGTTTGCTAGCAATTCGTTAACCAAGGCTTCTCACGCTCCTTGTCACTGATTCGGTGCAAGGAGGGGGGGCTATGGCGCGCAGTGC
>DATGCX010000080.1:0-28418 GCA_035311445.1 Xanthobacteraceae bacterium | reverse complement strand
CGCCAGCCATTGGATCCAGCGCCGCGCCTGCACGAAGAAGTTCGACAGCATGAGCGCCGCCGCCATCTTGAGATTGATGCCGACGATGAGGAACACCAGCGTGTTCGCCACTGACCGGGCGAAGATTGGATCGTCGAACAGATGGGCAAAGCTCTCCGGCCGCCGCGCGATCCAGAAGCCATAGCAGACCGGATAGAGCACGAAGACCAGGAATACCAGCACGTAGGGCGCGACCAGCACCACGCCCCAGAACTGCGCCGCCGGCCACGCCCGATCGGCGGGCACAGCCGGGGCTTGCGTAGTTGCCGTGATGGCGACTGTGGACATGCCTGACCGACCAGCAGATCAGCCTGCAACCTGCTTGATGCGGGCGATCAGCTCGTCGACGGCTTTGTCGACCGGCACCTTCTCATTGACCACGCGATTCATCGCCTTGGCCCAGACGTTCTCGTTATTGAGAATGGTGAACTTGTAGTTCTTCGTGAATTCGAACGTTACAGTGCCGCTCGCATACTGGTCGTGCACCGATTTGCGGTGGCGGTCCTCGGTCCAGAACGGCCGGGCTTGCGCAGCCGTCGTCACCGGATACCAGCGCCCCAGCGCGCCCTCCACATAAGGCGTGAGGTTCTCCTCCTGCAACAGGAATGACACGAAGTCCTTGGCGCCGGCCTTGTTCCTGGCCTCCGCGAAGACCACCCCGACCTTCACGGCGGTGCGGTAGCGCATCGGGGTGCCGTCCGGCTTGTCGGGGAAGCCGGCGGTGCGGATGAGCTCGTAATAGGCCTTCTTCGCCTGCGCACGCTGGTCGGCCGGCAGCGCTTCGTTGTTGGCGTCGTCGAGCCACTTGGCGGCGATCGAAATCGTCGCGTTGTGGGTCATGATGGTGGTCTTGTTGTGGAAGGCGACGTTGTTGTCCGGGTCCTTCCAGCTCGTGGAGGACGGCGGCGTGCAGCCTTTGAGATAGGGCGCCGTATAGTCGGTGAGCGCGCCGATCAACCCCTGCTTCACCTTTGGGTCATCGACAAGCAGCTTGCCGTCGTCATCCACCAGCCGGACGTTGTAGGCGTCCATGAAGGTGAGGAAGGAGTAGAACGAGTCCGAGGAATCGACGCCCATCGGCATGCCGATGGCGTAATCGCGCTTGCCGGTCTTGCGACGCAGGGCGGGCTGCGCCTTGTCGCACCAGAACGACCAGTAGTCCTTCCAACTCTTCGGAATGTCGCTTTCCTTGTAGCCGGCGGCCTCCAGCATATCGATCCAATATTGGATATGCATGGTCTGCTGCTTGAGCGGGAATGCGTAATAGGCCTTCTTCCTGGCCTTATCATTGTAGAGCAGCGTGGTCTCGACCGTATTCGGCGAGAACCGCGGCTTCATCGACTCTATGATGCTCGAGACGTCCTCGAGCTTGCCGTCATAGGCCCATTTACCGGCGACCTGAAAATCATAGACGTCCGCATACGCGACATCCGGCGGCGTCCCGGCATCGAGCGCCGACACGGTCTTCGGGATCATATCCTGCACGGCATATTGCGAGAGATCGACCTTGATCCCGCTCTTGGCTTCGAACTTCCTGATCGCCTCATAGAGTGCATCATCCTCGGATTTGTAGAAGCCTTTCACCCACCAGACGGAAATCTGCTTTTCCTGCGCGGGCGCCGCGGTGGGGGCGAGCGCGAACATCGCCCCCAAGACGACGCAGATCAAGGCGTGACGGCGCTGGAATTGACGATTCATGGCGTTACTCCCCACGACGGACGACGATCAGGTTGCTTGGTGCCTTTTCGCCGTCTGTCGCCATTGTTTGCGGCTTGCAGGATGCCGGCGCCCGTCAAATGGGCGCGGCGACATTATGCGGGCACCGGCCGCGAACGTCCATCGGGTTCGCAGGATGCCCGATACGGAGGGAGCGGCCCTTCCCGGCCCACTGGGGATTGGTGTAGCTTTCACATGCGAGCTGCCAGTGGGATGTGCCGAATTGCTGTACATTCGCAGCTAACAGCGTGAGTGCCGGCGGGCAGGCGATGCGCCTCACCACTCAAATTGCGCGGTGATGGGTGCCGGCGCCTGGCAAGTGCTGAAATGCATTCAGTATCGAAGAGGGACAACCATGTTTTATTCGAAGCGACTTTTGGCCTTGGCCACGGCCGCGATGCTTGTGAGCGGAGCAGCCGAGGCGCGCATCACCCGTGTCGAAATCCAAAAGACTGAACCAGCTTTCGCCGGCCGCGCCTTCGGCACCACGGGAGCCTATGAGCGACTGATTGGCAAAGCCTACGGCGAGGTTGATCCGCAGTTGCCGGCCAATGCGATCATCCAGGATATCGACTTGGCGCCGCGAAACGCGAAGGGCATGGTCGAATACGTCACCGGCATCGACATCCTGCGCCCGGCCGACCGCTCGAAAGGCAACGGCATTCTCTTCTTCAACATCCACAATCGCGGCAACAAGGGTGGTATCCAGCTTTTCAACGCCGACGTTCCGCCCAACCTTGCCGAGATCAACGATCTCGCCAACCCGGGCGACGGTTTTCTGCAGCGCCAAGGTTACACCATGGTCTGGTTCGGGTGGCAGCCCGATGTACTGCCGGGCAACAACCGCATGACCATGACGGTGCCGGTTGCCCACCATCCTGATGGATCGCCGATCACCGGACTGGTCCGCAGCGAGCTGACGACGGTCAGGCCGACCACCACGCTCAACCTGTCAAGCGGGTGGTTCACGGCGCTCATCACCGCGGCGTATCCGACGGTCAGCACGGATAACAAAACGCCGCTCGCTGATGGTTTTGTTCCGACACTCACGGTACGCGCCAAGGAGCAGGAACCGCGCGTGCCAATCCCGAATACCGAGTGGTCGTTCGGCGCCTGCCCGCAAGGCGACCTCAAGGTGAGCGATACGCAGATCTGCTATCCGGCCGGTTTCAAGCCGGGCCACCTCTATGAGCTGACCTATCGCGCCAAGGATCCGCTTGTGCTTGGCCTTGGTTTTACAGCCGCACGTGATCTCGGTGCGTTTTTGAAGGCGGAGCCGAAGGACGATACCGGCCGCGACAATCCGGTGTTCATAAAGGACGCCAAGACGATCGTGATGGGCAGCTCGCAGAGCGGCCGCTTTGTGCGCACGTTCATCCACCTCGGGTTCAATCGCGGCGAACGCGGCCAGATCGTGTTCGACGGCGCGTTTCCGCACATCGGTGGCGGCCTCATGCCGCTCAACGTTCGCTTTGGCCAACCGGGCCGCGCTGCCGGAACGGAGCAGGTCGACCGCCTCTATGCGGGCGCCAGTTTTCCGTTTGCCTATGGAGCCGAGACCGATCCATTGACCGGTACGAAAGGGGGCATTCTCGATCGTTGCGCCGCGACCAGCACGTGCCCGAAGATCGTGCATGCGGCCACCGCGCTCGAAATGTGGGAGTTGCGCCAATCGCTCGGCTTCACCGATCCACTTGGTGTGCACGACCTGATCGAGCCGCCCAACGTGCGCAGCTACATCATGGCCTCCACTCAGCATAGCGCGGCGCCGTTGCCGCTTGCCGCCAAGGAGCCGTTCGGGTTCTGCCAACAGCAGCCCAATCCAAATCCGCACACCTGGACGGTGCGTGCGCTCCTGCAGAACCTGGCCACCTGGATCAAAAACGGGACGGAGCCGCCGCCGAGCGCGCGGCCGACCATCGCGGCCGGAACTTTGGTGGCGCCCGATCAGGTGCATTTCCCGCCAATTCCGGCCAACAAATACCGCGATGTTTCGCGGCCGGCCGTGCGGTTTCTGCGCCTGCATAATCCGCTGCACCCGCAAGATTATGGCGAAGATTTCCATTCCGAGCAGGCATCGGGCTTGATCTCTGTGGACCCGCCAAAGGTTTCGCAGGCTCAGTACGGCACGCTGGTGGCGCAGGTCGACGCAGACGGCAACGACCTCGACGGCATCCGCAACATCTTCGTGCAGGTTCCGATTGGCACGTATACGGGCTGGAATCTGTTCAACAAGAGCTTCTACGAGGATGGATTCTGCACGCTTCAGGGCAGCTTCATCCCGTTCGCACCCACCAGGGTGGAACGGATCGCGACGGGCGATCCAAGGCTTTCGATCGAGGAACGATATCCGTCAAAGGAGACATACGTGGCGGCGATCCGGAAGGCGGCCGATGGTCTCGTCGCGAAACGCTATCTGCTCGCGGAGGATGCAGCCCGCCTCGTGGCAGAGGCGGAGCGCGACGGAATAAGGGCGGCGCCTTAATCTAACCGCTCGCTTCAGCCGATCTGGATTGATCGGATCGTCACGAAAAGCCACAAACAATGGACTCGTGCCGACGGATGTAGGGGCGACCCTTGTGGTCGCCCCTGTTGCCGAATGCGACGAATGGGGCGACCACAAGGGTCGCCCCTACAGCGGGCGACGTGGTAAGACGCCGCTTGTGCGCCCCTCAAACATTTTCGGCGGCTCGCTAGATGTCGGCTCGCTATATTGTAATTGCAAAATGTGCCCGATGCATTTATAAGCAGGGGTGTCGTCACTCGAACCGGGGAGGATTTGCATGATTATGTCTTATTCGCAGATCGTATCCCCGCGCCCGAAGCCCATTCTGGAAGCCGGCGCTGCCCTTTGAGGGCGTCTTACGACAGCATCGATCGGGCTCACATCCCGATCCCAAATTCCAAATTCCCGCTAAGTCACTGATTTCTTTGCGACGTGCGTGTTCGGCTTGGTGCCGCCGTGTGTCACCTGATGGAGCCGGCGCGTGCGTTGAGCCTGACCGGGCGACGATATGACCGCCGCAATCGACAAGCGACCCGCCGCGATACGCGTGGTGCTTCCATTTGTTTTTCGCCACTGGCTCAATCAGCCGGCCGCTGCACTCACTGCGGCTGGCGGCCTGCTGGGGGCGACTGTGGCCGACCTGTTCATGCCGGTGTTCTCGGGTCATCTGGTCGACGCGCTGACGCGTGGCGCGGCCGAACCCGCTGCCCGCCAGGCCGCCTTGTTGGCCTTCGGAGCCATCGTTGCGCTCGGCCTGCTCTCGATGATCCTGCGGTTCACTGGACTGCGGGCGATCGTGCCGCTCACGTTGCGGATCATGTCCGACGTCGCGCGCGACGCCTTCATGCGCGTGCAGCGTTTCTCGACCGACTGGCACGCCAATAGCTTTGCCGGTTCGACCGTGCGCAAGATCACGCGCGGCATGTGGGCGCTCGACCTACTCAACGACACCATCCTGATGGCGCTGTTGCCGTCACTGGCGGTGCTGTTAGGATCGGTGATCCTGCTCGGACTGCACTGGGCCTCGCTTGGGCTCGTGATCGCGCTGGGCGCGCTGATCTACGTGTCGATGACAGTCATGTTCTCGACGCTCTATATCGCGCCCGCGGCGCGCGTCTCCAACGCGTGGGACACCAAGGTCGGCGGCACGCTGGCCGACGCCCTCACCTGCAACGCCGTGGTGAAATCGTTCGGCGCCGAAGTGCGCGAGGACGTGCGGCTCGCGCACGTCATCAACCGGTGGCGCCGGCGCGTGCACCGGACCTGGCTGCGCTACATCTACACCTCCGCCGCCCAGCTCGCGGTGCTGCTGGGCCTGCGTGCATCCGTGATCGGCGGCTCGCTGCTGTTGTGGATGGCAGGCCGCGCTTCGCCGGGCGACGTTACCTATGTGCTGACCAGCTATTACATCATCCACGCCTATCTGCGTGATATCGGCATGCACATCAACAATCTGCAGCGTTCGGTGAACGACATGGAAGAGCTTGTCGCGATCCATGACGAGGCGATCGGCATCGCCGATGCCGTCGATGCGCGCCCGATCGAAATCAGGGGCGGGCGCATCGTGTTCGAGAACGTGATGTTCCATTACGGCGGCCATCGCACTCCGCTCTATGATGGCCTGTCGGTGGACATCCGCGCCGGCGAACGCGTCGGCCTGGTCGGCCGCTCCGGCTCCGGCAAGACCACTTTCGTCAAGCTGATACAGCGGCTCTACGACGTTTCCGGTGGGCGTATCCTGATCGACGGCCAGGACATCGCGAAAGCGACGCAGCAGTCGCTGCGCAGCCACATTGCGATCGTGCAGCAGGATCCGATCCTGTTCCACCGCTCGCTCGCTGAGAACATCGCCTATGGCCGGCCGGGCGCGAGCATGGCTGCGATCGAGCAGGCCGCGCGGCTCGCCAATGCGCATGAATTCATCCTGCGCCTGCCCAAAGGCTACGGCACGCTGGTCGGCGAGCGCGGCGTCAAGCTGTCGGGTGGTGAGCGGCAGCGCGTCGCGCTGGCGCGCGCGTTCCTTGCCGACGCGCCGGTGTTGATCCTGGACGAGGCGACCTCAAGCCTCGATTCCGAATCGGAGGCGTTGATTCAACAGGCGATGGAGCGGCTGATGAAGGGACGCACTTCGATCGTCATCGCGCACCGGCTGTCGACGGTGCGCAGCCTCGACCGTATTCTGGTATTCGATCGCGGCGAAATCGTCGAGCAGGGCACTCACGCCGCACTGACCGTGCGAAAGGGTGGCATCTATCGCAGCCTGTTCGAGCGTCAGGCGACGGAGTTCGCTCACATCGCGGCAGCCGAATAGCCGCGATCGACGTTGCCGGAATCAAGATGACCAAAGCCATGAGGAAACAGGCCGGCGTTTCAGTGGGTTTGCGCCGACGCGAGGACGATGTAGGGGCGACCCTTGTGGTCGCCCCGTTCACGGCGGACGTGCGGAACTCGAAGAAGGTCCTTGCGTGACTCGTTTTACCAATCCGGTCAGGGGCACGCAGTGCGCAAACCCGCCGACCACAAGGGGCGACCACATGGGTCGCCCCTTCAGCCCGCGATGTTGGAGCACGCCGCTTGTGCGCGCGCCGATCGAAGAGCAAGATGCTCGGTGGGCAGGTTAGCCGCTACGCTATAATGCAACGCTACGGTTTCGGAGGAGGCAACGTCTTGCCGGTCGGCTCACCCATGCCCTTGTAAACGAAGCGCTGGAAGCGCCGGCCGTCGAAGTTTTCGCCGACGTAGATGTTGCCTTGGCTATCGACCGCGAGCGCATGCGGCACGTTCAGCGAGCCGCCGAAGATCCCCTGCTGCCCGAAGTGATCGACGACTTCAAGCGTCTCGCGTAGAAGAATCCAGACGTGATGGTTGGCACCGTCGATCACATACAGGAAGTGCTGATCCGGCGAGAACGCGAGGCCGGAGGTCGAGCCGGCGAGCAGCGTTTTCGGCGTGATGAATCCTTCCCGCACAAACTTACCATCCTTCGTGAAAACCTGGATGCGGTCGTTGGGGCGGTCGGCGACATACACCAGGCCGTCTTTCGACAGCGCGACATTGTGCGGCAGACGGAATTGCTGCACCGGCGCGGCGTCCGGGTTGTACGGGCCGAGATCTTTGTCGTCCGGCTTGTTGCCGTACGCGCCCCACATGCGCCTGAAGGCCAGCGTCTCGGTGTCGATCACGATGACGCGGCGGTTCCGGTAGCCGTCAGCGACATACAGTTCATTGTTTACGGAATCGACCGTCAGGTTGGCGGGGCCGCCGAGGTTCTGCGTATCGGCGCTGCCGCCACTCTTGCCCCGACGGCCGAACTGCGCCAGGAACTTGCCCTGTGTCGTGAACTTAAGGACCTGGTCGTCCTTCTCACCGTTTCCCCCCAGCCAGACGTTGTCTTTCGCATCGACAAAGACGCCGTGCTCGGTCGACGGCCAGTCGTAGCCCTCGCCGGGGCCGCCCCAAGATGCGAGCAACTTGCCGTCCTGATCGAACTCGAGCACTGGCGGCGCCGGGATGCAGCAATCCGCTCTGGGCGGCGTCATGGCCGCGCCCGCGAAACGCTCGTTCTTCTGCAACGGGGTCGGCCGGTGCAGCACCCAAATGTGATCGTGGCTGTCGACGGCCATTCCGCCGATTGCGCCAATCGCCCACTTTTCGGGGAGCAGCTGCGGAAACGTCGGATCGTATTGAAACTTCGGCACCTCGACACTCGGCCGCGGCTGTCCGAAGACAACGCCGCTGCTCAGCATGCACGCGGCGCCGAGAGCCAGGCCAACGGCGGTCGTGGCTAAGACCTGCTTTCGATTCATGACCGACCCTCCAGGTGGGCTCGTGTAGTCCCGTCAGCTCTCGAATTTCATCCCATGTGCGCGCCCGGGTTTTAAACCAATCCCGACAAGTCGTGAACGTCCCCCTGGCATTATAGGCTAGTCCGGCACGAACGCGAGGCATGTCAGCTGCTGCGCCGGCGCTGCTACAGAGGGAATTTCTTTGGCCTTGAATCACAACGGACATCGTGGCGGGGCTTGTCTGGCGACGCCGAATTTTGAGGCGCAGAGCGATCGTAATCGGGGTGGCCGGGACAAGCCGGGCCACGATCGGGGAGAGATGGCAGGTGTTTCAACTTGACCGAAATGCGCTCCAGGACCAGGGGCGCCATCTTGCGAGGACAGCATTAGCCCCAGCAATCAAAGCCCGAGATTGCACAATCACTTCTCGCGTTGCAACAATTGTCACCATCATCGAGGTGTGCGCTCGCGAATTCCGAGCGTCGTATTTGGTGGCGTTTTCGGCCAACGCTCTCATCGTGGCCTCTGGTTTCTCTGATGAAAAGTGCCGCATGAGCAAGACGTGACATAAACAGCGCAGCGGTGCGAGCACCGACGGGTCATGTATTCGAATTGCTGTGCACCGACGGGAGGCATGGCTCCACCATGCGCTCCTCCGACCCGTTCCGCCAGGCTGTGTTGGGATCGGGAAGCGCTTCGGTGGTCCGTATCAGGGCAATCACCATTTTCATGAAATCCAAGACAGTGGCGCGCAGCTCCTGCCATCTCTTGGCGGCGAGATTCTGGGTCTCAAGGGACCGTTGCCACTCGGCCTCGATTTGCTCGCATTCAATTTCGGTTTCAATCTGTTGGCGCATCCGGAGACTCTGCGGACGAAGTACATGGCTTGAAAGCCCGGCCGGTACGCGAACGTTCGCGGACACATGGCGAGCTCCGCCGAGGCTGTCACGGGGACGCCGCCGGCCGGCGGCCGATAGGGATAACCGCTTCTGATCAAGATGCTACGAAGAAGTCGGAATGTGAACTGTACCAAATATCACTTATTTTGTTTTGTTCTCGCGAAGCTGCCTGGCCCAAGGGGCATCCGCGAGGAGCTCATCTGCGCGCCTGAGTAACTCACAAGAGGCCGCGATGGTCTCTCGACTTGCCTCAATTTGCTGGGCCAGCCCGCGCTGGTTGCGGTGAATTGAATTGATCGTGTCTCTTGCCGCGCCGATCAATGCACCAGAATTGTGCGTGCGTGGGTTGTCGGAAACCATGGCATCGCTCCTGGCCTTTCAAATGCAAGCCAGCATGGTTGGTTCCCTGAGACGCGAGCCGACCTACGGTCACCCAAATCCGCCGACCGGTCCGGTCGCCCGCGGGAAGCGGGGAAGCTGCCCGCATTCTTTGACGCAGCTTGGCCTTTCTTGCACAATCGCGCAATGGTAAATTCTATGCCTCAAGACCCAACCTTGCGGACTCCGATATCTCGCTATCGTGCACGCGGAGGGGCTACTTGCGCGCGTGAGAGTGGACGGCAACGAACAATCCCTTTGCAGCCCCGACCAGGACTCCACCACCTGGGAAGTCGTGCATGGTTAGCATGCAGCCAGTGTCGGCGTTGCTGGAAGGATCGACGATGACCGCACCATTCACCGCGTGCGCCAGGAACAATCCCTTCGCAGCCCGGATCAGCATCCCACCGCCAGGGAACTCGTGCATATCGAACACGAGTCCGGTTTCGGCATCGCCGGCGGGATCGATGGCGACCGCGCCATTCACCACGTGCGCCAAGAACCATCCCTTCTCGGCCTGAATCAGCACCCCGCCGCCCGGGAAGCCGCGCATATCGATCACGCGTCCGTGCGCCAAGAACAATCCCTTCACAGTCCCAAGCAAGACGCTGCCGCCCGAGAAGTCGTGCACAGCGAACACGGGTCCGGTGTCCGAGTCGCCAGCGATCGACGAAACCACGCATGGCCCACACGATCCCGGTGTTCGCATTGCCAGCACGATCGACATAGACCGTGCCGTCCTTCACGCGCGCCAGGAACCAGCCCTTTGCGGCCCGGATCAGCACCCCGCTACCCTGTAGGTCGCGCATGTCAAGCACGCGTCCGGTATCGACATTGACGGCGTCGGCCTTGATAGTCCAAGCGATGCCCTCCTGCGCTCGGCCTGTTTGCGCCCAGGCCATGATCAGTGCCAAGACCGCCAGGCAGCAACGTCCCCACCGCAGCCATCCTGGCGCTGCGGTTGTTACTAATGCAGGCAAGATCGCGGTCGCCAGATACAGGGATTCTTTCAACCACTTGTGTTGTGCAGGATTCAGATTAACCCCCAATGATGCGCCGATCAGTCAGCCTGCCAGGGTATCCTCGCTCAACAGGCCATTTTTTAGGCGCGAGAGGTGCAGTGCGCCACGCTTGGCGCGGCCCGACCGGCGCTCGGTCGCTTCGGGTCACTTTCGCCCGCGCCACACTTTGCAACAGACGGCAGGTCTGTCCTCAGCGGCGGAAAAGACTGGCCGCCTGCGATGGATCGTCATAGGTGCGGAAAAAGCGCCCGGAGCGCGGCGCGACCGCGTTCCGTTCGAGAGAGGTGCCTACAGGCGTCACGCCCGATCAGCCCCTTTACCGCCCTAGCAGCCACGGCCTAACCACCCCGAAATCGACTATCAGTACCGCCGCGTCTCAGGCAGGCGTGAACAGCTCAATTGAATCGACCGAAGCAGGGGCATCTCCGCGCGGGATTGCTGAACGCTAAGGATCGGCGAAATTTCTTTCGCACCATTTCGGCCCGGGGCCGCGCATGTAATGTAGCTCGGGCCGGTAAGGGTCGAGCGCCGATATCGCAAATCTCCGCAATCGTCGCGCGAGCGCTCTCCCTCCGCGCCGCGGCGAGTCTACCGCAAGCAACACATCAACGACGTAAGAATTCGAAGCTGCACGCAAGTCGGCCTCCGTTTGGTGCCACTAAGCGATTTGCCACCAGATCGCGCGGTACCCGGAACACAAATAGTGCAGGTCGCATTCGCTGAAAATTTAGAAGATGTCCTTAAGGGGCCCTACGGAGGAAGGAGACAACAGATCCAATTGCGCTTACACGGTAGCATCTTAGACGTGCCCCGCGTGGATTTCCTGCTCCGCGGCCACGCGCCCGAACAAATAGAGTACCCCAGATAGCGGCCGACTTGCTGTAACCCCAAGTCGGGCCGGTTCGGGCCGCCGCGTCGGCAACGTAATGGAGCTACGCCGCCAACCGGACGAGTATGGTTCAACCCATCAGCCGATCCGCGCCGGCGGGGGGCGGCTGGCCTTCCCAAGGCCTTTATTGCAGCTCTGTCATCGTGACGGGCGCACCGCGTTCCCAAGGCCTGCAAGCTCCGCGTGCCAAGCGTCAAAATCGTACACCCAGTCCGTATCGGTCTTGAAGCGTAGCCAGGTATTCTCGCGATTGGTCAGCTGCATTCGGGCGGTGCGCTCTGTGCGGTTCGCAGCGTAAACCGCAAGCGCGTCGGGCATTTCCTCCCACGCGGCCCGCGCGAGGCACCGCGCGAGGAGCACCGCGTCCTCGATCGCCGAGGCTGCACCCTGGGCCATGTAGGGCATCATCGGGTGGCACGCATCGCCAAGCAGCACGACGCCGTACTTGCCCCAGGAAGGCATCGGATCACGCTCCACGAGCGCCCATTTGCGCAGCTCGGGCGCCGCCGCAAGAATGGCGCGCAGCTGTGGATGGCATCCGGCGAAGGCCGCGAGCAGCGTGTCTTTGTCTCCCTTCGTCGACCAGGATTCAACCAGGAAATTCGACTCCGGGACAACCGCGATGAAATAGATCTCGTCTTCGTTCGCGGTCGTGAAGTAATGCACGACATGACGATCCGGACCCCACCACTTGGCGCGTTGGTCAACCGCGATGCCATTGAGGAGTGCCGTGGGATAAGTTGTGCGGTAGGCGACGCGACCGGTGAAGCGGGGTTGCTCGGCGCCGAATAGCGCCTCGCGCACCATCGAATGAATGCCATCGGCACCAATGACCAGCACCGCTCTGACGCGGCTGCCGTTGGCAAACACGAGCGTGGTGCTCGATTCGCTGCGCTCGATCGCGACCAGCTTTCTGCCGAAGTGAATGCGGCTGTGTGGTATCAGGGCAGCAAGCGCCGCGTGAAGACGGGCGCGGTGGATCATCAGATCCGGCGCGCCATAGCGCTGTTCGAGCGCTTCCCCCATGATCAGCACGTTGGTGATGTTTCCCGTGTCCCACTCACGGCTGTGAAATGCTGCTGGGACGAAGCCAAGGCTGCGCAAGTGCTCGGTTAAGCCCAGCCCGCCGAGCGCCTTCATCGCATTCGCCGTGAGTTGAATGCCAGCGCCGATTGGGGCGAATTGCGGCGCCTGCTCGTAGACCTCGACGCTGAAGCCAAGTCGCAACAGGCATGCCGCTGCCGTGAGCCCGCCAATGCCAGCGCCGATGATCGCGATGCAAGTTTTCTCTGCCGCCATTGCTTCCTGCTTAGGTGCGCTTTCTTGCTGCGAGCAAGTTGTGAACAAGAGAGGCAGGCTATCGCTATGCGGAGACCGCAGTTACTTCCGCATCGAGCGCTTCGAGCAGCGCATTGACCCAGCCGCGGGGAACGCTCCGTGTAATGAAGACGATACGGCTGTAGCGATCTTCGGACGGCCAGCGCGCCAGCCATGAGGGTGGATGAAAAACGTGCTGAACACCGTGGATGACGGCGGGCCGGTTCGGGCTTTCGAGGATGTTCACGATGCCTTTGAGTCGCAGAAGATCGGCACCGCAATGTTCGCAAAGCGCCTCGAGAAACAGCGTCAGCGTCACTGCCCGGATCGGGTCTCGGCGTACGATCGCATAGGTGTTCACGTCCTGATGTTGATGCGCACACCGTTGCGGGATTGCTTCCACTCTCAGCCACGATTGGACATCGACAGACTTGGCGAGCGGATCGTAGAGGCGCCCTTGGAATAGATGTGCCGGGTCGATTTGACCCCGTTGAGCAGATAATACGGGCGCGGTCGGGTTGAGCGCCCGCAGCCGGCCAATGAGTGGGAGCGGCGTCAGGCCAACGAGATCGGTCTTCGTCAGCACGAGGCGGTCGGCCAGTGCGGCCTGTTTTACCGAAATCTCCTCATAGCTAAGCGTATCGATGCCAGTGACGGCATCGACGATCGTCACGACACCATCCAGGACGATACGCCCGGCAATCATCGCATCGGTCATCAGGGTTTGTAGAATGGGCGCCGGGTCCGCGAGCCCGCTCGTTTCGATCACCACGCGGGTGAACGCCGTGACGCTCCCCTGGTCACGGCGCCGCAATAAATCATGGAGCGTTGTAGCGAGGTCGTTGCGGACCTTGCAGCACAGACATCCGGTTTGCAACTCGATAACGCTCTCCTCGCTCGCCTCGATCAGGTCATGGTCGAGGCCGATCTCCCCGAACTCGTTGATGATCACAGCGGTTCGCGAGAATTCAGGCCGACGCAGCAGGTGAGCGAGCAACGTCGTCTTGCCGCTCCCAAGGAAGCCGGTGAGAACCAAAGCCTCGATCACGTCGTCACCAGCGCAAGGGGCGCGATGCGCGCCCGCATAGTGGCGTATCCGGGGTCGAGCACCGAGCGGACCTGGCGCAGCACCGCGACGAGCGAGATCGCGGGACGCCTGCGGTTGTCGATGATCACGAACCATTGGAACGGCAAGTGAGGTGGCGCCTGCTCGATGCGGATGTTGTGGCCTTGGCAGGATATTAGGATCGCCCCATCGTTCGTTCCGTGGACCGTGCCGGTCAGTCTCCACGCGACGAGCGATTGCGTCATCAGCGCGTGCAGATGTTCCAAGGCCTTCGACATCATAGGGCCGGCCCATTCAAGATCTCAGCCGCGATTTTGCGCTTGAGATAACGACCATCGCGAGGGCTGGCAAAATACTGCTCGTTCTCGACCATCACCTTGCCGCGTAACATCGTCATCACCGGCCAGGCAAATATCTCATGGCCCTCCCAGGGCGTATAATCGGTTTCGTGCAGTGCCGATGCGGTGATCTTGCCGCGCCGGGTCGGATCGAGAATTATGATGTCGGCGTCGCTGCCCGCTGCGATCGCCCCCTTCCGCGGATAAAGCCCCATGATCCTGGCCGCGTTGCTGGAGACGAGGTCGACATATCGCGACAGAGTATATCCGCGGCGCACGACCATCTCGGTGTACATGACGGAGAGGCGAGGCTCGACTCCCGAATTGCCGCCCGTTGTGTCATCGATGCGGCTGCCGATGGTCTTGTCCTTCAGCGTACAGCACAGCTCGTCAGTCGCGATGCAATGGATAGAGTCTCGCATCGTTCCGTCCCAGAGCGCCTTCTGATCCTCCGCTGACTTCAATGACGGATAGGTGTGATAGATTTGCCCATTGGGGCGCTTGTAGTCTTCGGCCGTGTAGCCCAGGTACTGGTGAAGCGTCTCGCCATATACGGGCAGTTCTTTCCGGCGGGCCTCGGCGATAGCGGCGACGCCAGTCGCGGCGGAGACATGCATCATGTACAGAGCGGTACCGGGGACGCTTTCGGCAAGTCGGAGGATGCGGCGGAAACTCAGGTCCTCCGACAGGCGATTGTGAACGTCGGCGAGATGCTCGAAGCCGACCCGGCCTTCACGGATCAGCTTAGCATACATATGCATGACAATGTCGTTGTCCTCTGCATGGATGACGCCGAGCCCGCCCGACTTCGCCAAAACTTGGAATGCCTCCCAGATATCGCCGAAATCGACCATGCGTCCGCTACGCGAGGGAAGGATGTTGGTGGTGAATATCTTCAAGGTCGGATAGCCGGCTTGAATTGCCTCGGCGAGTTGGCTGGCGAATTCAGGGGGCGGCTCGGAATGTAACATGATGTGGTAGGCCCAGTCGCACGGACTCTTGCCGACAAAGTCCCGGTCGCGCGCCTCGATGGCCTCAAGCGCCGACGCGCCATCCCGCCAATAAGCGAAATCGATGAAGGTGGTCGTGCCTCCAAACAGCGCGGCGCGCCCCACTTGCTCGGGCCCGGCAGTCGTCAACGGCGTGCCGTCGGGCTTGATCCATACATGATGCAGATGGACGTGCGGGTCGATGCCGCCCGGCATGACGATGCGACCGCTCGCGTCGATGATGCGCCCGGCTGTCTCCACCGGCAGCGCACCCGGAGCCGTAACTGCCGCGATTGTCTCGCCGAGAATCGCGACATCGGCTTGAAGAACGCCCTGGGGCATGACCACGTCGCCACCACGAATGATCGTATCGAGCAATACTGCCTCCCAAAGGTCGTTTTGCTTCACTCGCTTGCCAACCCGCATTGCGGGAGCGTCACCGCCATCGGTGCGTAGTGAGATGCCGTCCTTGGTCCGGCAAGCCGATGCTAGTAGAGCGCGTCAACTGAATTGAAGGTCTGCAAGACATTCACCTTTGTAGGGGCGGCCCTTGTGGCCGCCCGGCCAGGCCACAGCCTGCGGCAACGCGCGGGCGGGCACAAGGCCCGCCCCTACGCAATGCGCTTCCCCTCAACTGGAGAGGTTCCACTCAATACAGGCTTTGATCCACGCAGTCCTCATACGCATGCATGCGGGAGATGAAGCCGCCCGACAGCAGGCCTGCGGACAGTCGCGCGAACCCTTCTCGCGACACTTCGGGAAATCGCGTCCAAAGGCCAGCATTGTGGTAGCGCTGGAGCGAGCTTGCCAAAAGCTCGCTCGCCACGTTTGGGTAAAAGGGTTGGACGACCGCGGCCAGTTCCTCCGGGCCGTGATCGACGAGCCAAGACTGCATGCGGCGAACAGCCCGCACCACAGCGGCAAAGGACGTGCGGTTGCGCTCGATACTGTCACGGGTTGCCAAGAAGGTCGTATAGACAGTGGGCCCGCGCGTGCTTGCCGCATAAAGGATATTGCCGATGCCCAACTTCAGCGCCATCGAAGCGTAGGGCTCAAACATCTGCGCAACGTCGACTTCTCCACGGCGCAGGGCCTCCAGATTTTCCGCCATGGTCCTGTTGGTCACGCGTTCAAGCCGATCCGGATCGATGCCGTGTTGGCGCAGATCCTCCTGCAGACACAACCATGGGGTCGGCACCTCCGAAACGGTCGCCAATCTCAGCCGCGTCAGATCAGTGAGCCGGAACTCCGGTCGATCTCCTCTGCCGACCAGAAAGAAGGGATCACGCGCTACCACCTCGCAGAAGCAGACGAGCGGCGAGTTCGGGTTGTTTTCGCGCGCCTTCATCACGCGCATCGGCCCACCCCATGATAGATCGATTATACCTTTGAGGAGGTCAGATACGGCTGCTGCCGGTGTGGGCGAATTTATCAACTCGACCTCGATGCCTTCCTGTGCGTAGAAACCGAGCGCCTGCGTGGCATAGAATGGCGCATAGGATACCGCGCGAAAATTCTCGGCGAGCTTGATCGGCATGGCGGAGGAAATTCCGGGAGTTCTCTATTCGATCCAAAACGGACGGTGGGTGCGTATATGCGGACCTTGCGACGCCTTGTACTCTGCTTCGCGGCCTTTGTCTGGACGAATCCGGCATGTGCGGAGCCCGCGTACCCGACTCGTCCGATCCAGCTCGTCGTCACGGTTCCTCCCGGCGGCGCGGCCGACTTCGTGGCCAGGATCATCGCGGCGAAGCTCGCCGACGCCCTGGGGCAGTCGGTCATTGTCGTGAACCGCGGCGGTGCCGCCGGAACGACAGCGGCAGCCAGCGTCGCCAAATCGGAGCCCGACGGTTACACGCTGCTGCTGAATACGATCGCAACCCACGGCATCGGTCCACACCTTTATGCGAACCTGCCATACGATCCGGCGAAGGATTTTGCGCCGGTCATCCTGGTGGCCAAGCTGCCATTGATCATGACCGTCACAGCGATGCTGCCGGCGCAGTCGGTCGCCGAGGTGGTCGCGGTCGCGAAGGCGCGCCCCGGGCAACTTGCATTCGCGTCGGCCGGCACCGGCGGCGCGCCTCACCTTGCCGGCGAACTGTTCAAGACTCTTGCGGGAATCGAACTCCTGCACGTTCCGTATCGAGGCAGCGGCCCTGCGGTTGTCGATCTCATCGCCGGGCGCGTTGCGATCATGTTCGATGCGGCGCCGTCGCTGTTGCCCTTCATCATGTCGGGCCAGCTTCGGCCGCTGGCTGCCGCAAGCTGGCAGCGCCATCGCCTGCTTCCGGACATCCCTACGTTCACCGAGCTTGGCTACGACCGCATGGACATCTCACTCTGGTACGGCGTCGTGACTCCGGCCGCCACGCCGCCGGCCATCTTGCAACGGCTGAATGCTGAGCTCGTCAGGATCCTGGATATGGCGGACGTCCGCAAGAGTTTTGCCGAACAGGGGGCCGACATCGAAGGCGGCACAGCCGCCGCATTCGATGCGTTCATGCGTGAAGAACAAGCTCGCTGGGGCGCGGTCATCAGGCAGACCGGCATAAAACCGGAATGATCGAACCTGCGCCAACCGGTTCCGCGTGGCTGCAGCGAAGGACCTCCGCCTTCTTGTAGGACTGACGCATGCGTTTAGCAATCACCAACATCGGCACCATCGTTTCCGGCGATTGGCCCACCCCGTTGGCCCCAGGCGATACGATCATTGCCGCAGATGGGAAAATCCACAGCGTCGGCACTGTGTCGTCGAGGGAGGTTCAAGCGTGCGACGTCGTCATCGACGCCGATGGGACCACCGCGATCCCTGGCCTGATCGACTCGCACGTTCATGTCACATTCGGCGACTACACCCCGCGCCAGCAGACCGTCGGCTATCTCGAAAGTTACGTGCATGGCGGCGTCACCACGGCCATAAGCGCGTCCGAGGTGCATGTGCCTGGGCGCCCACGCGATCCCGAAGGGATCAAGGCGCTCGCGGTTGCCGCGCGGCGGTGTTTCGAGTACTACCGGCCCGGCGGCATGACCGTGCACGCAGGTTCGGTCATTCTTGAGCCCGGTCTGACGGGAAACGATCTCGGCGAGATCGCCAAGCAAGGCGTTTGGCTCGCCAAAGCGGGGTTCGGCGCCTTCGCGAGCGCATACGAATATGCGCCGTTGATCGCCGCGGCGCGCGCCCACGACATGATAACGACCATGCACACCGGCGGCTCGTCGATCCCAGGCTCCGGCGCCATCACCGGCGACCACCTGCTCGCTCTCAAACCGCATGTCTCCTTTCACATCAATGGCGGGCCGACCGCAATGCCGGACCGGGATTTTGAGCGCGTTATCCGGGAGAGCGACATTGCGCTACAGATCTGCACCGCCGGCAATCTGCGCACGGCGTTGATGTGCGCCAGCCTGGCTCAAAAGCTCGAAGCCTTCGACCGGTTAATCATCGGCACGGACACGCCGACCGGTAGCGGAATCATGCCTCTCGGCATGCTCTACACCATCGCACACCTCTCAAGTCTCGCCGGCATCGCGCCGGAGTTCGCCATCGCCGCAGCGACGGGCAGCAATGCCCGCATATACCGCCTCGATTGCGGTTTGTTGAGCGCCGGCAAGGCGGCGGACATCGTTCTGATCGACGCCCCCGACGGCGGCACGCAAAGCGATGCGCTTTCGGCGATCCGCAACGGCGACATTGCCGCCGTCGGGGCCGTCATCAGCGGCGGCGAGCCGCGCTTTGTCGGAAGAAGCCGCAACACGCCGGCGACGACGCGAAATATCCGCGTCACGGCATGCAGACTGCTACGCGATTTTTCCGGCGCAAACCATTGAAAACGTCTGGCGGGTGCCCGAGCGCAAATGCCTAACCAAGTGGCATGATCGACGATTGACCCCGATCGAAACCCATCGGCATACTGAGAATGCCCCGCATGCCGGAGCGCGATTGCCGAAAGTCGGGCCATGGCAACAATGACCAGCCGGTGTGCGATACCCCTAGGACGCGGCGCGGACTGGCAGGGAGGTAGTCGCTCTCTCAAGCCGCTCGAGCATGAAATCGATTTCGGCCGCGGTTTCGCGCGATATGTCCAGACTGGGTTTGCGCTGGGCATCGCTCTTCAGCACCCCGCGCCGCCGCAGCACGTACTTGCGTACAGCAAGCCCGACGCCGGGCTGTTGCTCGTAGCGGACCAACGGCAGATGGGCGTCAAACAAGTCGTGCGCCTCGCTGCGGCGTCCGGCGGCCATAAGCCTGCACACGCCTACCAGCATTTCCGGATAGGCATAACCAGTCATGGCGCCGTCGGCGCCCCGCGCCAGCTCGAACGGAAGAAAGATCCCGCAATTGCCCGACAGGATGGAGAGTCGCCGCATCCCGTGCTTCTCCCGCGCACGCACGGCGGTGATTTTGTCCAGTCCGGGCCAGTCTTCGTGCTTGAGCATGACGCAGGTCAGGCAGGTCGCCGCCACGCGCTCGATGACCGATACCGGAATGAAAAGTCCGTTGGCTTGCGGGAAGTCCTGCAGCGCGAACGGCACGTTGCCAATTGCCTCGACGCAGTTCTGGAAATAGGTGACGATCGCATCATCGCCCTTGAGTCCGCCGGGCGGCGCGATCATCACGCCAGCGGCGCCGAGGTCCATCACGGCTTTTGTGAGTGCCGCAAGCCAAGCAAGGCCTGGGGCGGACACGCCGACCACCACCGGCAGCTTGCCGGCGCGTGCTATGACGCGGTGCGCGAAGTCAACCGCCTCTTGATGAGCAAGTTTCGGCGCTTCGCCCATCATACCGAGGATGGTCAATCCGTTGACGCCGGCCTCGGCGTAAAAATCTATCAGCCGATCGGCGCCGTCGAGGTCGAGCGCGCCACGTTCGTCAAACGGCGTAACCGAGATGATGTAAACGCCGCGTGCGGATTCGTTCAGCATCAAAACCTCCTGCGAGAGTCAGGGCGTGTTCCGGCGATATCGAAATCACCTCTCCATCGTCATGCCCGCGCTTGTCGCGGGCATCCATGTCTTTCTTGCGGAGACTCGGCAAGGCGTGGATGGCTAGGACAAGCCCGGCCATGACTCCGGACAGAGTGGTTCAATATGACCGGAGCACGTTGTGGCATCACGATAACCGCACGCCAGCTGCCGGCAAAGAGAAATGGTCGCCGAGGCTTCGAAATCGGAGAAAAGCCCATGCATCGCGTACTCATCATTCTCATCGCCACCGTTGCCGCTTCGTCCGCGCTGGCGCAGGAAGCTCCGCTGCGGACCGGCGTCGACGGCACTTTCGCGCCGCACGCCATGCCCATTCTTTCCGGTGGCATTCAAGGCTTCAACGTGGATCTCGCCAACGAGGTCGCGAAGCGCCTCAACCGCAGGATCGAAATCGAGGCAACCCAGTTTTCCGGCCTCATTCCTGCTCTCCAGGCCGGCACCTATGATTTCCTCGCCGCCCCGGTCACGGTCACTAAGGAGCGCGCCGAGAACCTGCTTTTCACCGAAGGCTATCTAAACACCGATTTCCAGTTCGTGGTGAGAAAGGACGCGCCCGAGATCACCAGGCTGGAGGACTTTAAAGGCAAGGTGATCGCCGTCAACAAAGGTGCTGTCTACGACTCCTGGGCCCGGGAGCTTGCCGACAAGATCGGATGGACCATCGAATCTTTCGGCACCAACACGGATGCCGTGCAGGCGGTGATTTCGGGGCGCGCCTATGCCAACGTGGCGGGCAACACGGCGGTCGCCTGGGCGGCAAAGAACAACCCCGCCATCAAGCTGTCTTATCTGTATTCCACCGGCCTCGTCTGGGCCGCCCCGGTCCGCAAGGATAATGTGGAGCTGCGCCGCAAGCTCGACGTCGCGATCGAATGCATGAAACGGGATGGCACGCTGGCAAAAATGCACGAGAAGTGGTTCGGCACCAAGCCGGCACCAGGCTCGGCGGCGGCTACCATCTATCCGGGCTACGGCGTGCCCGACATGCCGGGCTATGATGCGTCGGAACACCCGGCAACGTGTTCGTGAGCCTTCGTCATTGCAGGGCGACCCCTCCCTATACCTTCCGCGTGTGCGAGAGAGGGTAGGGGGCCGTTGCCGATATGCGATGGAAGAATTCTGAGGAATCGCCGCTTATGAGGTCGGCGCAGCGCAACCTGATCCTTGAGGTACGGAGCTTGCGCAAATCCTTCGGTAGAACTGAAGTTCTCAAGGGAATCGATTTCGCCGTCGAGCCCCAGGAACTCGTGTTCATCATCGGCCCGTCTGGCGCCGGCAAGAGCACATTTCTGCGCTGCCTCAACCGCCTGGAGGAGCCAACCGGCGGCTCGATCTTCATCGACGGCATCGATATCCTGCATCCCAAGAACGACATCAATGCCACGCGCCGTCGCATCGGCATGGTGTTCCAGGCCTTCAACCTCTATCCCCACATGACGGCCCTCGGCAATGTCACGCTGGCATTGCGAAAGGTGATGGGTCTTGCCAATGCGCGGGCCGAGGCGATCGGGCTTGCGGCCCTTGAGCGGGTGGGGCTCAAGGACAAGGCGCGCGCCTATCCGAACGAACTTTCCGGCGGCCAGCAACAGCGTGTGGCCATTGCCCGCGCCATTGCGCTCGAGCCGAAAATCATGCTGTTCGATGAGCCCACCTCGGCGCTCGACCCGGAACTGGTAGGAAGCGTGCTCGCCGTGCTGCGCGGCCTGCAAGCCTCCGGAATGACCATGGTGGTGGTGAGTCACGAAATGCGCTTCGCCCGCGAAGCGGCACATCGCGTAGTGTTCATGGAGGATGGTCTCATATGCGACGAGGGGTCGCCCGCGAAGATTTTTGGCCCCGATGCGAATCCGCGGGCCCGCAAATTTCTTGCTGGGATTGCGGGCTAGAGCATGTCTCGACGAGGTAGGATCACTGCGCGGCGCCACGGCTGCTGCCTCTCCCCGCTTGCGGGGAGAGGGTCGGGCTGAGGGGGCCTTTCCACAGGCTCAGACTCGTGGAGAGCCCCCCTCACCCGGATCGCGCAAGCGCGATCCGACCTCTCCCCGCAAGCGGGGAGCGGTAAAGAAAGCCTCGCCAATTTCCTAGGAACGCGCTCCAAAGGTCAGACATGGACAACGGCAGCCTCTTCATCGACACCTTCTTCAAGCCCGAGCTGATCGTTCGCTATCTCCCGGACATCCTCAAGGGCATGGCGGTGACGATCGAGATCGCGGTGCTCGTGGTCCTTGCCGGCATTTCGCTCGGCCTTGCGCTCGCGCTCGTCCGCAGCTTGCGCTGGCGCCTCGTCAATATACCGATCGTCGTATTGGTCGACGTGGCCCGTGCGTTGCCGCCACTCGTGCTTGTCCTCATCGTGTATTTCGGCCTACCCAATGTCGGCATCCTGCTGCCGAGCTATGCGGTGCTCTGGCTCGTGCTGTCGCTCCTTCTCGCAGCCTTCGCGGAAGAGATCTTCTGGGCCGGTATCCTGTCGGTACGCAAAGGCCAGTGGGAGGCGGCCCGCTCGACCGGGCTCACATACTCACAAACGCTGTTGCACGTCATCCTGCCCCAGGCGGTGCGGCTCACTGTGCCCCCGCTGACGAACCGCACCATCGCCATCACGAAGAATACCGCGCTCGGGACTGTGATCGGCGTGCCGGAAATCCTCAACCAGGCGACCACGGCGGAAAGCTTCTCCTTTAACGCCACCCCGCTGATGATGGGGGCAATCGCGTATCTCGTTCTGTTCGTGCCGGTGGTGATCGCCGGGCGCTATATCGAGACACGATTTGCCTGGAGGCGCACCTGATGGACGCGATTCTCCTGCAGTTCTTCAACATCGACATCATGGTGCAAGCTGCGCCGCTGATTTTCAGGGGCCTCGGCATGACTCTGCTGGTCTGCGCCGCAGTGGTGCCGCTCGGCCTCGCCGGAGGCCTCATGGTGGCGCTCGCCGGGCGCGCCCACTCGCCTGGCGTTCGTTTCGTCGTGGCGCTTCTCATCGACGTTTTCCGCGCCGTACCGCCGCTTGTGCTACTCATCTTTGTTCACGCCGGGCTTCCGTTCGCCGGCCTGCGGCTATCGCCGTTCACGTCGGTCTGCCTCGCATTCTTTCTCAACAACTCGGCCTACTACGGAGAGATCTACCGCGCCGGCCTCGATAGCGTGGGTGCCGGCCAGCGTGAGGCTGCCCGCTCCACCGGTCTCACGGCGTGGCAAGCCCTGGCCTACGTTGTCATCCCCCAGGCGGTACGCAACGTGCTGCCGGACCTCGTGTCTAACACCGTGGAGGTGGTTAAGCTCACCTCGCTCGCGAGCGTGGTCGCCCTGCCGGAAATGCTCTACTCGGCCGACATGGCGCGTTCGCTCACATATAATTCGTCCCCTATCGTGCTTGCAGCGGTGGTCTATCTGGTGCTGCTGTGGCCAGTGGTGCGGCTGATAAGCCGGCTGGAACATCGGGTCGGCGGGTAGCCCGCATGGAGCGGAGCGTAATGCGGGGACGGCCGTCGGCATCAATGGCCCCGGATTAGCTGCGCTCGTCCGGCTACAAGAACGACGAATGAGGCACACACATGCGCAACGTCAAAGTGGCCGCCGCTCAGCTCGGCCCCATTCAGAAGGCCGACACGCGGCAAGCCGTGGTTGCTCGCATGCTCGACCTCATGCGGCAGGCCGAGGGCTGCGATCTCATCGTCTATCCGGAGCTGGCTTTGACCACCTTCTTCCCGCGCTGGTACTGGGAAGACCGCAGCGACGCCGACATCTGGTTCGAGCGCGAGATGCCAAGCGCCGCCACCGGGCCGCTGTTCGAGGAAGCGAAGCGCGCCGCCATCGCCATGAGCTTCGGCTACGCGGAACTCACGCCGGACGCGCGTCATTTCAACACTTCAATACTGGTGGACAAGGCGGGTACCATGGTCGGCAAGTACCGCAAGGTCCATCTGCCCGGCCACGACGAGTTCGAGCCGAAGCGCAGTCACCAGCATCTCGAGAAGCGCTATTTCGAGCCCGGTGATCTCGGCTTTCCGGCGTGGCAGATACTGGACGGCGTCTTCGGCATGTGCATCTGCAACGACCGGCGCTGGCCAGAGACGTTTCGCGTGCTGGGCCTGCAAGGCGTCGAGATGGTGGTGCTCGGTTTCAACACGCCTTCGGTCAACGCCCAAAACGGCCACGAAGGCCTGGAAAAGCGCATGTTCCACCACAAGCTTTCGCTACAGGCGGGCGCCTATCAGAACTCGACCTGGGTGGTAGCGGTGGCCAAGTGCGGCATCGAGGACGGACATCACTGCATGGGCGGCAGCGTGATCGTCAACCCGGACGGCGAGATCGTTGCGGAAACGACGACTGAGGAGGACGAACTCCTCGTGCACGATTGCGATCTCGATGCGACGCGGTTCGGCAAGGAAACCATGTTCGATTTCGCCCGCCACCGGCGCATCGAACATTATGGCTTGATCGCGAGCCAAATCGGCGTCGTTCCGCCGAACGCATAATGGAACAAGATCAGCCCCTTTGCTCGGAGCGGTCGTCGAGCGAACTAGCTAAACAACTGGTATAGCCTGTCCGTGTCGTGCCGCTAGCTCTTCTCGACCTGGCCGAATTCCAGTTCGACGGGCGTGGCGCGGCCGAAGATCGATACGGCGACCTTGAGACGCGAACGGGCCTCATCGACCTCCTCCACGGTGCCGTTGAATGATGCGAACGGACCATCGGACACGCGAACCTGCTCGCCCACTTCGAAGGATACCGACGGCTTCGGCCGCTCGATGCCCTCCTGGACCTGATGCAGGATGCGCGCGGCTTCCGCATCCGAGATCGGCATCGGCTTGTTGTCGGCGCCGAGGAAGCCCGTTACTTTCGGCGTGTTCTTGATGAGATGGAAAGCCTCGTCGGTGAGTTCCATCTTTGCCAGCACGTAACCTGGAAAGAACTTGCGTTCGGCATCGACTTTGCGGCCGCGACGCACCTCGACGACCTTTTCCTTCGGTACCATCACCTCTTCGAACAAATTGGAAAGGCCGCGTTGCTTGGCCTGGTCCCGGATCGATTCCGCGACCTTGTTTTCGAAATTCGAGTAGGCGTGGATGATGTACCAGCGTTTGGCCATGAAGGTCTTTCCGTTCAACTGCCGATTCCGAGCACCAATGTCACTGCCATCCGGATCACCTGATCCGCCATCAGGAAAAACAAGCCCGCAAGGGTCGCAAACACGAACACCATGATGGTGGTGATTGTGGTCTCGCGTCGGCTCGGCCACGTGATCTTGGCGGCTTCCTGGCGTACCTCCTGCAAAAACTTGAACGGGCTGACCTTTGCCATTGTTGCTGATCCCAATCGTATGAATTCGCGATGTCTCGTTCCGAATTCCCGTGTCTTAATCGCCGCGACTCCAGTTGCGCTGCGCGCTGCGGGAATCCGCACAAACCTCCTCGTCCCCAATCCTTGATGGATGAGACCGCTGCGGCTCCTTTTGTCGGGATACCATCGCCGCGGAAGTCCGAAACCGGGCCGCAGGCGATGACGCTTCCTACCGCTTGCCTGCAGCAAAATCAAGTCGCCGCCCGGGCGATACGTTCGGTCCGCGACCGTTGCCGTTAATCCCCCACCCATATCGGCACGACCAGACAAATTTTCCAGTCCAAGCCCGTCCGCCCAGGTGCATCAATATCAATCCACCCGGGCCTCCCGCGCAACCGAAAGCCGCGTCTCCCACGAGACGAGTTGGTCAAGGACACAATCTGACCGCACTCGGCGCGGCCATAAACTCGTGCGCGTCTAAGCCCAGATTGCGTAAAAGCAATGCGATTATGTCATGGTTCCGCAGGTATCGCGGTCATCGAACCGACCGCACACGGGCTGATGTTGCACAGGGTGCTGGGGAGGACTGGCCGGCCGACGCGCAGAGAGTCGCCGCGCCCAAAAATAAGCCTATCGCACCGAATCGAGGGGGATCCGGTCGTGCGCCCTGCGACGCGCCAAGCCATGCCTCTGAAAGCGTATTTCCTCTGCATCGTCGGCGCAGAATTCATCACAGAAGAATTGGCCGTTTGGAGCGCGCCACGGCTGCACCTGCCCATTCGCGATTGGCAGCGACTTGCCACAGAATGCACAGCGCGTCGTCACGTCGGTGCAGCGAGCGAATGCGTTCATCAAAGCCTCCTGGCATCGTAACGCCAATCTTCGTGTTTATACGTATCTGCTCTCTATGCGCATAACCGACAACGTACCAATGTCCTTGTACCGTCGTCCGTGCAGTGGCCGCCCTTCCATTGCCCCCGCGGGCGCCCCTTAGCACAGTAGGCAGCAGACAAAGGTTGCGCGAACGACACATTCAGTAGAAAAGCATGCGAACACAACCAGAACGCTGTCCAAAAAAGCAATGCTTTTCCCTTGCACTTGCCCGAGGACGGCAACGATGCAACAACCCGGCGGAACAACCTGAGAAAAACCGGAAAGAAACCGCCCCATGCGCACTGTTGCACTCGAGGAGCACTTCACGGTTCCGGCGCTGGTCGGCCGCATTGATCCGGACGCAATCAGGCGGCGCGGATTCCGGCCGAGAAAGCTGCCTCCCAACGGCCCGAATCCTCTGGAGCTTCTTCCCGAAATCGGCGAGCGACGTCTACAGTCGATGGACGAGGCCGGCATCACCATGCAGGTGCTCTCAAGCAGCGGCCCCGGCCCCGATCTCGTTCCCGGTCCGAACGGCATCGCGATGAGTCGCGAGATGAACTACCATCTGGCGGCGGCCATCGCCCGTCATCCCAATCGTTTCGCAGGTTTCGCCACACTGCCGATGCAGGAGCCGGACGCCGCCGCGGTCGAGCTCGCGCGGGCCGTGAAGGACCTGGGCTTCCTGGGTGCTGTCATCAACGGCACGACGGATGGCCGGTTCCTCGATCATCCGAGCTATGACCACATCCTGGCAGCCGCGGTGGAACTCGACGTGCCGATCTATATCCATCCGCACCTTCCGCCGGAACCCGTACGGCAGGCCTATTTCTCCGATCTGCCGGTGGGTGGGAGCCGGGTACTTGAGAGCGCCGGCTGGGGCTGGCACTCGGAGACGGCGATCCACGTGCTTCGCATGGTGGTTGCTGGAACGCTGGATCGACATCCGCGACTCAAGCTGATCATTGGCCACATGGGCGAAATGCTGCCGATGATGCTGGCTCGCGCCGACGAGGTTTTTGCGCTCGATATCGATCACCTCGATCGGCCCGTCAGCCGCACCATACTGGACCACGTCTGGCTCACGACCAGCGGAATTTTCAGCGAGCCGCCGTTTGTGGTGGCGCTCCAGACCTTCGGCATTGATCGCATCATGTTCTCGGTCGACTACCCTTTCGCGCCAAACGCGAAGGGGCGCGCCTTCCTGGAACAGCTCACGCTAACACCAGACGACAGGGCTAAGCTCACGCACCGCAATGCGGATGCGTTGCTCCGATTAAAGGTCGAATCAAAGTGACAGCAATCCAGGACCGCACGTCACGACGGTCAAGCAAGCGGGACCGCGAAACTGCGGATGCGATCAGCTGGTCGCTTGAGTCGAAAACGGCCTCACCGCCCGTGCGGCGAGGCCAACACTACAACAGCCTTGGCGAAAAAGAAGCGTCGAAGTGTGCCGCAGCTACCATATGGCTGTTTGCGGACCGTCGGTGGACGGCAGCTTCTCCAACTCGGCCTCCTCCTGGGCCAGTTGGACCCAACCGCGCGCAATCTGAAGCAAATCTCCCCGATATTGCTTATCGACCTGCTCCGCCATATCCAGACACTTGGCCGCACGATCAAGGTAGAAATTACATTCCGACTTCATGTCCCACCCTTCTGGTACCTGTGGCCTATACCCGGGACCTGGACTCCGGTTCAGCCGACACCGGGTTTCCAGTTCAACAAAGGTTCAAAGTGGAATGGCCGAGCCGGCGTGGGGGCAAGGCCAAACTTGAGCACCGTCAACGAACCAGTTGACCCTTTACCATTAACACGAAATTCTCGGCGGAATTACGTAAGAACCCGCCCAGGGTCTGCCGCAATTTGGCGTATCGCCGCAGCGCGCTGTTAATTAGAGCTGCGGTATGGGGTTTTTGCGAATCAGAGCGAATTGCAACTGCGTTGAAGCACACACTGTCGTCGCCGCGCATTGGTGATTCGGAATTTTGACGGACGGCGCAAGAAATCGGGGTGGCCGGGACGAGAACCCGGCTGCGCCCTGCGCAGGGTCCTTGCATCACGGGGCCGCAAGGCCCTTTAATCGAGCTGTCGAGGAAGTGAGACAATCACGGCCGCACTCAACCCGCGCCTCGTAGGCGTAGCCAGGTCTCGATGGGAGGGTTCTGTTCATGCTGACAAAGATCGGTCTGACGGCGGGCGCCATCGCGCTCGCTCTGATGCCCTGCGACGCAAACGCCCAGGTCCAAATGCAGCGCGACATCACATGGAAGTTGGGCCTCGCCATTGCGGAGGGCGCCATCGAGGAATGCGCGAAGACTAACGTCGCAAT
>DATGCX010000079.1:0-5969 GCA_035311445.1 Xanthobacteraceae bacterium | reverse complement strand
TTATTTCGCCTGGATTCTCGATGCGACTGCAGCGGCGGAGCCAAGCTGACGCGCGGGGTCGCCGATGCTTCTCCGCGTTTCTGGCGCAATGCCTAACGAATTCGGGTAGATGAGACCGTTAGGGGAAGCAGGGAACGAGATCCTGCTGCGCCGTGAAATGGTGACGAAAGGATCGCCGCGCCTTGCCGCCATTGCGCGCCTGAACAGCAGACAACAGTGCCGTTCGTATCGCTTCATCTATATGAACGGCGTCGCGCAACGGGCTTCAGAACAAGTTCAGCCCACCCTGTCCATAGTGGCAGCAAGATCGGTCACGAACCGGTCGATCAGATCCCCTGGGCCTGCCAACCGGCGCCCCCAGATTTCTTAGAAAGGTCACATCATGTTCCGCAAAGTCGCGATGGCGCTTGTTGCCGCAACTGTCCTCACCGCTCCGGCTCTGGCGCAGAACACCACGCCCGACACCGGAAAGGCTCCTCAGACCACGACCGCTCCGGCACCGACCGTGAAGGCCGACAAGGCGATCACCAAGCATCGCACGGTCACGCGTCATCATCGTCATGGCGTCAAGGTGGTCAAACACGCCAAGTACGGCAAGTATGCCCACCACATGAAGCACGGCCGCACCGCATCCAAGCAGGTTTCCGGCAAGGCTGTTCCGGTGAAGCAGGTTTCCACCAAGCCGGCACCCAAGTCGGGCGTCAATTAAGACTCAAGAATCCCGATTCGGATCCGAGCGGAGGCCGGCCCAAAGCCGGCCTCCGGCTCTTTTATGGCGCTACGCCGCGCCCTCGAACTTTGCCCGCTCACGCACGAAGTTCGTCAGCGCGATATTGTCGATCTTCCCGGAGCCGAGCATTGGCAGCTTTTCCACGATCACCACCTCGGTCGGCACCATCATCTCGGAGGCGCCGCGCGCGCGGGCAAACGCCAGCAGATCGGCGCGCTTGGGGTCGGGCTTGTTGGTGACGAGCACGAGACGCTCGCCCTTGCGGGCATCCGGAACAGTAGCGGCGCCCGATATTGCGTCCGGCCATAGCTCGGCGGCGAGCGCCTCCACGGCGGCAAGCGAAATCATTTCGCCACCAATCTTGGCGAAACGCTTAGCGCGCCCCTTGATGGCGATGAATCCATCAGCGTCGATCGCCACGATATCGCCGGTGTCGTGCCAGCCGTTGGGTGGGCGCTCGATCAGGCCGGGATTTTCGGCGCGCAGATAGCCGAGCATCACGTTCGGACCACGTACATAGAGGCGACCACCTTCTTCGACGCCGGGCACCGGCTCAAGCCGTGCTTCCACGCCGGGCATCAGCCGCCCGACGGTGCCGAACTTGTTGAACATCGGGGTGTTGAGAGCGAGCACCGGCGCGGTTTCGGTGACGCCATAGCCTTCGAGGATGCGCAGGCCGAATTTTTCCATATACGTGCGGCGCGTCGACTCTTTGACGGGCTCGGCCCCCGCCATGATGTAACGCAGTGAGCGGAAGTCGTAGGCGTGAGCGCTACGGGCGTAGCCTGCCAGGAACGTATCGGTGCCGAACATGATGGTGGCGTTAACCCCATAGATCATCTCGGGCACGATGCGGTAATGGAGCGGCGATGGATAGAGATAAACCCGCACGCCGCTCACAAGCGGCAGGAAGAGGCCGACCGTCAGGCCGAAGGAATGGAACACCGGCAGAATGCTGAAGACCGTGTCGGTGCGGCCAAAGTCGATGCGCGCCTCCGCCTGCGCCGCATTGGCGAGAATATTGCGGT
Organism: Xanthobacteraceae bacterium; assembly: GCA_035311445.1. Lineage (GTDB taxonomy): Bacteria > Pseudomonadota > Alphaproteobacteria > Rhizobiales > Xanthobacteraceae > JAJPKK01. The sequence goes on along the minus strand of DATGCX010000079.1, from coordinate 4,211 downwards.
GGGACAGCACGACTCCCTTCGGCGTACCCTCGGAGCCCGAAGTGAACAGGATCGCGGCGGGGTCGTCGGCGCCACATTTCACCAGGGGCCGCTTGGCGGCGAAAAGGCCGTGTAGCTTGTCACCAACCTTGATCTCGCGGCGCACGTCTTCCAGGAACAAGATGCTGAGATCAGGCGCGAGCGCATCGACAACCTTGTCGAGATGCGCCCTTTCGACGAACACACGCGAGGTCAAGATGTGCTTGATGTTCGCCGCCTCGCAAGCGCTGCGGATATTCATCAGGCCGGCGGTGAAATTGATCATCGCCGGCACCCGGCCTGCCGACATTACGGCGAGGATCGTGACCGCCGCGCCATTGGCGTTAGGAAGCATCACCCCGATGGCGTCGCCGGTTTCACCGAGCCACATCAATTTGCGGCCGAGCACGGCGGCGCCGACCAACAGCCGCTTATAGGTGAGCGGGCCCGACACCGGGTCCTCTATGGCGACGCGATTGCGTCCGCTGTCAGCCGCTCCTTCGATCACCGCTTCCACGATGGTGCGATTGGTCGAAGTGGTGCGATAGATGAGGTCGGACATGATGGTGTAGAGCATGGCGCCGGCCGCCATGCGCCGCCGCTTGCCGCGCAGCATCGGGTCGACCGAAAGCTTCACCGGCTCCAGGACCGTCACGGTGACTTTAGGCACCAGACGGCGACGTACCTGGCTGCTGGCGAGACGCGTGAAATAGGTTTTCTCAAGGCCTTTGATACGTACCGGGACAAGCATGGCTTCCGATTTGTCGGCGATCATGGCAGCGCCGTCATAAACCTTCATCAGGCTGCCGGTGACGGTGATGCGGCCCTCCGGGAAGATGATGAGGGGATCGCCGCCCCTGACGGCATTGATGAGTGTGCGGGTCGCGAGCGGCTTGGTCGGATCGAGCGGCACGGCGCGGGTGAGCTTGAGGAAAGGCTTCACCCACCAGCGCTGTGCAATGCCGCTGTCGATCGCAAAGACCGGCTCGCGTTCGAGAAGCGAGAGAGCCACTGCAGCATCCAGAAAGCTCACATGGTTAAGCGCGATGATGGCGTTGGGACCTGCCTTGGCAACGTTTTCAAGACCTGTTACGTCGAGCCGGAAGAACGTGCGAAAGATCATCGACAGAGAGTCGCGCACCGGATTGGCCGGCATTGTGCGCAGAATGATGATCGCGACCACAAGGTTGAGAACGCCCACGCTGACCAGGATGGCGCTGGTTGTGACGCCCTGCGCCTGAAGTGCCGCGACGCACAATCCAGCGAACGTCATAAAGAGGGCGTTGAGCACGTTGACGGCGGCTACCACGCGGGCGCGGCGGTCGGCTCCCGCCCACGCCTGCACGGCCGCGAACGACGGCACGATAAACAGGCCACCTCCGATCGCGAGCCCCGCAAGATCAATGGCGACGTGGACCCCGGGGCCGCCGCTGAACACCTCGGTCACCCCGCGGCCCTGCTGAGCCGCAATCATACCGGTCGTGAGCCAGCCGAGGTCGATGGCAAACACCCCCAAGAGGATTGCGCCAAATACCGTCGTAATGAGAACGATGCGTCCGCTGGCGAGCCAGGCCGCCAGCCCGGATCCGATAGCGACGGCGATCGAGAAAACCGCGAGGTAGGCGTTAATGACTTGCTGGTCACCGCCGAGTGCGTTCTTGACCAGCGGCGCCAGCAGCGTGGTCACGACGACGCCGACAAGCCAGAACCAGCTCACCACCATGCCGCCCCACCACAGCCGCGACTCCCGATAGAGGTCGCGCAGCAAGACCCAGGTCGACCGCGCTATATTGAAGTCGATCACAAGGCTTGGCGCTGCTTCGCCGGTGCGGGGTATGAAAAGCGCTGAAATCCAGCAAGCTAATGCGAAGGCCATCATCAAGGCCGCAAAAGACGCCGGACTGCCGTTCTTGGAGGTAAGGCCGGCCACGATGGTGCCCGTCAGGATGGCGATGAAGGTCGCTCCCTCAACCAGCGCATTGCCGGCCGGCAGTTCGCCTTCGGCGAGGTGATCGGGCAGGATGCCGTATTTGATCGGGCCGAACAGAGCCGCGATGACTCCGATCAGAAACAAGGCCACGAATAGGAGTTCCGGCGAATCGTACCAGAAGCCCGCAACCGCGATGCCGGCAACCGCGATTTCGGTCAGCTTGAGCCGTTGGGCAACCACCGACTTATCGAAACGATCGGCCAACTCGCCGCCGATCGCCGACAGGATGAAATACGGGAAAATGAAGATCGCCGTGGCGAGCGCAATCAGCGGTTCCGAATTCGGTCCCGCCCATTTGAACAGGATCAGGAAGGCGAGCGCGTTCTTCAGGAAATTGTCATTGAAGGCGCTGAAGAACTGGCACCAGAACAGCGGTGCAAATCGCCGTGTGGCCAAGAGGTTGGATGACATTCGCTGGTCCGGCGCTGATTCGGAGTTTAAGACGATAATGGGCCAAACCTACGCATTCCACCGCCTCGTCGCCAGCCTCTTGCGCGACCTCGCCGCTGGGGCCTCCTCGGCATTCTGACCGTCTCGTCCCGATCACGCGTTGGTTCGCACCCTGTTTCGCGGGCATTGCAGGTCGCGGGATGTCGCGTTTGCCAATTCCAAGCCCTCGGTTATTGTCGCGCCGCAATCGGCGGCCGTCATGCGCCGCTGACCGACGGCAATTTGCGACAGGAGGGCAGATGGCTTGGACACGTGCGGCAGCGGTGGCCGACGTCAAGGAGCGCGGCGTCATGGATGCCGACGTAGGAGGCGAGGAGATTGCGCTCTATTGGATCGATGACGCCGTCTATGCGACCCACAATGTCTGCACACACGCTTTTGCGCGCTTGTCGGAGGGCTTCCTCGATGGGGACTGCATCGAATGCCCGATTCACCAGGCACTGTTCAATGTTAAGACCGGCGAAGCAGTGGCGCCCCCGGCCTATACGCCGGTGAAAACCTATCCATGCCGAATCGAAGGCGACGACGTGCTCGTCGACGTTTGAGCCGATCACGTTTCCGGCGCAATTCCGGTGACGACCTTGCGGCTTCGCGGTGTGTCGCGCGGCGCCGTTCGGCGCCAGGCCGCGAACCTTACGCCAGGGCGCTATCACGCGTCGTGTTTTGCCAGCATGACGATTGCCAGCGCACCGTGGTGCGAAACTCATGCCCGCAAGCTTCGCACGCCCACCAATGGCGAACCTCGTTCGTGCTCACATGTTGCGATTTAGTTGCAGCGATGATCAGGTCGTCGCACTGCGGACAGAACAAGCGCGAAACTCTGTAAGGCGCAATCGAGAACTCCGACGTTGCGTCGTGACATTTCATGCGACTGTCCTTCTTTGTCGCCCGCTTCGCCCCAGAACCCATCACACCGGGCGGCAACATGCGCTGCATATTTGGGCGTTAACAAGGCACAAGCAAGAAAGTTGAGTGAAATATGACATAGCCGTAGCATTGCAAGATATTTTGTCACCCCAGGGCCGCAATGCATACTGTCTTGTCACTGCGGTGCCGCAATGCTTGTTGCCCGCACCTGTTGGATTCCATTGATTCGGTTAGCACTTATGAACGCAGAACGGACCTTCGCGCTGCAATCGGGGATGCACAAACATTTGGGCAGAACAGCATGGCACACCTACGTCCCGACCTTCCGGCGCTCGCCGGGGTCACTACGCCGGCATTGGTCGTCGACCACACGGCGCTGACAGACAATATCGCCCGCATGGCTGCGATCGCGGCTGAACATCACATCGCGCTGCGTCCCCACGCCAAAACGCACAAATGCGTCGAGATTGCCCGCATGCAAGTCAATGCGGGCGCCGTTGGCGTCGCCTGCGCCACCATCCGCGAAGCGGAAGCGCTGGCGCAAGACGGCATAACGGGTCTGCTCATCACCTCGCCATTGGTCGGCGGAGACAAACCGGCGCGGTTGGCGCGCCTCAGCCGCCATACGCGTATGGTGGCGGTGGTGGATCATCTCGCCCAGCTCGATACCTTGTGTGCCGCGCTCGCGCCCGGTGATCCGCCGCTCGGCATTCTCGTGGATGTCGATATCGGTCAAGGTCGTACCGGCGTCGCCACGTTGCAGGATGGTCATGCGCTCGCCCGCATGGCAGCTGACGATCCCCGCGTCGCCTTCTACGGCTTGCAGGGTTATGCCGGGCATGTGCAACATATCCTCGATCCCGCGGCGAGGCGCACCGCCACCCGC
>DATGCX010000078.1:0-2246 GCA_035311445.1 Xanthobacteraceae bacterium | reverse complement strand
GGTCAAGACGGAGCACTTCTCGCAGAGTTTCTGCTGCAGAAGGGTTACACGGTCCACGGTATTAAGCGGCGCTCCTCTTCGTTCAATACCGGGCGGGTCGATCACCTCTATATCGATCCGCACCAGGAGGGCGCGCGGTTTTTCATGCATCACGGCGACCTGACCGACGCCACTAACCTCATCCGTATCGTACAGGAAACCCAGCCGACAGAAATTTACAACCTCGCCGCCCAGTCCCATGTGCAGGTGAGTTTCGAAACCCCGGAATACACTGCGAACGCCGACGCGATCGGGACCTTGCGCCTGCTCGAATCCATCCGCATCCTCGGCATGGAGCGACGGATCAGGTTCTATCAGGCGTCTTCCTCAGAGCTTTACGGCCAGGTCCGTGAGGTGCCGCAGCGAGAAACGACGCCGTTCTACCCGCGTTCGCCGTACGCGGCAGCCAAACTTTACGCCTACTGGATTACGGTTAATTATCGCGAGGCTTACGGAATGCACGCGTCCAACGGGATCCTCTTCAATCACGAAGGGCCGACCCGTGGCGAAACCTTCGTCACCCGAAAGATCACGCGCGCGGTCGCTGCCATCGAACTCGGCCTGCAGGACCGGGTCTATCTCGGCAATCTCGACGCCGAGCGGGATTGGGGCCATGCTCGCGACTACGTGGAAGGCATGTGGATGATGCTCCAGCAGGATGAGCCGGACGACTATGTGTTGGCCACGGGGGAGAAGCATTCGGTGCGCGAATTCGTCGAGCGGGCCTTCGACCATGCGGGCCGTCGAATTGTGTGGCGTGGCGAAGGCGTCGATGAGACCGGGATCGATGCCGAATCCGGGCAGATCCTCGTCGAGATCGATCCTCGGTATTTCCGTCCAACCGAGGTCGACGTTCTGCTCGGCGATCCTGGCAAGGCCCGTCAAAGGCTAGGCTGGCGCCACAAGACGAGTTTCGCGGACCTGGTCAGGGAGATGGTCGAGAGCGACCGCAAGCATGTGCGATTGGAGAGGGAACGCGTTAACCGGCATGACTGAGGTCCGCTGCGCGCCATGTGGAAAGCTGGTTTCTTAACGCACGAGTCTACCGCAACAGCGCTGCCGTTCGACCTGAGCGGACGGCGCATTTTCGTTGCCGGACACCGCGGCATGGTGGGCGCCGCGCTGGTGCGGCGGCTTAAGTCGGAGCGCTGCGAGATGCTCACGGCCGACCGCCAGGCGCTTGACCTGACCCGGCAAACCGATACCCACGATTGGCTGCGCGAAAACCGGCCGGATGTCGTCATCGTGGCTGCCGCCCGCGTCGGCGGCATTGCCTACAACAACGCCTTTCCCGTCGACTTCCTTGCTGACAACCTCGCGATCGAGCTCAACGTGATCGGCGGTTCGTTTGCGATCGGGGTTCGCAAGCTGCTGTTCCTCGGATCGTCCTGCATCTATCCGCGGCTCGCGCCACAGCCCATGAATGAGGACATGCTGCTCACCGGCCCGCTCGAGCCGACCAACCAATGGTATGCGGTCGCCAAAATCGCCGGTATCAAGCTGGTCGAGGCCTATCGCCGGCAGCACGGTGCCGATTTCATCTCGCTGATGCCAACCAACCTTTATGGTCCCGGCGACAACTACCATCCGGAGCACAGCCACGTGCCGGCAGCCTTGATCCGCCGCTTCCACGAGGCGAAGCTTGCGAAGGCCCCTGTGGTTTCGGTGTGGGGCAGCGGGCAGCCGCGGCGCGAATTTCTGGCCGTCGATGATCTTGCCGATGCCTGCGTGTTTGCGTTGAAGAACTATTCCGACGACCCTTTCCTCAATGTCGGCACCGGCCGCGACGTGACGATTGCGGATTTTGCCAAACTGGTCGCCGGTGTGGTCGGCTATGCGGGCGAGATCGTTTTCGACACCTCCCGCCCGGACGGCACGCCGCAGAAATTGCTCGACGTGTGCCGGCTGACGACACTGGGCTGGACGGCGCGCACGGAACTGCGCGACGGAATTGCGGTGGCTTATCAGGATTTCCTGAGCGGCGGCGCACGGTGACCTCTGGAGCCCTTCGGCTGATGTTCATCTATTGCCGTCCTCGGACTTGATCGAAAATCCTCTCCACACGTGCTGGGCCTGCGAAAATGAAGGCCCTCATGTTGAGCAGACGCGAAGCTTCGCCACGCGTTGCGGCGTGTTCCTTCTCCGCCAAAAGGGGGAGAAGGCTCTGGATGAGGGGGCGGGCCGCAAGTCATGAGCCGGTGGGACGC
>DATGCX010000077.1:0-24813 GCA_035311445.1 Xanthobacteraceae bacterium | reverse complement strand
CGCTATTCGGATCGCGGAAGACGGATACGCGATCACGCCTCTACAGCATCGGCAAGCTCGGGTGGTCGCAGGCAAGCTTAGGGGCGCCGCATCCGAGTTGTTTCTGCGCCAGGGATCTCCGCCGCCGGTTGGCGACATCTTTCGCCAACCCGCTTTGGCGGCTGCGCTACGAAGGCTCGCGACCTGCGGTGTGGAGGACTTCTATCGCGGGGGGATCGCGCGCTTGATTGCTGAAGATATGCGGGCGCACGGGGGCCTCATCACCGAGCAGGACCTGGCGGAATGCGTCTTGCCGCTAGAGCGCGAACCCATTTCGGTCAACTATCGTGATCATCGGGTTTTCACCGTTCCGCCGCCCGGGGGTGGAGTTCAACTTCTGCTGGGGCTACAGGTTCTGGAGCGACTTGGTCCCGCAGCACCGCCGGATATCGATTGGTACGAAAAGGTGGCGCTGACAACATCCGCCGTGTTTCGTGACCGCGAGCAGCGCGGGTCGAAGTTGGAAGATCCGGCCGCGTTCCGCAATGGCTGCATGTTGACTGGCAGTTCCGCACGCCTGCTCGCGGCCGAAATCGCCGCCGGCACATGCGACCGACGACATGGACCCGGGGCCTCGGAGGAACCCGGCGACACCACGCACCTTTCCGTCTCAGACCGCCAAGGCAATGTGGTTTTACTGACTCAATCGATCCAATCGGTGTTCGGCGCCAAGGTTGCCCACCCGAAGCTTGGATTCCTCTACAATAATTATCTTTACACCTGCCCGCGGCACCCTCATCCGTTCGCTCTGGCTAGAAATTGCCAGCCCCGATCGAATGCCGCGCCCACGCTGGTGCTCCGGAACCGGGCTCACACGATGACGCCGCTTCTCGGGCTTGGTTCGGCAGGCAGCAGAAGAATCATTTCGTCGATCCTTCAGGTTGTCAGCCATGTTATCGACGGCAATGGCGAAATTGCAGACGCTGTCGCAGCGCCCCGGATTCATGGCTTGTCGAGCGGCAAGGTGTGGATCGAGCGCTCGGCGTCGTCGAACGCGCTGATCGCAAAATTGCGGGAGCGGTTTGGCAAGCCCGTTTTAAAATCGCGCCACAGCTTCGCCATGGGATCAGTACAGGCGCTTCACTTCCTTTCAAGTGGTGCGGTCTCCGGCGCTGCCGATCCGCGACGAGACGGCACTGCTATAGCGCTTCATTACTGACCGTGGCCTGACGATGCAAAACATGGATAGCAAAAATGCCGGTAACTCGCGTCTGTTGGTTATCCTTCTGTTCGCGGTGCCGTTGGCGGTAGCGGTGGGCAGGCTGCCTTTTCTGCCGACGTCATCGTTCCTCGCCGATTATTGCTCGCTCGCGCACTTATCTGGCCAGTTTCGGGAGGTCGTCGAGAATGTGCTTTTGGTGCCGCTCGGCGCATTGGTCGTTGTCATCTTCAGATTAACTCTTGGCGTTCAAATGTTGGGGCTTTTTCGGCCCATCTTGCTGGCAATCGCCTTCAATATCATCGGCATCCCCGTCAGCGCGGCGGTCCTCATTACCGCGTTGACGGTGATCGTTCTGTTGCGCGCCGCGCTGAATGCCGACCATAATTACGCGCGGATCGCCGTCATGCTCAGTATTGCGGCGTCACTGCTTCTGATACCCCTGATTATCGGAAATTGGCTGCAAGTTGCATGGCTGATGAAGATTGTCGATTTCCCGATCGTCGCCCTGTGCCTGACCTGCGAGAGTTTCGCCAAGGTCCTTGATAGGCAGGGCATCCGAGAAGCGATCTGGCGGACCCTCACAACTGCAGTGGCTGCGACGGTCATAACAGTCCTGACGACCATGTCTGGCATCTTGGAACTGTTTCTCCGCTTTCCCGAATTGCTGATGGCCCAGGCAGGCTGCATCATGTTGATCAGCAAATATTTGAACATCCGCTTGTTCGAGAGAGCGCAGTCACCCGCGCCGGAACCCGACCGATCTCTGGCCGTGACTTCTGGACATACGTTTGGCGCTGAAAGTCATGGCTTGACCGGGTAAGCCGCGGAAGGTCGATTCAAAGGAGATATAAATCTCATGCGTGTAGCAGTCGTCCGGAACCAGGATCGTTCGGGCATCATCAACTCGTTCGGTCAGGTTTGCCCGGAGCGATATGGCGCAGTGGCCGTTCAGAATGTAGTCGACGCTTTGCGGCAGGGCGGTCACGATGTGCTGCTATGCGAAGGCGACAAGACCCTGCTTTCGACGATGGAACGCTTTATGCCGCCGGATACGGACGGTCGTCCGACGGGCATGGTGTTCAACATGGCCTATGGCATTCAAGGCGAATGCCGATATACCCATGTGCCAGCCATGCTTGAGATGGCGGGCGTACCGTATACGGGGTCCAGCCCGCTCGGCCACGCGCTTGCCCTCGACAAAGTCATCACCAAGAATCTTCTCCGCGACGCAGGAATTCCCACTCCGAATTTCTGTGTCATGCGTCGAGGCACGGAATCAGCAAGGGATCTCCGTTTTCCGGTGGTTGTGAAGCCGCGACACGAATCGACAAGTTTCGGGTTGCAACTGGTGCAGGATCCCAGCGGACTGAGTGCCGCTGTGGAGAGCATCGTGGCTCGCTACCAGCAGGATGCGCTCGTGGAGGAATACATTGATGGACGAGAAATCTGCGTCGCGCTCCTCGGGAACGAGAAGCCGGAAGCGCTTCCCTTCGTCGAGCACGACTTTGGGGATCGTGAAGTCCGCATGTTTACGAGAGAAGACAAGACTCACAAAGCCGCGGCGGAACCGAGGAAGGTTTGCCCGGCGATCGTTGACAAGGCGCTGGCGCAAATGCTTCGCGACGTCTCGGTTGCGACCTTTAGGGCCTGCTGCTGCAAGGACTTCGCGCGCGTCGATATTCGCGTCGATGCTGGGATCCCATATGTGCTCGAAATCAATTCAATGGCCGCGCTCGGCTCCGGAGCTTCGTTCGTGCTTGCTGCCAAGACGGCAGGATTTGACTTCTCGCAACTCGTAAACCGGATCATCGACGTTGCGCACCGCCGTTACTTCGGCCCAATGCAGATGCCGATACACGTGAACGGGAATATTCCGGATATTGAAGCCGCGGCAAACCTGTGCCGCCAGGGCTTGCGCAGAGCGAAGGTCGCGGACGGGCCGCCGGCAGCGAATTCGTGGGTCCGGACGGAATGAAAACGCGGCTAATCGATCAGCGTCGTGGTGAAATAGGATTCACTTGCACGGCAACGTCAGGATACTGTCAGCTTGACCCCGATGTCAGACATACAGCGGAGCATATATGCGCTCGGTGCGGTTTCCATGACTATAGGACACCGCGAGCTTACTGCCGTGACGGGGCGACCGGGCTCAGGCAGATTACGCGCCAGCGACTTAGTTTATTCACCTTCTTGGCGGAACCGGCGCAAGGCAGGACGCGCCTACAGTGCGCTGCTCGTCGCGTTTCCTTTCATTCGACGGCCGTCTGCTCGACTGGCAGCATCTCTCTTCTGCGTCTCTCGAACGCGTCCTCGCGGCGCTCTCGTCTCGCCGTGCCCGTCCGCCTATTCCTCGATTTCACTGCAATCAACGTCATGGAGTATGCCGCATGCGTAAGCTGAACAAACCGATGCTCCTGGTATCGACGGTGTGCGCTGTGGCGGTGCCAGCACTCGCCATCGCAAACGTCAACTCGCTGTTGTCCAATCCAACCTTACGTTCTGGCTACGATGCTGCCGAGGCAGCGGTCGGCTCTATCTTGAACAACATTCGGCCGCCCCGCCCTTCCGGCTATGACACTGCCGAGGCAACCGTCGGCTCGATCTCTCGTATCGTGACGACCTCGGGCCCGGTCCGACCGTGGACGACCGTGCAAATCGGGTCGCAGCTTTCCGGCCAGATCCGACGTGTTCTGGCCGACTTCAACAGTGACGTGAAAGAGGGGGACATCCTTGCCGAGCTCGACGCCACGATGTTCGAAGCGCGCGTTGAGCAGGCGGAGGCCGATCTCGCGATGGCAAGAGCCGCGCTCGCCAGTCAGCAGGCGACGTTGCTCAAGGCCGAGGCGGTGCTTGAGGAGGCGGAGCAATCACGCGCCCGCCAGCGGGCACTTTCGCAGAAGGGGGTCACGGCGCAGGCCTCGCTCGATACGATCCTGCGCGATACGCGCGTGGCGGAGGCCGAGATCGCGATCACGAGGGCCCAGATCGAGAACGCGCAAGGAAACGTCAAGCAGCGCGAGGCGCTCCTTAACCAGGCGCGCATCGACCTCGACCGCACGCGCATCTCCTCGCCGATCAACGGTACGGTGGTCTCGCGCACCGTCGACATTGGCCAGACCGTTGCGGCCAGCCTGCAGGCGCCGGAGCTGTTTCGCATCGCTCAGGATCTGCGCAGCATTTACATCGAGGCCCAGGTCAACGAGGCGGACGTTGGTGCAATCGCCCAGGGCAATCCGGCGACCTTCACCGTCGACACTTATCCAGGCCGATTGTTCGAGGGGACGGTCGCCCAGGTCCGGCTCGCGCCCAACGAGGTACAGAGCGTGGTGACCTATTCAGTTGTCATCGAGGCGAGCAATGCCGACCTCAAGCTGTTTCCCGGCATGACAGCCAACGTCCGTATCGAGACCGCTCGGCACGATGACGTGCTTAAAGTTCCTGCGGAGGCCCTGCGCTTCAAGCTGCCCGGAGCGGCCGCGAAAACCGAAGGCACAGCTCATCGCGGCGACGGGATGGAGCGCGAGACCGAGCGCCTGAAGGTGCTACTCAAGCTCACCGACGACCAAGTCAAAGCCGTCGGCGCGGCGCTGACCAAGCGCCCGGGCCGGCGCCAATCGGATAGCGCCGACCTCGCCTCTCCGGACGAGACGAACGCGCAACCCGAGAGGGCTGCGGCGAAGGTCGGCGACCGCTCTGGCGACCGGATCGAGGCTGCGTTGCTGCCTCTCCTCACTACCGAGCAGCAGCGTACCTTCGAGACTTGGAAGGCGAAGCGCGATGCAACCCGGTCGGCCACGGTCTACGTTCTCGGGCCCGATGGCCAGCCGGAAATGCGCACGATCCGCGTCGGCCTCAGTGATTCCCGTTTTGCTGAGGTAGTCAGCGGCCCGCTCAAGGCAACCGATGCACTCATCGTCAGAGCTCACAAGGAAGCCGTGCGATGAAACCGGACGTCCTCATTAACGAGACGCAGTGCGCGCCGGCCGCTCCGCCGCTGATCCGCCTTCGCCGCGTCTCGCGCACCTACCCGATGGGCGATGGGACAGTGACGGCGCTCGATGACGTATCGCTCGACATTGCCCAGGGCGAGTTCGTTGCGATCATGGGCCCATCGGGGTCCGGCAAGTCCACGATGATGAACATGATCGGCGCGCTGGATGTTCCCACCAGCGGCTGGCTGCTCATCGATGGCCACGAGGTCGCGCAGTTGTCGGCAGGCGAGCAGGCGGTGCTCAGAAACCGGACAATTGGCTTCGTGTTCCAGCAATTCAACCTGCTGCCGCGGACGACGGCGCTGCAGCAGGTGATGCTGCCTTGCCTTTATACGCGCCCCCGCGTCCGGGACGCAGAGGCTGCCGCTCGCCGCCGCTTGGAGCAGGTAGGGCTCGGCGAACGCTTGAACCATCGACCCAATCAGCTGTCCGGTGGACAGCAGCAGCGTGTCGCGATCGCGCGCGCGCTGGTCAACAATCCCAAGATCATCCTTGCGGACGAGCCGACCGGCGCCCTCGATACGCGCACTTCCGAGGAAATCATGGCGCTGTTCGCAGGGCTCAATACGCAGGGCATCACCATCGTGATCGTCACGCACGAGCCGAGCGTAGCCGGCGCAACCAAGCGGGTGGTGACGTTCCGCGATGGCCGCATCGTTGGCGATTCGACCAGCAAAAGGGGGGAAGCGGTGCCGCGCATCCGCGAGAGGTTGGCGTCATGACTATCTGGGAATGCATCCGCGTCGCCATCTCGGCGCTCGGCACGCACGGCATGCGTAGCCTGCTGACGACGCTCGGTATCGTCATCGGTGTCGCTTCCGTTATCGTCATGGTCGCCGTCGGTACAGGCGCGCGCAGCGAGGTCGAGCGCCAGATCAACAGCCTCGGCACCAACATACTCCAGATCCAACCCGGCTCGAGCCGGGTAAGCGGACGCGCCGCCGGCACCGGCACGAGCCTGCCACTTTCGGACGGCGAAGTGGCGGCGATCAAAGACCAGGTTCACGGTATCCGGGCGATCACCGGAACGCTGACAAGAGTTGCACCCGTCGTCAGCGGTAACATGAACTGGCTGACAAGCGTCAGCGGTGTCCACGCCGACTACTTTACGGTTCGCGATTGGGAACCTTCGAGCGGCCGCGTGTTCGACGAAGCTGAGGTGAGGGCGGGCGCACGCGTAGCCGTGATCGGTTCGACAGTTGCGCAGCAGATGTTCGGGCAGCAGAACCCGTTAGGCGCCGTGCTGCGCGTGGTTAACATACCTCTAACGGTCATCGGCGTTCTCGAGCCAAAGGGCCAGTCGACCTCGGGCCGCGATCAGGACGATATCATCGTCATTCCCATGACGACGGCGCGCATGGTCATCGTCACGCGCAACAAGCTGGTACCTGCCCAGGTCGGTGCCATCACCGTGAAGCTCGAGCCCGATGCGCCCGTCGCCAGGGCCAAGGAAGAGATCGAGCGGATCCTGCGTGAGCGGCGCCGCATTCAGGCCGGGCGCGAGGACGATTTCTTCGTACGCGACCTCGCAGAATATCTGCGAACGCGCACCGCCGCCCAGCAGACGTTCGGCCTGCTGCTCGGCGCGACGGCCGCGATCTCTCTCATCGTCGGTGGGATCGGGATCATGAATATCATGCTCGTCTCGGTCACGGAGCGCACGCGTGAGATCGGCCTGAGGCTTGCCGTCGGCGCGTGGCAGCGGGACATCATGATGCAGTTCCTCGTAGAGGCCATGTCCCTGTGCATGCTGGGCGGGCTGATCGGGCTCGCGCTCGGACTTTTTGGCACGATGCTGGTCGCCTTTTTTGCGCAGTGGCCGGTGCTGGTGAACGCCCAGATAATCGCCCTCGCCCTCGCCGCCGCTGCTGCCACGGGAATCTTCTTCGGATTTTATCCTGCGCGCCGTGCCGCCGCGCTGAAGCCGATCGAGGCTCTACGGATGGAGTAGCAGATCGAACTGCAGGTCGGCATCGCAACCTTCACTCGTGAAGAGAGGTGCCGATGGGGGAAGCGGAGTCCGAAAATGGGAACAGACATTGGCGGATGCTCAAGCGCGCCGTGGTCTTTGTGTCGAAGAGATCGCGTGCGCGCTGCTCGGCGGACCGCTACAGGGCTGGCTTTGAAGCGTTTTGTGGCTCGCGTCGCGACATCGGGTCGATTAATCGCCGAAAAGGCTATTTCGTCGATTTGGCGGGTAGGGGACCGGCAGATGTGAGTGTGGAATTGCAAAGCGCTCGCCATTGCTGAACCGAGCGTTATCGTTGAGGGCAGTCGCCGTCGCGGATATCGTCTTTGCTGCCGTCGGCATCGATAACATCCGCGAATCGCGGCGGTAGTTGTCGAGGCTCGCCGCGCCGGCTCGACCACGCCGCGCCGCCGTTGGATGATCTACACACCATGAAGATGTGGGTTTCGTTCCCCATATCTGGCCCCATAAGTGTTGGGAAGGCTCGGAAACGTGGTCGGAGTGGCAGGATTTGAACCTGCGACCCCCTCGTCCCGAACGAGGTGCTCTACCAGGCTGAGCCACACTCCGATATCTCTGGTACGCGGTCTTATAGCCTCGCTATGGTGGGGCTGCAAGCGCGTACACCGGGGCAAATGGCGCATCGCCTCCGCACCTCTCCGGTTCACCCTTTACTTCACAGCTGCCCCGTCCCGCAGCCATTGCGCACGCGTTCTCGCGACGGCATATGGTGGGAGCAAACGGAGATGCCCAGATGGCGGTGCTTGCCACCCGTATCGCGCCGGCGAGCCCTGCTGCGATCAGCGAAGCCGCGGCCTTGCTGGCCGCCGGCGAGCTGGTGGCGTTTCCGACCGAAACCGTTTATGGGCTGGGCGCTGATGCCACCAACGATCGTGCGGTGGCGAAGCTCTACGCTGCCAAGGAGCGGCCGTCCTTCAATCCGCTGATCGCGCACGTGGCCGATCTCGCGGCGGCACGGCGCCTGGCGCAATTCGATGCTGAGGCGCTCAAGCTGGCGGAGGTCTGTTGGCCGGGCCCTTTGACGCTCGTGCTGCCGAAGCTTCACGACTGTTCGGTCGGGCAGCTTGCCACAGCGGGGCTCGACACCGTGGCGGTGCGGGTGCCGGACCATCCGATCGCCCGCGGCATTTTGGCCGCGTTCGGCAAGCCGGTGGTGGCGCCCTCCGCGAACCGCTCCGGCTGCGTGTCACCGACCTTGGCGCAGCATGTGCACGCCGACCTCGCCGGCCGCGTCGCTCTCATCATCGACGACGGCCCTTCTCCGCTCGGTGTCGAGTCCACGATCCTGGCCCGTCTCGGCCGTATGGTGCTGCTGCGCCCGGGCGCAATTTCGCGCGCCACTGTAGAAGGAATCCTCGGTCACGACGTCGCCAGCGCCACGATCGCGCCTGATAATGGTCGTCCCGTCGCCCCCGGCATGCTGGCCTCCCACTATGCGCCGCGTTCCGCATTGCGCATGAATGCCGTTACGGTCGCGCCCGGCGAGGCGCTGCTGGCGTTCGGACCGACCCTGCCGCAAGATGCCGGCAATGCGCGAATAATCCTTAACCTGTCCGATCGCGGCGAACTGGTCGAAGCGGCCGCCAACCTTTTCAACTATCTCCGCGCATTGGATGGTTCCGGTGTCAACTCCATCGCCGTAGTGCCGGTACCGAACGAAGACCTCGGCGAAGCCATCAATGACCGCCTCCGGCACGCGGCGGCGCCACGCCGCCCGCGCGACTCGACCGCGTACAGCGGCTTAGAAACGTTGCGTTCAGGAATCACTTCATGAATACGCAATTTACCTGCCCGACCGCCGGTCTTGCCCCCGAGCTGATCGCCCGCTTCACCGCGATCGTCGGGGACAAATATGCCATCACGGATCCGGCCGAGCAGGAGCCCTACCTGATCGAAGGTCGCGGGCTCTATCGCGGCATTACGCCGATGGTGCTGCGGCCCGGCTCGGTCGAGGAGGTCGCTGCGATCGTCAAGCTCGCCAACGAAACCGCAACTGCCATCGTGCCGCAGGGCGGCAATACCGGCCTCGTGGGCGGACAGCTCTCTCTTGGTGGCGAGATGGTGCTGTCGCTCACGCGACTCGATCGCATCCGCGAGGTCGACGCCTTGTCCAACACCATGATCTGCGAAGGGGGCGTGGTGCTCGCGAAGGCGCAGGAAGCGGCGGCGGCGGCCGACCGTCTGTTTCCGCTCTCGCTCGCCGCCGAAGGCAGCTGCACGATCGGAGGCAATCTGTCGACCAATGCGGGCGGCACCGGCGCACTCGCTTACGGCGTCGCACGTGACCTTGTGGTCGGCCTCGAAGTGGTGCTTGCGGACGGGCGCATTCTGCACGCGCTCAACAAGCTCAAGAAGGACAACACCGGCTACGACCTGAAGAACCTGTTCATAGGCGCTGAGGGCACGCTCGGTATCATTACGGCCGCAGTGCTCAAGCTGTTTCCGGCGCCCAAGACGGTGGAGACCGCCTTCATCGGTGTGCCGTCGCCGCAGGCCGCGGTTAAGCTGCTCAGTTTGATGCAGGAGCGTACCAACAGCGCGGTTACGAGTTGCGAGTTGATGTGCCGTCGCGCGATCGACTTCGCGCTCCTCCACGGTCAGGGCATCCGTGATCCGCTGGACCAACCGCATCCGTGGTACGTCCTGTTACAGGTGGCTTCGTCGATACCGCAGGATCTGCGGACGACGCTCGAAGAGGCGCTGGAAACCGCGATGGAGCGCGGCCTGGTGAACGATGCCGCCGTCGCCGACAGCCTTGAGCACCGCCGCGCCTTCTGGCATTTGCGTGAGACCCTGCCGGAATGCCAGAAACCGGAAGGCGGGTCGATCAAGCACGACATCTCGGTCCCGGTGGCCGCGGTACCGGATTTCCTGCAGGAGGCGGGCGAAGTTGTCGAGGCGCTGATCCCGGGCAGCCGGCCGGTACCCTTCGGGCATCTCGGCGACGGCAATATTCACTACAACATCAGCCAGCCTGTCGGCGCCGATACTGAGGCGTTCCTCGGCCGATGGGACGAGCTGAACGACGCCGTGCATCGCGTGGTGGCGAAATTCGGTGGCTCGATCTCGGCGGAGCACGGCATCGGAGTGATGAAACGCAGGCTGTTGCAACAGGTGAAGGACCCCGTCGCGCTCGACCTGATGCGCACGCTCAAACGCACCCTGGATCCCAACAATATCCTCAATCCCGGCAAGGTGCTGTGAAGTCGCGTCATGGCCGATCCAGGCTCGGCCATGACGCGATGGAGCGCTCGCCACCTCTCCGGAGTCATTCCGGCGAAAGCGGGAATCCGGTAACCCTCGGCGTCACGGGTTACTGGATCGCCCGCTTTTTCGCGGGCGATGACACGGATGTGATTCGAAGTTGGCTCTAGAGAGATCGCAGAAAGTTCAACAGATCCTGCTGATCCTTCGAGTCAAGCCGGAAAAATCTCCTCACAACTCTATTTGCCTCCGAACCTGCACTTCTGTGCTCACGGATTGCCTGAACCAAATCCTTGGTGCGGCCGTCATGAAGAAAAAAGAGCCGCTGTCCAAGTCCCCATAAGGGTGCGGTTCGAAAGTCTCTCCCGTTTGCCTGCCCTTGGCTGATGCCATCGGCGAGACCGTCACCCATGTCATGGATGGCGAGGTCCGAGTAAAGGTTCACGTCCTTTTTATCGAGCGCCGCGACCGTGGAAGTTCCCGTACGAAGCATCGGAGTATGGCACGCTGAGCATCCCACCTGACGAAACAGGTCGCTTCCGGCTTTTATGGAAACCGCCCCACCAGGTTCATCCGTCGACGGGACCGGCGGCGCCAAAAACCGCATGAAGGCGGCAAATTTCTCAATGTCGCTCAATATATCGATACCAATATTATCCGGATTCGTCGTGTCATTGGGCGTCGGGGTTTTTTGGCACTCGAGCTTCTCCTCCCGTTCCGTCTGGAATAGTTCATTAGTAACGCCCATTTCGACGTTGTAGGCTTCGCCGGAGAATACCAGAAGCGACTTATTTTGGGCCTTCCAGCCGAAGCGGGCAATCGTCCCATCGTTACCGTTTCGATTTTCGCGCACCGCGATCGTGTGACCCGCATTGACGATGTTCAACCTTCCTCTGATTCCGAAGGGATTACGCGCCTGTTTGTCGCGATTATCGATAATGTCTTGATCCCTTATCTGTTCGATTAACCCCCCGCCGAATGTCGGCGTCGGAATTCTGAAGATCACGTTCCTTCTGGCGAGTTCCGCGGCAAAGTTCGGTTGTTTCAGCATGCATCCCTCGGCGCCCGCAAGACCCGTAATGGTGAATATGTCGTGGACGCCCCCGTCGGGGGTTCCGTCGGGATTTCGTTTGAACCTCGCCTCTCGTACCGGGCCATGTTCGGTTATGAAGGACGGCAGCCGATTGGTGTTTCTTAGGAAGTCGCTCCAGAAAAGAAACTGAGGGTTGTTGTCGGGACTCGTACCGCCGAGTGCGGGTTGAGCATGGCAGCCACCGCAACTGTCAAGGTTCATCGTGGGCCCAAGGCCGTCCTTTATGACCTGATCTTTCTGCGCGAATTTATCGGCGCCGCTATTGAACAGAGTAATTTGATTGGGAGTTAAACCGTTCAGGTGGCGCGGCGGATTACCGACTCCGGCGGTGCCGGAGCGAGGTCCGGGATCGCGCGCGACCTCAGCCTGTAGCGACAGGGTGTTGAAAAGCAGAAATGAAATGGTGATTCCCAGCAAAACTCCGACTGAGCGTTGGCTCATCGTGATGTCTCCCCGTTGTCAATTCGGCACTGTGCCGAAATTGCCCGAGGCAGGTTGATACCAAATTCAGTTCAAAACAGCGATGCTTGGCCGTCATCCTTTTTCGTATTGACTTTGAGAATGGCCTTGGACTTGGCGTACGGACGTTCTGCTGCAGCCGAACCCGCGGTGGTTGCGGACCGTCCGACAGGCTCGATCAGCGCGGCGGAATCGTTCGCCGTACCATTAACAGCGGTCGAAATCTCATAGGCCTCGAACAGATTGTCCGGCGCCGGCACAATCAGCGCCGCCGCAGTCGTGGCGTCCACGCGAGCACAGTCGAGCCAGAGGTCGAACGCCTCGGGCGCAATCACCACCGGCATACGATCGTGGATTGGGGCCAGCCCGCGGTTTGCCGTGGTGGTGACGATACAGGCGGTCTCGACCTCCTCGCCGTTTGGACCAATCCAGGTCTCCCACAGTCCGGCGAACGCAATCGGCCCACCGCTGTGGGGGCGGACCAAATAGGGCCGCCTGTGCGCGCCATCCGCCCTCCACTCGTAGAACCCGTCGGCCGGGAACAGGCACCGGCGCCGCCGCATGGCGTTTTGGAATGCTGGTTTTTCGTTGACGGTCTCGCCGCGCGCATTGTTGAGCAGGGCGAAGTTGCGCGGGTCCTTGACCCAGGACGGAATCAAGCCCCAGCGTACCAGCGCGAAGCTGCGCGCGCCCGTATTGATCCGTACGATCGGCACCGGTTGGGTCGGCGCGACGTTGTAGCGCGGCGGAAAGTCCGGCTCCTCCAGGTAGCGGAACAGGGCCCGGATCGCTTCCGGCGCTGAGGTGATGAGATAACGACCGCACATGAAAAGGCTCCGCCGCGTGAGCGCTTCACTTAATTGCGTTTTAATAGAAATGAAGGACGATGCTCACAAATTCGATGACGCCGGCTACATTTCGATGACCGTGACAGACCGGAGAACCTACCCGACAAAGCCGGTCCTGGCGGTCAGCGCCGCCATCATTCGCGACAGCAAGGTACTGATCGTGCGCCGCGCACGACCTCCCGCCAGCGGCGTCTATACGCTGCCCGGCGGGGGCGTCGAGATTGGCGAAACACTGATCGAAGCAGTGGTGCGCGAAGTTCGGGAGGAAACGGCTTTGATTGTCGAACCGGTGGCTCTGGCCGGATATCGCGAGGCAGTCGCGCGGGATGGCGACGGTCGGATCAAACGGCATTTTGTCATTTTGCCTTTTGCGGCGCGATGGATCGCGGGCGAGTTGACGCTCAACGAGGAGCTTGCGGAGGCGATGTGGCTCGATCCATCCGAAATCGCAGGCCTCAACACGACCCCGGGCCTTGCCGAGATCGTCGCTAATGCTATGGCGCTGCTGACAAGAGTGGGTTAAAGGCGCGGCCGTTCCGGCGCACACTTCAGCGTTGTCTTTCACAAAACAGTTGGATTGGCGCCTTTCGCTTGAACTTGCCACACCGGCGTCGCATATCAGGTTCGCCATGAAAATACGCGCGCTCGTCATCGTGTTGCTGATGCTTGCTGGAGGCGCGGCCGTCGGCCCGGCCACCGCTGCCGAGGTCGCCGCGCCGTTCGACCCGGGGCTTGCGCGGCTCGCCGAGATCCTCGGCAGCCTGCACTATTTGCGCGGCATCTGCGGTGCCAACGAAGGGAACAAATGGCGTAGCGAGATGCAGGCGCTGCTGGATGCCGAAGCGCCTTCCGGCCAGCGACGCGCCCAGTTCATCGCCAGTTTCAACCGGGGTTACCGGGCTTATTTGCAGACCTACCGCACCTGCACGCCTGCTGCCGATCTGGCGATCCGCCGCTATCTCGAAGAGGGCTCCAAAATCGCCCGCGAGGTTACGGCGCGGTACAGCAATTGAACGGACAATACCGTGGCGCGAGTTTTTTGCGCGTTCGCGCCTGTTAACCTTTCCTAAAGGTCGTTCTTTATCGCCATGGCCTTCATGCTAGTTTGTTCCGGCGACAGTCTGCCGCCGCAGGCTGCGCGGGGGCATGCCGAAATCATGAAAACACTGCAGGCAGCGCGTGATTCATTGCCGGATCACGAGCAGAAACAGGTAGCGCTCGATTTACTCGAGGAGGCCTGGATCGAGGCGCGCCTCCATGGGGTCGACGGCGACTGCATGGCGCAGGTCTGCCTGTTCGCGGCCTTCAGCGAGCTGGTATCAACCTATGGAGAGGCTGCCGCCGCCCGCTATGCGGAGGGTCTTCCCAGGCGTATCACCAACGGCGAATTTTCGATCGAGCTGTCGCGGCAGTAGGTCGGATTACTTAACTCGCCGCTCTTGAATCGGCTATCTGGGGGGCGGCGGATTAAAGCGAACCCGCTCCGCAGACCGTGTCGATTGCCCCGGGACAGCGCCCTTGTGGGAGAAGCGCCTGCGCCCTACGTTCGCTGCCATCGATGGGCATGAACACATGAAAGCAGCGCTGCTTCCCGACCGCGGTGTCGTCAAGGTTGTCGGCGGCGAGGCGCGGACCTTCCTCAACGGCCTGTTCACCACCGATATCGGGCGGGTGGTGCCGGACAATGCCTGCTTTGCGGCGCTGCTGACGCCACAAGGCAAGATCATCATCGATATGATCGTTGCAGAAGCGCCGGCCCAGGATGGTGGCGGCTTCTTTCTCGACGTCCCGAAGGCACTCGCCACGGCCTGCGTCGACCGGCTCAATTTCTACAAGCTGCGCGCCAAAATCACGGTCGAAGACCTTTCTCATGTGCTCGGTGTGATGGCAGCGTGGGAAGGGCACGCCGTTACGGAATACGGACTGTGCTATCGTGATCCGCGCCTGCCGGCCCTTGGCCAGCGCATCATGCTGCCGCCACATCTCGCGGCCGAGGCTGCGGCCGATCTTGGCGCTGAGCTGGTAACGGCCGCCGCGTTCGAGGCCCACAGGATTGCGCTCGGCGTGCCGCGCGGCGGCCTCGACTTTACCTATGGCGACGCATTTCCCCACGAGACCGACATGGACCAGCTCCACGGCGTCGACTTCCACAAGGGCTGCTTCGTCGGCCAGGAGGTGGTGTCGCGCATGGAGCATCGTGGCAGTGCGCGCAACCGCGTTGTGCCTGTTGCTTATGACGGGTTCGCCCCTGATGCGGGCGCGGCGGTAACGGCGGGAGAGAAGGCGATCGGCACTTTCGGTTCGTCAGCCGAGGGGCGCGCGCTCGCGATGTTACGCCTTGACCGCGCCGACGCCGCGCTCGCGGCGGGCCATACTCTCGTGGCCGGCGCCGTGACCCTGCGCCTCATCAAGCCCGATTGGGCACGGTTTGCGTTTCCGGGCGACCGCGCGCCCGCATAGGCGGTCTTCGTCCATTCCTCGGGCTTATCTTCCTGAGGCTTATCGGGGAGTTCTTCCTTACAGGCTTGAATTTGCCGCGATTTCGGTCGAAAACCACAGAATCGAAATGGTTCGCGGGATGCGCGGAGCGGGCGTTCAGTTGGGCAGGATCAGGATCACTATATGCATAGGGCTGTCGGCGATGTGGTCGAGCATCGCGGCCGCGCAGCAAATGCTGCCGCCGAACGTCGGGATCGGGTCTACGTCCCCATTCGGTGCCACCCGCTCACTGCCGCCGCCGCAATCGATAGCGCCGGCTTACGCGGCACCGATGCCCCCCGCGACTCCGCCGGCGATGCCGGTCCCGGCGTTCGGTGGTGGCGGTGGTCCGCAGCAGGTGTCACTCGCGTTGGCCGCGCGTTATGGACGTGATGCTTCAACCCAGATTACGAACGGACTGTTGTGGCGCATATTTCCCACCAAGCCCGATTCCACCGGGACCTTCCGCGCGCTCAAGGAGGAGAGGGCCGCAAGCCCGGTCGTGGCATTGCCCCCCGGCGACTATGTAGTGCATGTCAGCTTCGGGCTCGCGGGTGCCACGAAGGCGCTGCATCTCAAGGAAGCGACGCGCGAGGTGTTCGAGGTTCCGGCCGGCGGCATCAGGCTCGAAGGTCGCGTCGGCGACGTGCGGATTCCCGTTACCGAGATCAGCTTCGACATCTTCAAGGGCAGCCAGTTCGAGCCAGGCCTCAAGACGCCGCTCGCGCAAGGCGTGCTGACCGGTGACGTGGTGGTGGTGCCGGAGGGTGCCTATCACATCGTTTCGAATTACGGCGACACCAATGCGGTGGTGCGCTCCGATATCCGGGTGCAGACCGGCAAGCTCACTGACGTCACCGTCAATCACCGCGCCGCGCTGATCACCCTCAAGCTCGTCAGCGAGCGCGGCGGTGAGGCGATCGCCAATACGAATTGGTCAGTGATTACGCCCGGCGGCGACGTGATCAAAGAATCGACCGGCGTGTTTCCTCGAATCGTTCTTGCCGAGGGCGACTACCGCGCCATTGCGCGCAACGAAGGCCGCACCTACGAGCGCGAGTTCAAGGTCATCGCCGGAGTCGACGGCGAGGTCGAGGTGCTGGCGCGATAACGGCGGCGGCAATCGCGGTGGCATCCCTTAAGGTGACTCAGGTCACTTGGGCTACTTGCTGGCTTCAGCCCAATCTGATGGATTGGAGCATCGATCAAGTCAAAACGTGGAGGGCCACGCAAACAGCGTCCTCCACATCGGGCGACCCTTGTGGTCGCCCAATTCGTCGCATCCGGCACAGGGCGGCCACAAGGGTCGCCCCTACGTCATCTTCCGTCGGCACCAGCCGACTGTTGTTGCTTTCATGGCTTCAAATCGGGGTCGCCGGACAAGCCCCGGCGACGACACGGTAGTGACTCGAAGCGACCGAAATCAGCTCCAGACGAGCCGTTACGCGCAAAAATGCGAGCAATGTACGGGTTGGCGAGGCCGGTCGATTTGATCTTTCTCACAGCGAGGACGCCTGAACGCCTGCACTATTGGCACCTTGCAATATGGAACAACGCTATGAACATGACCTTATCGATCAGTGCCGCCTTCGTAATGTTAATGGCTGTCGCAGCGCAACCCGCATTCGGTGCCGATGCCTTCAACGGCGAACGACTGGCGCAGCGCTGGTGCGCGGCATGTCATGTCGTCACCACTGCCCAGCGCGAAGCAAATGCCGACGCGCCGCCGTTCGAGGAAATCGCCCGGCGGGCCGAACTTCACCGAGAGCGGCCTGATGACGTTCCTGCTCGATCCTCACGCCAAGATGCCGAATATGAATCTGTCCCGGATCGAAGCTGGCGACATTGCGGCATACGTGGCCAAGCTGAAATAGCGGCGGCTGCCAAGCAGGATCGCACCCCCCGCCACAACTGTCCGGACGGAGCGCGGTGTGGTCGGGGGGTAAGCCTCCCGGGTGCGGCCTGCGCTTCCATGGCGTTTAGTAGGGTCCACCGATTTTGGTCGACATAGCATTGAAACCCCTCAGTCTTTCAGCGATGCCCCAAGCGCATCCAGGAGATGGCCGGTGCCGTGCTCGCGAGAGCCCGCGTCGTCGTAGCCGTCGAGGAACGCCCCCTGCTCGGAGACCTTCAGGGTGGTCTTTCCGCCCTCCGCCTTCAATTGCATGGTCGCCAGCGACACCGAGATCTTCTTGTCGTTGAGGTGCATCACGTAGGAGTAGACCAGCCGTTCGTTCGGAATGATATCGTGATAGATGGCTTCGAAGGTGGAAACCATGCCGCCTTCCCAACGTCCCTTCACCCGCTCGCTTCCGCCGACGCGCACATCCATGTGCCGCTCAAGCAATTCCCAGCGGCGGGGCGTGCCGCCAAACCACTTTTGCTTGGCAGATTCGTCGGTCAGCGCCTTCCAGACTCGCGCGACCGACGCCTCGTAGGTGCGCTCCAGATGGAAGCTGGCATGCACCACGCCCACCCTACCCTCCCCCGCATGCGGGGGAGGGTTAGGGTGGGGGTCGGTTCCGCCCTGCATGCGCAGGACTTCTCTCCCCAGTTTGTCGAGCGTGGTGCGCCATCCTTCCGGCGCGCCTGCGACCATCCAGGCAACCGACGGATCGAGGATGGTATAGGTCTGCACGACGTCCATGCGCGTGCCGCCGAGTGCGTCCGAGAAGTCGACTTCCGTATAAGCGCGGAACAGCGGCTTGCTGGCATGGCTGTCAACGCGCACGTCGATTACCAGCCGGCTGTACGGCACGACTTCGACGAATGTCCCACGGGACCAGTGCTCCTCGCCTGTGGGCGAGCGCATGCAGACCTCGAACGGGCCGCCGACCCGCATCTCAACCCGAGCATCCGGAACGGAGTAGGTTTCCGGGCTGAACCAGCGCTTCACATGATCCGCGGTGCTCCAGGCTCTGAACACCGTTTCGCGCCGCGCATGGAAGACACGGGAAAGCCTTAGCGGCTGCGGTTGCAGGTTGGTTGCGGTGTTCTTCGCTTCAACGCCCCGAGCCATCGCCATCTCCTTCGTTGTCCAGGGTTTTCAAGTAGTCGCCCAACCGGTCGAGGCGGTGTTCCCACTCGCTCCGCCGGGCATTGATCCATTGTTCGGCCAGGCTGAGCGCCTGGGACTCAATGGAGCAGGTGCGCACCCGGCCGATCTTTTGGGAACGCACCAGGCCCGCCGCCTCCAGCACCCCCAGGTGCTGCATCGCCGACGGCAGCGACATGGGCAGAGGACGGGCAAGTTCACTCACCGGCGCCGGCCCGCGGCTCAGCCGATCAACCATCGCCCGCCGCGCAGGGTCGGCGAGGGCGTGGAAGAGGCGGTCAAGATCGGCCGATTGGTTAAGCATGTGCCTAAGTATCATGCGGAAAACAGTTAGGCAATGGCTTTAGTATCTGCGGGGTGGATTTTTTTACCGCTTCGGCTCTGGCGGGTCGTCTGAGAGACTCGCGGAGCACCGAATCGGCCCCATTAACCTTAATTTTGTCTTTTTTATGCGCCGTAGCTATCGTAGGTTGAGGAACGGGGTGGCGGGTAATGAGCTTATTCTATGTTATTGAGTGGATGAGGGAATTCGCTCAAGCCTATTATCCACTCGTGGTGCTCATAACCTCCGTTCTCGGGCTTGTTTTCAGCGTGCGGATTGGATTTTGGTCAAGAGCGTTGGCGAAGCTAAGGGATTTCTGGAATACCGATATCCGACTCCTCAAGGCGAAGAACGCGGAATTGACAAAAACTCTCAGCCGCGTACGCGATGCTTTCGACGATGATAACAATCTTTGGCTCCGAAGCCCGGTGGTGAAACAACCGGAGCGCTATGACAGGAAGCTCCAGGACAGTATTCCCATCCTTCTCGTGGCCAACCTTAAGGGCGGCGTCGGCAAAACGACGATCGCTGCTAACCTTGCGACCTATTTCGAACGGCGCAAGGGAGAACGAGTCCTGGCTATCGATCTCGATCATCAGGGCTCGCTTTCTTCCATGTTGCTGCCCGAGATTGCGCAACGTACACAGCGGCCAGCCGATGCCGTGAAAGCGCTGATCGGCGGCAGCCCCAATGGAGCTGCTGCCCTCTTTTCGGAAAGCGTTCCTATCCGGCACTCGCAACGCGATTCCAGACTGATTGAATGCGATGATCCATTTGGCAATTTCGAAACGCGGCTTTTGTTAGAATGGCTCATTGGGGACTGTAAGGACGACGTCCGTTACAATCTCGCCCGCGTGCTGCACAGCGCCGAGGTGCAGAGCAATTTCAACCGAGTGATCATCGATGCGCCGCCTCGGATGACGACAGGGTTCGTGAACGCGTTGTGCGCCAGCACTCACCTTATCGTGCCCTTTGTTCTCGACATTTTGTCGGCCGAGCGCGTGGGATTGTTTCTCCGGACAGTACGCCGAATGCGCGGGCAACTCTTCCCGCATCTTGAACTGGCAGGCGTTGTGGGCACCATGAAAGGTGACGGCACCGAAAGGCTGAGAGATGCCGAGCAGAGAGCTATATTGGAGGCGAAACGCGGGGTATTCCACAATTGGGGCGCGGGAGACTACGTTCTCACGGATGTTCTAGTTCCGCGCAAACAGTCTATAGCGGACACGGCCGGCGTCGGCATTGATCTCGCAGCGGCGACCCTTTTTTACCCTTTGGGTCAGAGGCTATTCGAACTGACCACCCGCATGCCGCCTGCCTGCTCCGAACAGCGCCTCTCGGCGTGACAGCGCGCAGAACGCCGCAAGGATACTGGACCTATGAAGATCAGTTCGCTGATCGCCGTACTCTGCAATTTCGAGGCTGCGGTAGCCGCTGTCTCTAGCGTGGGGACGCCGAGTGGCTTCAAAGAACTTCGCCAGCTGTTTCTAGGCCACGAGGACAAGAACGTTGCACCGTTCGTCAATACTCTTCTCAAGCAGCGGGACATTCATGGACACCGAACGAATAGCCTTCCCATCGCCCGTCTTCGTGACGTGCTCGCCAAACTAGAGACTTGTTTGCGCAGCGCTGAAGGCAATAAGGCCGCCGATGATGTCGCAAGGCTCGCCGAATTGCTCAAAGGGTGCGGGCAAGCAAGCGTCAACGAGTTCGTGAGCGAGGCACGCGACTGGCTTGTCGAAGCAACTCGGCCAACGGCTAAACTCCAAGCGGCTGCCAAACGTGCTAGGCCTGCACGGAAAAAACCTGCTGCACTTTCGGTCGAGACACTCCCGCCGGCTGATTATGCCACTCTCCTTGAACGCACGGCCAAGGACAACACGCAGTTTGATCAAATCGTCGAGCGGTTGCGAGCTGACCGCAGGATCAAGAAAGCAGATATGCGCGAAATTGCTCGGCTATTTTTGGGTTACGAACTCGCCAAGAAGAAAGGCCGAGAAGATGCCTTGGCGGAAATCGCTGCGAAGCAAGCGGTCGAGGCGCGGCAGGAAGCAAGAGGTTCTGTCCTTGATCGGTTGAAGTCCTGGTAGCGAAGCTCCGCGCGACCAGCTGACAACTCGTCAAAAAGCACACAAAAAATCAGTTCGGCACTGCAGAGATGCCCGAGTCTGCGATCTTCAGTGCAATGGCTTCGGCCTCACCATTGCTTCGTACCTATTGTCTTGCTGATCTGCGAGAGGACGCTGATTATTTATTATTTAGGTGCGCGTAATTGGAGAAGTTGTGTGCCAACGTGTGACATACCATTTGGAATAACGGGCGTCCGCTATAGCCAAGAATTTGTACTGACCAACGCGGTTGTGTCCCGTCTGAAGCGGTCCTTATCAGAGGCATTTCGAGTAGATTGCAAGCGGTTTTGATTTCGTTGGTTTCAAAGTCAATAGAGATTTTCGAGTGAGCGAACGCATTTCTGATGGCCCGCAGCAACTCTAAATTCTGGTGTGTCTTTGGACCAAAAATCTCAAGCGCGAGGCCCATCCTAATTTTACTCACGAATGCGCCAATTGGTCCGTCAGGACCGAATAGCGTTTGGCGTTGACCCTCTCCTATAGACAGACGGGATTCAATCGCAACCTGGAGAGCATTTTCCACTGTCGTAACCATGATGATGCCCATTCCACGATCGCTCGCAGCTCCGCTGATCTCTTTAAAATAAGCGTCAAAGTGCTCCGGCGTTGTGGCTCTTGTGCTAATAAGTCGCGCTAGACCATCAATCGCCTTTCTTACCGGTGAGCCGCCTTTATTTTTTCTTCGCGGTCGTGCTGGTTGATCAGTAGGTTTTGGTGGTTTGGCCATGCTAAAATGTCCTTTATCCATGTCTGGGAAAGCGATCGAAAACGTTGATGGATGAGCAGGCGAGGCCGCGCCCCAGCGGGACCGCGCCAAGAAAAAATAATCCGATCGGCGCGAAGCACGCCGCAAGAAAGCGCGGGCCTTCTGCTTAATCGTTCTTGGCTTAGTGAGGCTGGGAGCACAGCAGTCGCTTACCCCGGGGACGATCGGGCGGCGTGAGCGCCGTGTGTAGCTTCGTAGCCCTGATGAAGCGCAGCAAAATCCGGGAACGGCAGCCCCGCATTGCGCTGCGCTCCATGCGGGCTATGCGATATGCATCCGCCCCCTCCGGACATCCGGCGGCACCGCCTCCGCGGCAAGCTCGGCGAGCGCCTCATCCAGGCCCATCACCTTCTGCTCCTGGCTCCCGAGCCGCCTGATCGACACCGCCCGGCTCTCGGCCTCCTTCTTGCCGACCACCAGCAGCACCGGGACCTTGGCGAGCGAGTGCTCGCGCACCTTGTAGTTGATCTTCTCGTTGCGCAGGTCGAGTTCGACCCGCAGTCCGGCGCGGCGCGCCAGCGCGGCGACCTCGCTCGCATAGCTGTCGGCGTCCGAGATGATGGTTGCGACCACGGCCTGCGTGGGCGCGAGCCATAGCGGGAAATGGCCGGCATGATGCTCAATCAGAATCCCGATGAAGCGCTCCAGCGAGCCGAACATTGCCCGGTGCAGCATCACGGGCGTCACCTTGTTGGAGTGCTCGTCGATGTAGAATGCGCCGAGCCGGCCCGGCATGTTGAGGTCGACCTGCACGGTGCCGCACTGCCACTCGCGGCCGATGGCGTCGCGCAGCACATATTCGAGCTTGGGCCCATAGAACGCGCCTTCGCCCTTGTTGAGGGTCCACGGCCGGCCGGAGGCCTTGAGCGCCGCCATCAGGGCGGCTTCCGCCTTGTCCCACACGGCGTCGTCGCCGATGCGCTTCTCGGGCCGGTCGGAGAACTTGATGTGCACGTCCGAGAAGCCGAAATCCTCATAGATCGACAGGATCATGTCGTTGACCTTGAGGGCCTCTTTCTCGACCTGCTCCGCCGTGATGAAGATGTGCGCGTCATCCTGGGTGAAGGCGCGCACGCGCATCAGCCCGTGCAGCGCGCCCGAGGGCTCGAACCGGTGTACCTTGCCGAATTCGGCGATCTTGAACGGCAGGTCGCGATAGGACTTGAGCCCGTTCTTGAAGATCTGCACATGGCCCGGGCAGTTCATCGGCTTGATGGCGAAGACGCGTTCGTCATCCGGGCGCTTTTCGGTCAGGAACATCATGTCACGAAAGGCCTGCATGTGGCCGGTCGCGACCCATAGCTGCGCATCCATGAGCTGCGGTGAGTTCACCTCCACATAGCCGGCGGTGTCCTGGCGGCGGCGGATGTAGCGCTCCAGCGCCTGGAACAGAGTCCAGCCCTTGGGGTGCCAGAACACCGAGCCCGGCGCTTCCTCCTGGAAATGGAATAGGTCCATCTCACGTCCGAGCCGCCGATGGTCGCGCTTCTCCGCCTCTTCGAGCTGCTTCAAGTAGGCGTCGAGCTGTTCGGGCTTGGCGAAGGCGGTGCCGTAGATGCGGGTCAGCATCGGATTGCGCGCGTCGCCGCGCCAATAGGCACCGGCCACCTTCATCAACTTGAACGCATTGCCGACCTTGCCGGTCGAGGTCATGTGCGGACCGCGGCAGAGATCGAACCAGTCGCCCTGCTTATAGATTTTGATCTGCTGGTCCTCCGGAATGGCGTCCACCAGTTCCACCTTGAACTGCTCGCCCTTGTCGCGGAACACGCGCTTGGCCTCCTCGCGCGACCACACCTCCTTGGTGAACGGCTTGTCGCGGCCGATGATCTCGCGCATGCGCTTTTCGATCGCCGGAAAATCCTCCGGCGTGAACGGCTGGTTGCGGAAGAAATCGTAATAGAAGCCGTTCTCGATCACCGGCCCGATGGTGACCTGCGTGCCGGGCCACAGCGACTGCACGGCCTCCGCCATCACATGAGCGGCGTCGTGGCGGATCAGCTCAAGGGCGCGCGGATCGTCGCGGCTGACGAACTCGATTTTCGCATCGCGGTCGATCGGATCGGAAAGATCGGCAAGCGCCCCATCCAGTGCCATCGCGACGGTGCGCTTGGCGAGCGACGGCGAGATCGCCTTGGCGACTTCTGAGCCGGTGATGCCTTTGGAATAGTCCCGGCCCGCGCCGTCCGGAAAGGTGAGGGTGACCAAATCACTGGCCATTGTCAGCTCCTGTTGCTCACTCGCTGCCTACGAACGCAGGTAAGCGGTAAATCTCATATCTGATCTCGCACGGCGCGACAAAAGACAAGGGCCGGCGAGAGGGGGCCTTTTTTCTGTCCGTCACTTTCGGAAGAGGCTCTGCGGCAGGCCAGACTGGCGAATCATCGCCTTGAGCGTGCCCGGTCTAATTGATTCAGTTGGACTATGAAAAGCGACCGTAACTATGCGCCGCATTCCTCCCACACTACCAACATACTGACGATGACTCGTGCTCCGCTGGCGATCGAGTTTGAAACCGTGAGCTTCGATGATTTTGATAAATTCCAGAAATGTGCATTTCAGGCCGGGCACGCGATGGGGAACTCGACCGTAGCGGAATCTTGGCAGCGAGTTCTACCGGAGATAGTTAATCTAAACAACCGCCAAGCCCACATTAAACGCAGCAAAAATGGTGCCTTCCGAGCCAGCAGCCGAGATCGATCAGGCTCGGGTTCGGCAAGCGCAGTTTCTAAGTACATTTCAATTGCATCGTTGAGATAGCGACGTACCTCGTCAAATGATCTGCCTTGCACAACAATGTCAAAATCAAGGCAGAACGCCTCCCATTGATCCGCCCGGCCGGTCGCAATACACACTAGGGCTTGTTTTGCTTCAGACATTAAAAACCCTTACGCCATGCCACGAAATACATCTGCTCATTGTAGTGTCTTTGGGGCATTAGTAAGCTGTACCTTGGTCCATTTAGGTCTATAACTTTGGCCGCAATAGGTGTATGCCCTTCGTCTTGTTGCCGTAAAAATGACACGTTGACGCGCCGGCTGAAAATGGCCAACGCATACTACCATTGCGGCTTTCCAGCATGCCCTTGTGAGCATGCCGCTCTTGCCACTCTGAGTAGCTTTGAACGACGCCTGTGATAAGGATTGCGTCGGCTTCTTAGGATCCATTGTCATTGGCACGGGGGGATGCCGTGGCGACTTTCTTCAGCGCGATCAGGTGGGCGCTGGCCGCTCTCCTCAAGGAGATCGGATCGGCGTTCATGGCTTTCGTGGTTTG
>DATGCX010000076.1:0-5576 GCA_035311445.1 Xanthobacteraceae bacterium | reverse complement strand
CGCCAATGTGAGGCCAGGCATCCGCTGAAACTCCCGGCTGGTATATGAGGGCAGGCTTAGCTTCATGCATCGCTACGATGATCGCGACACGTGCCGCTCAACTCGGGATTACCTTGGATACGCTGGAGGTCACGATCTTGAGTGAGGTCGACTGGCGAGGGCCACTCGGCCTGGACGATTCAGTCGTGCCCGCGATGACCAATCTCAAACCGCAAGTTAAAATATCGGCGGCTGGTGTGCCGGAAGCTGTCTTGAGCGAAATTGTCCGTTGGGGTGAAGAACACTCTCCTGTTGCTCGGACCATAAAGGCTGGACAACTGGCCCAAGCCACAATCAACCTGGGATGAGAAGCGAGTTAGCTACTCCCGGCTAGGGCCATCCAATTCGTCGAACTCAATGACCGCTTTGTTGTTTCAGGAACGAAAGATTCCAATCACTTAGACTGTCAAAGGGTTCTAAAAGCGCGCATTGAGCGCAAACGGTTTTTGGCAACAGTGTCAAACGCCGCGCTCTAACCAGTTTCCACACATTCACGAACTACCGGCCCGGCAACCTCGTCGGGCCGTTTTCATTCCCTCGTCTGGAAATCGAGGGTCATCAGGAACCATCAGAGATTCCCACGTTTCCGTGCGGCTCGACGGTGGTGACTCACACACCAGCCGCGGTTCCTCGGTCTTTCCAGGCCGTCGAGTCCGCACGGAGCTTTTCAATGCCAAAATCGCGAGATTCAATCGGCGGGCCGTTTGTCCCGCTGCTAAAAGAGACCCTTCTCCGCGCGCGACTGACCCAACCGAAGCTCCACAAATCCTCAGCGCCCCAGGTGACCGTCACAGATTTCCGACCCACTCACTCCCACCCTTGGTACGGGAACTGACGGTGATAAGCTCTGAAGAGCCGACCGAAGTCGAGTCGGCCACCTTGCGCTTTGTGATCGATCGTCAGGGGCAGACAGGTGCCGCCGGTCGGCCGGCGCACGGGCGGTGCGCAGCAAGGGGAGGGATGAGGTGACTACCACACGTTCGCTGTCCGAAATTCTTCCGAAAGAGATGACCGAGCTGCGGGTGCGGCCGCTGTTCATTATGCTGCTCGACGTGCAGCCGGCTATCAACGTCGGCAACACGCCGGGTGTCGATCGGCGCGTCGGCGTCATCACCGGCGGCCGCTTTGAGGGCGAGCGCCTGCGCGGCACGCTTTTGCCCGGCGGTAGCGATTGGCAGGCAATCCGACCGGGCGACGGCGCGTGGATGCTTGACGTGCGGATCGTGCTCAAAACCGACGATGGCCACGTTATCGGCATGCCCTACCGCGGCATCCGGCACGGCCCCAAGGAGGTGCTTGACCGCATTGCCCGCGGCGAGTTGGTCAAGGCGACCGATTACTATCTGCGCATCACGGGATTCTTCGAGACCTCGTCGCCGAAGTATGGCTGGCTGAACAACGTGATCTGCGTCGGCGTCGGACACAGGTTGCCGGAGGGGCCGGTCTATCAGGTGTTCGAGGTGCTGTAGCTCCTCACCATGGCGAAGGCGTTGCGCTAACCCGACACTAGCGACAAGGGGAAGCGCCATGACGGGCTATTTGCACAACTTTGATTTCTCCAACGGCGTCAACGTCCTGCGCCTGATCTGCGGGCTGGTCTTCATTCCCCACATTGTTGGTAAATTCACCGAGCCCGCGACGCTAAACTTCTTCAAGGCCGCCAAGTTCAATCCGCCGGCAACCTGGATGTATATTGCCGGTGCCATCGAAACCTTGCTGACGATCGGCCTCGTGTCTGCGATCTACACGCCGTATGCCCTCGTTGCCGCCTTCCATCTGTTCGTTGTTGGCGCGGCGACCCATAAGGTGGCCGGTAAGTAGATCTAGGTAATCGGTGGCACCGAATACTGCGTATTCTGGATGCTATCGTGTGTCGCGCTCGCGCTGCTGACCTGGCCGAAATGACAGACGCCTCGTTTACTTCGCCGGTCAGCTGAATACGCTTGTGAAATCCTCGACGAATTGACGGGTGGAGATCGGCTCGCGCTTGACGATGGCACGGATCGGCTCGGTGTTCTCGGTCGAGAAGCCGCCTCGCTCAGTAATTTGCGCAATGGTGAGGAGGTGCGCCACCAGCCAATCCGGCATGCCGCGCGCTTTCAGCGCCTGTTCGGTCTGCTCGAGCGTCGCCTGCACGTAATTGATTCTCTTGCCGAGCACTTCCGAGAACACGCCAGCGAATTCGCTATAGTTCGTGGTCTTGCCGGTAAACTCGTAGGTCATGCCGGCATGCGGCGCCGGATCCATCAGTATGCGGGCGGCGAGCGCACCGGTATCGCGCACGTCGATGAATGCGATCGGCAGATCCCGCGGCGTCGGCAGCACCATCTTGCCGTCGTTCTTGATCAACGCGGCCTGCGCAAACGTGTTCTGCATGAACAGGCCAGGACGCAGGATCACCCAGCCGATGCCGCTCCCACGCAGCCGTTCTTCGATCGCATGATGGCCGCGGCCAACGACCGATTTCGCGTCGGGACCGACGACCGCCCGGCCGCCCGAGACCCGCACCAGATACTTGGCGCCCGCCTTCAAGGCGGCGTCCAACACGCTGTTTTGCTGCTCGGCCATTTGCGGATTGTGGCCCGTAACCACGAATATGCTGGTCACGCCGGCCAAAGCCTTTTCCAGCGCAGCGCGGTCGGTCAGTTCGGCGACTGCCGCCTTGGCGTTCGGCCCGAGAACTTCGCGCGCCTTGTCGGCGTTGCGGACGATACAGACCGGGTTGTGGCCGAGCCTCTTGAGCTCGTTGACAACCGCGCGCCCGGTATTGCCAGTGGCGCCGACGACAGCAATCATCGCGTTTCCTCGCTGCGGGGTTGGCTTAGCGCCCAGCACTAGCAGCTAATTACTGCATGGAAAATCCCATTTCCGCCGCCGCCGCCTTGCGATAATTGTCATTGCGGCCGGACAGCAAGAGCCGCCCACGCTGGCCCGATGAAATACAACCGGCCGCAAGCGACTGCGTCCTGGGGCTCAATGGCAGGCACGGTGCTGACTATTTCCTGCTCCCCATCACATGCCGGGTCACGTCTGCGGCGCCGCCAGCTCCGAGGACTTGCCAGCCGACGCCTGCGAGCGGATCGTCAGACCCGGCCCGCCTACTTTCACATCCGGGAAGAATTCACGCTCGGCCCGTCGAATCGCCTTGTAGCGCCGGAACGCGTCGCGCTGGCTCTCGAGGCCGAGCCACGTCCTGAGAGTTGTCCTGCGGAAGGTGTGGCGCAGCATGCGGAGGCCGTTCCTGGCGACGTACATCGTTCAGCACGGTGGCAATGTCCGCTTTGTGCCAAAAAGCAGACATTCAGGCCGCTATTGGATATTATTGTTGGTGGGCAAGGGTACTCAAGTTCGTGGATCATCACCCGTGAAACTTACCCGCCGACGATTTCTGCATCTGACCGTAGGCGCTGCTGCGATTCCGGCTTTCTCACGTACTGCATCGGCCGAA
Organism: Xanthobacteraceae bacterium; assembly: GCA_035311445.1. Lineage (GTDB taxonomy): Bacteria > Pseudomonadota > Alphaproteobacteria > Rhizobiales > Xanthobacteraceae > JAJPKK01. The sequence continues at coordinate 2,089 of DATGCX010000076.1, read as the reverse complement.
ACCTATCCGACGCGGCCCGCTATTGGTCATAATTGCGGGCCGCCGATGGATGAATTGCCGGCGACACCCGGCCAGGATTTGCGTGGCATGCCCCGAGATTTGAGTTGTTATTATGGATGCCTGCCGGCGCGGCAATTTTAGACAGCCCGCAGTAGCCAAATGACGACCCGCCGAGAACAGGTCCGCGAGGCGATCGCCAGGCATCGCAAGCGCCGCAAGCGCGGCTTCTTCTGGCGGCCGATTTTGGTGACGAAGGCCCAACTCGATCAGCTTGAAGAGCGCGGCTACCTGAACCCTAGCGACCGCGGCACCCGCGCCGACGAATGCGAGGCGATTGCGAGGCCAAACCCCCCTTTCGCTTCACCGTCTCCTGGCGATTGCAATCGCTGTGATCAGGTTGCTTGTGCGCTTGTCACAGGCATTTAATCCTGGTGCGGTCGAGCACGGCGGTGCAAGAGTATTTGGCGATGGTCAACCGCTGGCGAGTCGAGGCCGGCATGAACGCCCGAACTGCGTTCCTCAAAGCCCTCTCTTGTCGTATCGACTTCACCGGCGTCTCCTCTAGCCGCTGTCGCGCGTTCTGGCAGCTAAGCCGTTGACAGCGCAGCATCCAAAAGTGGAGAGGCTTTCTTTTCGCCTTGACGCCTGCGTCCTTACATTTTAGACATCGTTGGATGGCTGAAATGTAAGAGGTTCGGGTCATGGCTGAGGGCAAATTCGTCTCGTATCTCCGCGTCTCGACCAAGCGGCAGGGCAAATCCGGGCTTGGTCTCGAAGCGCAGCGCAAGGCGGTTGACGACTTCCTCAACGGCGGGAATTGGTCCGTTATTTCGGAGCATGTCGAAGTCGAGTCCGGTAAGAAAAGCGACCGGCACCGACCCGAGTTGGCGAAGGCGTTGCAGGCTTGCCGTCTCTATGGCGCGAAGCTCGTCATTGCGAAGCTGGACCGATTATCGCGCAACGCTCACTTCCTGTTAGGGCTGAAAGAGGCTGGCGTCGATTTCGTTGCCGCTGACATGCCGAACGCCAATCGCTTGACCGTTGGCATCATGGCGATGGTGGCGGAAGAAGAGGGTAAGGCAATATCTGCCCGCACCAAGGCGGCCCTTGCCGCTGCCAAGAAGCGGAACCCGAAACTGAGGCTTGGCGGATTTCGTGGCGGCAAGATCACTACGTCGATCCGCAAGGCTGGCAGAGCCGCTGTGCAGGCTCGTACCGTTGCCCGCGCTGCCGATATTGCGCCTGTCATCACCGAGCTTCAGTCAGCCGGCATAACCAGCTTGAGCGGCCTTGCCCGCGCGCTGACCAAACGCGGCGTGCCGACCGCTCGCGGCGGCTCAGAGTGGACCGCGGTTCAGGTTGGGCGAGTTTTGGAGAAATTCCGGCGTCTCTGACGCCTCGCTGCAATACATCATCGAAACCTGGGCCGTCCCTTGTGGGCGGCCTTTTCATTTGGAGGCAACATGACTGAGTTCACCGAAACGCTCCGGCATTACTGCCGCAACCCGCGCTGCCGTTCGAAGCTGGCATCGCCGGTATCCAATCCGCGCGAGGCATTCTGCACACGCGGCTGTTTCAACAGCTTTTACCTACGCCGCTGCGTAGCTTGCGAGGGGCCGATTGCGCGTAAGCGCGAAGATCAAAAGGTCTGCCGCAAAGCCAAGTGCCGCAATGGTTGGCGAGCCGGATTAGGTTTCGGGCGGTATGCTACGTCCCCTGCAAAGTTGGTCTCAGAAACCCCTGATTTTATTGATCCGAAAGCGCCCCTCAAACCGGCCCAACCCTGGCGCATAGTCGCCGGCGAATTGACGCCTAGCCGCGCGCTGAAGCCCTGGTTCTACCGCGCCGGCGGACAGCACTTTGATGTCGGCAGCTGACGCCATCGGGCCCCAAAAAGCACTCCCTACACATGTCGCTAAAATGAGTTGCCTCATTCGATCACCTCGTCTGCGCGGGCAAGGAGTGTCGGTGGAACCTCAAAGCCGAGCGCTTTCGCAGTGTTGAGGTTGATCACAAACTCGAATTTGGTCGGCAGCATAACTGGCAGGTCACCCGGCTTCTCGCCTTTGAGGATGCGCCCGACATAAAT
>DATGCX010000075.1:0-17870 GCA_035311445.1 Xanthobacteraceae bacterium | reverse complement strand
TGCAGCTCGCTAGCAGTTCGCTTGCCGCCTGATGGTTCCCCGCTCTGGCCTGGTCCGCCAATCGGTGGAGTTCGACAATTGCTCGCGGTGTATTCAGGTCATCCAACAATGGCGCTAGAACCGCCGCCGGGACGGCCGTGTCATTGGGATCAGCCATTCGTGGAATTCGAGTGAACTGCCGAAACGTGTCTAACGCTATTGCAGCTCGTTCGGTATTCGCCTTTGTCCAGTCCATCGGCTGCCGGTAATGCGTCATCAACATTTGAAAGCGGATGACTGCGCCGGGCCAGCATCCGTCGGCCAGCAACTCCCTGATCGTCACGAAATTCCCCAGGCTCTTCGACATCTTCTCGCCTTCGACCTGCAGGAAACCATTGTGCATCCAGAAATTCGCCATCACCGGCGTGTGGAAGGCGCAGCGCGACTGCGCGATTTCGTTCTCGTGGTGCGGAAACACGAGATCGATACCGCCGCCGTGAATGTCGAAGATCTCGCCGAGATGCTTCCACGACATCGCCGAGCATTCGATGTGCCAGCCGGGGCGACCGGGCGCGGCGATGCCGCAGGGTGACGGCCAGGCGGGCTCGCCGGGTTTCGACGGCTTCCACAGCACGAAATCCATCGGGTCGCGCTTGTAGGGCGCGACATCGACGCGGGCGCCGGCGATCATCTCGTCGAGCGGGCGCTTCGAGAGCCGGCCGTAGTCCGGCATCGACGCCACGCTGAACAGCACGTGGTCGTCTGCCACATAGGCATTGCCGGACTGAACCAGCCGCTCGATCAGCGTGCGCATCTCAGCAATGTGCTCGGTCGCGCGCGGCTCGACAGTCGGCGGAAGGCAGCCGAGCGCCGCGACGTCCTCATGGAACTGCCGATCCGTCTGCTCGGTGACCTTACGGATCGCCTCGTTGAGCGGCAGGTCAGGAAACTCCTCCGCCGCCCGCGCGTTGATCTTGTCATCAACGTCGGTGATGTTGCGCACGTAGATGACGTGGTCCGCCCCATAAATATGGCGAAGCAGACGGAACAGCACGTCGAATACGATTACGGGCCGGGCGTTGCCGATGTGGGCGAAGTCGTAGACTGTAGGCCCACACACATACATGCGCACGCGCTGCGGGTCGATCGGCGCAAATGCCCGCTTCTCGCGGGTAAGGGTGTCGTAAAGCCTAAGTTCCATTGCCTGGAGTCCCTCAAGAAACCGGCAGGTACACGTCCGAGGTTAAGATGCGCGAAAGATACCGGCCCCAGCTGGCCGGGCGTCGATTCATCTCTGGGCGAGAAAGGACGGCCTCAGCCAGCGTGATGCTAGCCGATAATCTCCCGGCAAATGCCGCAAATCGCCAAAGGGCCGTTCATGGTGATGCACAATGGCCACGCTCCGCGTCGTCGTCAAGAGCATCGGCAAAATTCCGTGGCTTTCACGCATCGAATCTGGCAGGCACGTTCTCTCTTCCCGTCTTCGGGGAGGGTCGGGCTGGGCCTTCTATTTATGAGATGACGTTTGCCGGGAGCGTTGGATTGGCTCTTCTTCGCGCCGTGGTGTGACCGCCTCCCCAATCGACTCGCGGCGTCCACGATACGTCCCTGTGCACCCTCTCAAAGAGGGGAGGGGCAAGATGCGCTGCCCGGCGGTTAAGACCACGTTTACGAAATTGGGCCCAAATGGGCCGCCTTCAACACTCAGGTTCGGTCTCGTCATGCGCCTGTTCATCGCCCCCGTGTTTATACTCCTGGCCTTGGCAGCCCCCGCCAGCGCCGAAACCAAGACTTTTATCGTGGAGAACCACCCCGACGGCTACGGCGTCGACCAGTGCCTGGCGAGTGGGGCGAATTGCGGCAGACCAGTGGCGAGCGCCTACTGCCAGTCGCGCAAATACGATCAGGCGGTGTCATTCCGCAAGGTCGAGCCGGATGAAATTACCAGCGCCACCGGCGACGCAACCTGCCGCACTCGCGCCTGCATCGAGTTTGTCGCCATCGAGTGCGCTAGGACCAGGGATCAGTAATCAGAGATCAGAGATCAAAGATCAGAGATCAAAGATCAAAGATCAAAGATCAGAGATCAAAGGCGCCTGATTACTGATTCTCGATATCCGATCCCTGATTGCGCGGCGCCGTGACTTCCGCCATGTTTGCGACTCTGGGCAAAACGGCGGACGACGATGAGCGGCAGCACGGCCAAGGACCAGGTACATGGATCGGCCGATTCGTATGCAGCGCCGTTGAAACTCGAGGAATTTCTGCCCTATCGCCTCAACGTCGTGGCAAGCCTCGTATCCCAGGCGTTGTCACGCATTTATGTGGACCGGTACGGCATTGGTGTACCCGAATGGCGCATTCTCGTTACCCTCGGGCAGTACGAAACCATGACCGCCAAGGCGGTCGGCGCTCACAGCCATATGCACAAGACCAAGGTGTCACGTGCGGTGAGCGCACTGGAGCGGCGCAAGCTGATCGTCCGGCGCGAGAACCGGGCCGACCGGCGGGAAACGTTCCTGTCGCTGACGCCGGCCGGACGCACGATCTATCGCGATCTCGCGCCGGGCGCCCTCGAATTCGCCCGGCGCCTGTTCGAAACCATCGATCCCGCCGACCGGGCGGCGTTCGAACGGGCCGTCGACCGCTTGACTGAGCGATCGAGAACGTTGACAGCCGCTACGACCTCGACCGAAAACGCGAAGTAACGATCGCTGCGACTCGGACATGAGAATTCAGAGTGGTGTCCTTCAACATCGTTGATAGGGGGCGACCCTTGTGGTCGCCCCCTATGTCGCATCCGGCAACAGGAGCGACCGCAAGGGTCGTCCCTACATCATCCTTGCGACGGCACGAGGCCATTATTACCGCTTTCATAACGGTCCGATCACTTTAGATTGGTTGAAGCAAGCGACGAGGCGCTTCAACCTCACCGGAATCCGATCTACGTTCCCGAATGAGAAACGCCCAGGAGGAAACGTGAAACTGTATTCCTACTTTCGTTCGTCGGCCGCCTACCGTGCGCGCATCGCACTGCACCTCAAGGGCCTTGAGTTCGAGACCGTATCGATTCATCTGACCCGCGATGGCGGCCGGCAGCATGCGCCGGAATTTCGTGCCGTAAATCCGCAGAAGCGGGTGCCGGTGCTCGCGCTGGACAATGGCGACGTGCTGCTGCAGTCGCTTGCCATCATCGAATATCTCGATGAGGTCTACCCCGACCCTCCGCTGCTGCCGAAGGACCCGATCGAACGGGCGCGGGTACGCGCCGTAGCGCAGATCATCGCCTGCGACATCCACCCGCTCAACAATACCGGACCGCTCACCTATCTGCGCAACGCCCTCAAGGCGGACCAGAGCGCGGTCCAGGAATGGTACCGTCACTGGATCGTCACCGGCTTCGAAGCGGTCGAGGAGCTGATCAGGCCCGGACCCTATGCGTTCGGGCGAAACGTGACGCTCGCGGACATCTGCATCGTGCCGCAGGTTGCCAACGCCCGACGCTTCAAGGTGCCGCTCGAGCGCTTTCCCGGCATCACCGCGGTCGATGCTGCGGCAACCAAGCTTTCCGCGTTCAACGCCGCGCGCCCGGACCTTCAGCCGGACGCCGAGTAGAGTGCAACATCGGGATCTCGTCCGCGTTGTCTTGTGGATGACGGGCGCGCTGCTGTCATTCTCGGCGATGGCCGTGTCGATACGGATGCTGTCGGCAAAGCTGCACATACTGGAGATACTCGCCATCCGCAATGGCGGCGGCCTGGCTTTGCTGCTGGTATTGGGCGCATTAAATCCGGCGCTCATGCGCGCCCTCACCACTCGACGCCTGGTGTTGCACGTCATGCGCAACGCGATCCATTTCGGGGCGCAATTCCTGTGGGCCACGGGTGTCACGCTGCTCCCGCTGGCAACCGTATTCGCGCTCGAATTCACCATGCCGGCCTACACGGCGCTGCTGGCTGTCCTGTTTCTTGGCGAGCGCCTGACGCCGAGCCGGATCGGCGTGGTGATCTTCGGGTTTCTCGGCGTGCTGGTGATTCTGCGGCCGGGCCTGGAGAGCTTTCAGCCGGCCGCGCTGCTCGTCCTTGGCGCCGCGTTGGGCTACGCCGTGGCGTTGACGCAAACCAAGGCGCTGACTTCGACCGAAACCACGTTTGCCATCCTGTTGTGGATGAACTTGGTCCAACTGCCACTGGCGATGCTGGGCAGCGATCCACGCTCATACCTTGCTATCGGCATAGCCGACCTGCTGCCGGTGGGCGCCGTCTCTCTGTCGGGTCTGGCCTCACACTTCTGTCTCGCCCAGGCATTCCGCAGCGGTGATGCGAGCCTCGTGGTGCCGCTCGATTTCATGCGCATCCCGTTGATCGCTCTGGTCGGCTGGTGGCTCTACGGCGAGCCGCTCAACATCTATGTTTTTTCCGGCGCGGGCCTGATCGTGCTGGGCGTGCTGTGGAACCTGCGCGCCGAGGCAGCACCCAAAGCCGTGAAATAGGGCGTCAACGGATTAACCGCGCCACTGCTATTCGTCCCCGCTTGCCGGGGAGGGAGAGGTCTGCGGCGCCCGTCGACGATTACGGCGCGCCGACCGGAGACCACGCCGCCGCGACACAAAATGGGCTTTCGCTTCGGACGAACCGGTCTTACAAACGACAGATGGTTCGGGCAGCTGGGAGGGTGTTCCCATCGATTCGAACATCATCGATGCGGCACACATTTCCGTCAACATTTCAGGGTCTTGAGTACAGGTGAATCGCGTTCGGCACACCTTACTCCCCGCGCTTGCCGGGAGAGGGTCGGGATGAGGGGGCCGCTCCGCAAACTCAAAGCGACGGCTCAGATTCGCGGAGAGGCCCCCTCACCCGGAATGAGCGCGAAACACGCGCTCATTCCGACCTCTCCCCGCAAGCGGGGAGAGGTGAAGGCCGTCGCCTACTGTGCGATGCCCCGACGTTAAGGATGGCGTCGGGTTGTTCGTGTGGGAGTCGCAATGATCGGAACCCTACCACATCACGTCGCGTGCCTCACCCTGCTCGCCCTGGTTTTGCCGGTCACGGCGGTGGCGCAAAGCCCATATCCGCCGCAATCCGTTCCATCGCCCCCTGGGGCCGCCGTCAACCCCGTTTGCGGGCGGCTTGAGGCGCAACTTGCCGCCATTGACCGCGGCGTCAGCGCCGATCCGGCGCGGGCTGAGCAAACCCACCGCATCGAGGAAACCCTGAACAAACAGCAGGCGGACCTCGATCGCACACAGTCGCAGTGGCAACGGCTCGGCTGTCAGCCGCCAAGCCTGTTTTCCATCTTCTCCAATCAGCCGCCGCAATGCGGACCGCTCAACAACCAGATTTCACAGATGCGCGCCGGCATCGATCGCACCATGGCGGAGCTGCAGCGCTCGCGTCACGGCGCCGACGATGAGATACAACGCCAGGGCGTTATCGGTGCGCTGGCGCAGAACAATTGTGGCCCGCAATACCGTGCCGCTGCCCCGCAGAAGGGATTTTTCGAAACGCTGTTCGGCGGCCTCAGTCCGGGTGGCGCCGCCCCGCCTGGGGCGTCGGATTATCCGCAAATTGGTGGGAACGGCTATCGCACTTTGTGCGTGCGCACCTGCGACGGATATTATTTCCCAATTTCATATTCGACCTCGCCGACCCGCTTCGCCGAAGATGAACAAGCCTGCCAGCGGCTGTGTCCCGCAACTGAAGCCGTCCTGTACTCCCATCGCAATCCCGGCGAGGACGTCGCACAGGCAGTCGCCAGCAACGGCCGCATCTATAAAGATCTGGCAAACGCATTCCGCTACCGCCGCGAATTTGTCGCGTCGTGCAGTTGCAAGCAGCCCGGGCAGACCTGGGCGGAGGCACTGGGGCAAACCAAAGACTCCACCATCGAGCGCGGCGATATCGTCGTTACCGAGGACCGGGCGAAGGCCCTCTCGCAGCCGCGCACCGAAAACCCGAATCGCAACACCTCGTCAGCCCGCAAGCCGCCGGGAAGCGCCCCCACCGCCGCGTCCCCCGATGCACCTGACCCTACGCCCCCCGCAATCGAACCCGGCAAACGCACCGTGCGAACGGTTGGACCGACGTTCCTGCCTGCGCGATGACCGCGGAGTTTCCCTATTGATGAGCATCGGTAGCTTTGCGTGGATCACCTGAGAAGTCGTCGTCACATCCGTAACGCCTGCTCCGCCGGCACGTAGGGCAGCTTCAACGCATCGGCTACGGCTTTGTAGGTAATCTGCCCCTCGTGGACGTTGAGGCCGGCGCGCAGATGCGGGTCCTGTCCCAGCGCGACCCGGTAGCCTTTGTCGGCCAGCGCCATCACATGAAGCAGCGTCACGTTGTTGAGCGCGAATGTCGATGTACGGGCAACGGCGCCCGGCATGTTGGTGACGCAGTAATGCACCACGTCGTCGACGATGTAGGTCGGGTGTGAATGGGTGGTCGGCCGTGATGTTTCCGCGCAGCCGCCCTGGTCGATGGAGACATCGACGATCACCGCGCCGGGCTTCATCGCCCGTACGGTGTCGGCGGAGATCAATTTCGGCGCCTTGTCGCCGGGGATCAGCACTGTCCCGATAATCAGATCGGCGCGGCGACACAGGGTCTCGACCGCATCGCGGGTCGAGAACACCGTCTGGACGCCGCTCAACGTATTGTCGATGCGCCGCAATACATCGGGGTTACGATCGATCACTGTCACCGTAGCGCCCATACCGGCAGCAATGCGGGCCGCATTGGCCCCAACGGTGCCGCCGCCAAGCACCAGCACATCGGCAGCCGAAACGCCGGGAACGCCGCCGAGCAACACGCCGCGGCCGCCGATCTCCTTCTCGAGGCAATGCGCGCCCGCTTGAGGCGCCATGCGGCCCGCCACCTCCGACATCGGCATCAGCAGCGGAAGCCCGCCTTGCGGGCTGGTCACGGTTTCATAGGCAATCGCAATGCACCCCGATGCCAGCAGGTCCTCTGCCTGCTCGCGATCGGGCGCGAGATGCAGGTATGTGAACAACACTTGGCCGTGCCGAAGCTTCTTGCGTTCGGGCGCGAGCGGCTCCTTGACCTTCACGATCAGTTCCGCCTCGGCGAATATCCGATCTACATTCACCGCGATCTCGGCGCCTGCAGCCACGTAGGCTTCATCCGCGAGACCGGCGCCCCCGCCCGCGTCCTTCTCGATAAGAACGTGATGACCTTTGAGCGTCAGTTCGCGTACCGTGGATGGCACGAGCCCCACACGGAATTCGCTGTCCTTGATCTCCTTGGGCACACCGACCAGCATCATTCACCTCAAAGATTTCGGCCGCTTCATAGGAAAAACCAATAGCGCGATAAGGAAAAAATGCGGAAGTCACGGTCAGTCAAGCATGTATGCTGTCACGTTGGCAGATGTGCGCGGCGCGGTCATTCCGGGCTCTCTACTTCGCGGCGCTCCCGGAATGACACCGCATATGATTCGAAATCAAGGACGCTGAACTAGGAAGACGCGCACGCGATACGGAGGGAAGTCGATGTTCGGGGGCGTAGGGCCTTCGCCGCAATTACAACAGAGCCATAGCTTACACGAGATTCGACGCAGCACGCGAGGGTTTTTGGCAATTTGCTTCGCGGTGGCGGCGAGCCTCTTCGTCGCGTCCGCCGCGACGGCGGCCGATCGCATTCGGATTGCCGCACAAAAGACCGGCACGCTTGCCTGGGAGCTGGATATCATCAAAGCGCATGGCCTCGACAAGAAGGCCGATCTCGACATCCAGGTGGTGGAGCTCGCATCCACGGAAGCGGGCAAGATCGCGCTGCGCAGCGGCTCCGCCGACCTGATCGTGTCGGATTGGCTGTGGGTCGCACGCGAGCGCGCGCTCGGCGACAAACTGGTGTTCTATCCTTATACGAGCACGCTCGGCGCCGTGATGGTACCGGGAAATTCCACTGTCTCGGAGCTCGCCGATCTCAAAGGCAAGAAGCTCGCGGTCGCCGGCGGTCCCCTGGACAAGAGCTGGCTCATGCTTCAAGCGGTCGCACGCCGCAACGGCCTCGATCTCAAGACCCAGGCCACCGTTGTGTATGGAGCGCCGCCTTTGCTGTCCGAGAAGGCCCTGCAGCGCGAGAACGACGCCACGCTCACATTTTGGAATTTCTGTGCCGAGCTGGAAGGCAAAGGATTCAAGCGCGGCATCGATATGGAGGAGATCGAAAAGCGTCTAGGCGCGATGGGGCCGGTCGCTATGGTGGGTTACGCGTTCGACGCCGGCTGGGCGGCAAAGAACAATTCCGCTGTTGCGCGGTTCCTCGAAGTCGCTGCTAAGGCGAAGGATATCCTCGCCAATTCGGAGGCCGAATGGCAGCGGTTGGCGCCGCGCATTGGGGTCAGCGGCAAGGCAGGCCTTGAGATCTATCGCCAACGTTACAGCGACGGCATTCCCCGCCGCCCGGTCCGGGACGAGGAGCGCGATGCCACAGGGCTCTATCGGGTCCTGGCGGAGATCGGCGGCGCAGAATTGGTCGGCCCGGCGCGGGAGCTGGACAAGGGGACGTTCTACGACCCGGAGAAATCCGATTGAACGTCGCGTCACGGCTGTTCTCGCTGATTCTGCTGGTTGCAGCCTGGTATGCCGGCTCGGAAATTGCCGGGCCGCGCATGCTGCCGGGCCCGCAGACAGTTGGTTTTGCCCTATGGGCTGAAGCGCAATCGGGCGCACTCGCGTTTCATCTTGGCGCGACCTTAGCCCGCGTGGCGGTCGCATTCGTCATCGCCATGGCGATTGGAACCGCGCTTGGCGTGTGGATGGGCCGCTCGCGCCTCGCCGACCGCCTCGCCGATCCCTGGCTGGTCGCTTTGCTGAACCTGCCGGCGCTGGTCATCATCGTGCTCGCCTATGTGTGGGCGGGGCTCACCGAAACCGCCGCCATCATCGCGGTCGCACTCAATAAGCTGCCCAACGCTACCGTCACGGTGCGCGAAGGCGCCCGCTCGCTCGATCGCCAGCTCGACGAGATGGCGCAGGTGTTCCGCATGAATCGCTGGATGCGGCTGCGGCATGTGCTCGTTCCCCAGCTCGCGCCTTATCTTGCGGCTGCAACACGCTCCGGCTTGTCGCTAGTGTGGAAGATCGTCCTGATCGTCGAACTCCTTGGGCGGCCGAACGGCGTCGGCTTCGAAATCGGGATCGCCTTCCAGCTGTTCGACGTTACCCGCATCCTCGCCTATGCTATTGCGTTCATCCTCGTCATGCTGGCGATCGAAACATTCCTGGTGCAGCCGATTGAACGACATGTCTCCCGCTGGCGGCCCAAAGCAGCTTGACGTCAGCATAACGCACAAGTCCTATCGTGCAGTATCGGGCGGCAGCATCGAGGTGCTGCACGACATGGCGTTCACGCTGAAGTCGGGGACGGTGGGGGCCTTAGTCGGTCCTTCCGGCTGCGGCAAGACCACGCTTCTGCGCATCATTACGGGCCTTGATACCGACTATACGGGTACGGTGCATCTGCCCGCCCACGGCAAGCTCGGCATGGTGTTCCAGGAGCCGCGGTTGTTGCCGTGGCGCACCGTGGATCAGAACGTGCGGCTTGGAGCACCGGAGGCGACCGACTCCGACCTTGATGTCCTGTTCGGGGTGCTGGGCCTCGCCGCCCACCGGCATCATTTCCCGGGTGAACTGTCGCTCGGCCAGGCGCGCCGCGTCGCGCTCGCACGCGCCTTTGCGGTTAAGCCCGATCTCCTGGTGCTCGATGAGCCCTTCGTGTCCCTCGATGCGGCGCTTGCCAAACATTTGCAGGAAGAGCTTGCGGCGCTGGTAACGAGCCGACACGTCACCACTCTGATCGTCACCCACAGCATTGACGAAGCAATCGGCTTGGCTGACCGGCTGTTCCTGCTCTCGGCAAGTCCGGCCCACGTGATTGCCGAAGTCCCGATCGCACGACCTCGCTCGCCGCACACACCAGAAGAACTGGCCGCAATCCGCGGCGATATCGCGAGGGCATTGGGGAAGATCGGTAAGTGACCCGTTTCCAGCCGCTACATCGTGCCGAGTCCAGATTTGATACGCTCGGTCGTCATGCGCGGGCTCGACCCGCGCATCCATTAACAGATGGACCTGCGGGTCAAGCCCGCAGCTGACGACAGTGGAAGGACGAGCGCCGACCCAATTTGGTCGGGAACCGCTTTAGCGTTGCCGGCCCGTGCGTTGCTGCTTCTGTTCCCATTGCAGAAATTCGCGGAACAGCGCCTCGCGCTTTTCCGGTTCTACGTTGACATTACCCTTGTTTTTCAGAAAGGCCGCGAAGTCGGCGGCGGTCGCGGTCTGTTGCGCATCGACACCGTTGGCCTGGCGAAGTCGTTGCAACATTTCTTCGGCCACGCTCCAGCGGGTCCAACCCGGCACCGTCGCCGACAGATTGACGTCGCGCCATTTCGGATGTCGTGGCGGCTGCTGGAACTTTTCAAAGTTAGTGAAGAAAGATTCGACGAATCTGTGCACCTTGCGGTAACGATCAGTGTTCTTCTGCCAGTTGAACACCGCAAGCACGGCTGGCACCGCGATCGTGTCGGTCACTTGGCCTGGTGGAACGAGCGTCGGATATTCCTGGCTCGTAAACTCGCCCAGCGCGTAGTAATCTTCGTAGGTCTTGGTGAACGGGATTTGCACCAGGTGGAGTCCCGAATTGGGGGGAATTTTCGCGAAAAAGTCGATCGGCTTGCCGATAACGCGAACGAGCGCCGCGATTTCTCCCGCTTTGAGCTTTTGCAAGGCAAGCGGATTGTCGAACAGCGTCGGTTCGACTTGAATGCCCGCGCGTTGAAACACAATCGTCCCCGTCAAGCTGGACGCGCTGCCGGCCGGTCCGAAATTGACCTTCTTGCCCTTCAAATCCGCAAGACTGTTGACATCGGTGCGCGCCAGAACGTGCATTTCCGATATCGGCAGACGGACGATGTAATTGATGCGGTTTTCGAGATTGACGGTTTTGCGTTGCGTGCGGAAGTACTCGAACACGTCCGATTGAGTCACCGCCACATCAACCCCGCGCAGATAGAGGAGATCGTCGAGGTTCGAGGCGGCCCCATAGGTGACCATCGGAACAATGCGCAGATTGTCGCCGTCATCCAGGACCTGCGCCAGCTCGTCGGCAAATGTCATGTAGCTGCCGGACAGCAGGCCGCCGGCCACTCCGACCGTCCACTGGTTCTTGCGCGCTCTGAGTTCCGCGTCGGGCCCCCCCTCTTCGAGTGATCTCGGTATGGCTTGCGCATGAACCTGCGTCGGAACACTCGGACCGAGCGCGCTCATTCCCAGTCCAACCGCCACAAGCGTAGCGGCAGACCATAATGTCACCCGCAATTGCTTTTGGATGCACATCTTATCATCCCCTTTTTTTTGTTACCCCCTTTGGTCCGGATGGGAGCCCCCTCCTCGTCCAGGCGCGCGAGCGTTGACTCCTGGTTCTGTCAATTCTGTGAAATGATTGGGATCGGCAATGTGGATTAATCAAAATGCCGGCTTAGTTATTCCACAATTAGGCAAAGCAACGTTCCTCTTGGTTGCAAAAATATAATATTATATAAAAAAGCTATCTCGCGCGCCTGATACTCAGGGTTTCTGTTTGGGAATCGGCGGCTGCGCCCCGCTCACCACTATGGCATATCCTTCGTTCATGCGCCCTCCGTCTCATCGGCAACCGACTTGCGATATCCAAACAGCCAGGCCAGCGCCTGGACAGCGAACAGCAGGCCGAGCACAGATGCCAGCACGATGATAGAGGCATGGTCTGCGAAGGTGGCGTAGCTGCCGCCCGACATGGTGAGGGCCAGACGAAAGCTCGCCTCCAGCCGGTCTCCGAGCACAAATGCCAGCAGCAGGCCCGCCATCTCGTATCCGAATTTGCGCAGGATGTAGCCGACCCCCCCGGAGATCGCCATGATCCAGATATCGGCGACCGAAAAGTTCACGCTGTAGACGCCGATGATCGAAATGATCAGGATGATTGGAACCAGCCACGCATAGGGAATGCGCAGCAGGTTAACGAAAATTCCAACCAGCGGCAAATTGAGGATGAGAAGGATCACATTGCCGATGTACATGCTCGCCACCAGACTCCAGAACACCTCCGGATGATCGGTGAGCAGCAGCGGGCCCGGTTGCACACCGTGAATGGTGAGTGCCGAGAGCAGGATCGCGGTCGCCGGGATTGATGGAATGCCGAGCGCAAGCAAAGGGATCATGGCGGTGCCGGTGACGGCGTTGTTGGCGGTCTCCGGGCCCGCAACGCCCGCGATTGCGCCGTGGCCGAACTCCTCGGGATGTGCGGAAAACCGCTTCTCCACCGCATAAGAGACGAAGGTCGACACCACGTGGCTGACGCCCGGGATAACCCCGAAGATGAAGCCGATGGCTGAGGCGCGCCCGATCGCCGGCGCGGAGTCGCGAAGATCCTTCGAGCGCGGCATGAGGTCCTTGAATTTCGGCCGGATCGCCTTGATGGTCTCGGTCTTTTCCAGATTGATCAGTATCTCCGAAATGCCGAACAGACCGATCGCCAGTGACGTGAACGACAGTCCGCCGGCCATACTGGTATATCCGAACGTGAAACGCGCGACGCCGGTGAGATTGTCGAGGCCGATCGAGCCGAGCAGAAGTCCGAGCGCGACCATCAATACGGTTTTCACCCGCGAGCCGGCAGACACCACGGAGATGACGCTCAGCGCCAGCAGGATCAGCACGACTTCAACCGAGGGGCCGATCGCGATCATGACTTTCGCCAGCGGCGGCGCAATCAACATGAGACCGACGATCGAGACGGTTCCGCCGATGAAACTGCCGACCGCCGCGATCATCAGGGCCGGACCGGCGCGTCCCTGGCGCGCCATTTCGTAGCCATCGATACAGGTGACGACGGACGCAGCCTCGCCTGGAATGCGCACCAGAATCGAGGTGGTCGAACCGCCATACATGGCGCCGTAGAAGATGCCGGTCAGCATGATGATGCCGATGGCGGGATCAAGCCCGAAGGTCAGCGGCAGCAGCAGCGTCATTCCGGCGAGCGGACCCAGCCCCGGCAACACCCCGACGATGGTGCCCCACAAGCACCCGATGAAGCAGTACAACAGTCCCTTCCAGGACAATGCGATCGCAAACCCGCCGAGCAATTGATCGAAGCCGGTCATCACATCCCCAACCCGTCCAAAATGGCCCCGATCGGAAGCTGCAACCCGAGCGCCACCTGGAAAAAATACCAGCACGCCACCATGGCAATGATCGCCGAAAGCCCTGCAACCAGGAGCGAACAACGCGCGATAAGAACAAGGAGCGTTGCCCCGAACAGTCCAAGCGTCAGGTAGGCACCAAGCGGTTCAAACAGCGGCGGCACCGCGAGCAGAGCTGCAAGTACAATCAGCACGTCGCGATGCCCGAGTTCGATCGTTCCCTGGTGCCCCGCTCCCAACCAATCTTCTACGCCAATCACAACGGAAAGCAGGACCACCGACACGGCGAGAGCCAACGGAAAAAAGCCGGGACCCGGCAGAGCAAAGTCCCCGAAATCAATGAGCGAGGCCTGCCACGCAAACAGCAAGCCCGTGGCAGCAAGCGCGCCCGCGACGCAAATCCCGCCGCGGCGGGCGCTGACCGCGCGAAGCAGAGACTGCCCGGCCCCAGTGCCGACGCCCGACGGAGTTTCGAAATCGCTGCGCATCGGAATCCTGTCGAGCACTCCCAGATCCACCGCCGTTGCTCCGGCGACGGTCATATCCTGCCGCTATTGCACCGGCGGCGCTTCTCGACGACGATGCGCCTGATCGGGACGGATCGGCAATTGACGCAGGCACACAAAGGGTGCCCACCTGCGGGCCGGTGGGCACCCTTCGCTTTGCCCACCTACACACGGCAGCCGGTCAGGCGACGTCAGTCCGCGAGACCGCCGCGAGACCCAATCGCTACTTCTTTTTCAACCCGAGTTCGTCCATCAATTGCGCGAGCTTCACGTCGTCGCTCGCAATCAGCTGTCCGAAATCCGAGGCCGGAAGATAAGCGGGCGTAAATCCGATGGATTTCCCTGCCTCGACGAACGCCGGCGTCGCGACCGTCTGCTTGATTGCATCCTGCAGCTTGGCAACGACCGGTTTCGGCGTTCCACTCGGGACCGCGATGCCGCGCCACATGTCGAGCGTCACCGGATAACCGAGTTCCTTCGCGGTCGGAGCGTCGGGGAATATCGCATCACGCTGCGCGCCAAGCACTGCCAGCACGCGCAGATCGCCGCTCTTGACGTGCGGCACCAAAGCGGCCGGCAACTGGACCACGCCTTCAATTCGGCTGCCCAGCAGATTGACGACCGCCTGGCCTTCCCCGAACGGCACGTTTACGATTTTCACGTCGGCACCTCCGAACAAGGCCGACGCCACGAAATGGGTATGGCTGCCGGTACCAGAATTGCCGATGCGGACTTTGCCAGGATTTGCCTTGGCGTAGTCGACGAACTCCTTGAGCGTCTTCCACGGGGCGTCGCTGCGCACCGCGATCGTCGGGGTCTCCACGCTGACCCGCGCCACGGGGTCGAATGCCTTATAGTCGAAAGGCATGATTCCGGAATGATAGTTCGTCGATACGGAATTCGAGTTCCAAATGATCGAATGCCCGTCCGGTTTCTGCTGCTGGACATGGCTATAGCCAATTGCGCCGCCGCCGCCGGTACGATTGACGACCGGAACCGGCACCTCCAGGGACTTGGCCATGCCGTCGGCGAGCTGACGGGCCGTGACGTCGGCCGCGCTTCCGGCACCGAACATCACCGTCATCTCGACCGGCTTGCCGCCTGGGAACTGCTGGGCATCCGCGTTCATAGAACCCACGATCAGCACCGCAGACCCCACCATCAGCACCGCGCCGGCCGCAGCGCCAATTGTCAGCGTGATCATACGCATTCGTCTCCTCCACTACCGTTCGTCAAAATCGATCCTCATTTGATACGGGGAATGGGCACATTCGTGGCGCCCGCCGGCAAATCTCTTCGGCGGCGCGCACCACAATCGCTGCTCAGTGTGGCAACGGAAAAGCCCTTATGAAAACCCCTCCATGACAGGGCGCTTTTGGCTCGCCCCCACCAATTGAGCCTCAAGGTATCGGCGCGCGTATTCATTCCGGTCGGCGTGTCGGAATCATGGCAGACTGGAGCATTTTTCTCTTGGCTGCGCCGACGGAGCCCGGAGCAGCTGCGCGGCCAATTGTCGTTACGCCGGCTGCGGCGCCCGGCGGATCATGCCGCGCTGGGGATTGTAGCCAAGCACGGCGAGCAGGAAAAACACCACGGTCGAGCCGACGACAACTGCCGCTGCCACCGCCTCGAACTCGCCATAAAGCGCAAAGCGGATCAATTCCACCGCATGGGTGAACGGGTTCAACAGCGCAACGTAATAAAGCACCTCCGACCCGCCTTCGCGCAGCTTCCACAACGGATATAGAGCCGATGAGAAGAAGAACATCGGAAACATCACGAAATTCATGGCGCCGGCGAAATTCTCGAGCTGGTTGATGTGCACCGACAGAAACAGCCACAAGGACCCCAGCATCAGGCCGGAGACGACCAGGGCCGGCAGCACGTTCAGCCAATCGATTGGCTCGAAGGTCACGTCGAATAGGATGCAGACGCTGAGAAAGACGTAACAGGTGATCACCGAGAGCGCCGTCCCCGCGACGAGCTTGCAAATGAGCAGCACCCAGCGCGGCAGCGGTGCGGTGAGCAGGAGCCGCATTACGCCCATCTCACGGTCATAGACCATCGAAAGCGAGGACTGCATGCCGTGAAACAGCAGAATAATACCAAGCAGGCCTGGCACGATGTAGACCTGATAGGTGATGTAGGTCTTGTAAGGTGGAATGATCGAAACACCAAATACGTTGTAGAAGCCGGCCGCGAACACCGCGAGCCACATCAGCGGCCGCACCAAGGCGGACAGCAACCGGCCGCGCTGCTGGGCGAACTTGGTGATTTCCCGCATGGTAAGCGCCCGGAGGGCGCGGCCGACATGAGCGATCTGCATCGTGGTCCTGGTTGGCGTTTACTTGTTCAAGCGGCATGACGTCTCAGGCTCGTCGTCGCCGAGAGTGTCAAGCTCGTTGGTGCGATGAAGAAATCCCTCAACGGGCGCACTGGCCACTACCATATAGGGAGCGGCAAGCAGCACGGCCTGGCGTACCTGGTGATCCCACGGCCGCACGGAGATCGGCAGGCCCTTATCGCCGTCGAAGCCCGCATCGCCGAGGATGAAATCACGCTGCTTTGCAAACTCCGTCGAGCGCGTGCGCAGCGTCGCCTGTACCACCATTTTTACGGCGACCCACGCGGCCCAGTCTCCGCTATCCATGCGTCGGCCGCCGGACTTCTTATCGAAGCGCGAATTGACCTGGGGCGCACCGTTGTGCTCCCAGGTCCAATGCCACGCCACCGGCTCGAGGTCTATGCTCCCCACCACCGGCCGCGGCAACACCGTGTGATAAGGCACCTGTCGGACGAAATCGAATGCCTCATCGGCGACGAAAACCACGTCGTAGTTGCCCCGGATGGCGCTGAGCAGGGCCGGATTGTTCTGCTCGCGCTCGCGCGGGTCGGTCCCGGCCTTGAAGTGCTGGTTGGCGATGATCTTAGCCCCGAATTTCTGCGCCGATCGGGTGAACGCCTTCACAGTCTCGGCATCGGCGGGCAGCGGTCCTTCCAACACCAGAATGTCGCGCCATTTCCGCGACGCGAGATATTGCATCAGCGCGTCCATGCGCATAGCAAGACTCGGGATCACATGCACGAACTCGCGCGCGCACAACTCACGGCGCAAGCCATCGTCGGTGGCAGTGACGTTGAACAGCAGCACGTCGCGCCCCCGGGCGGCAGCCGCAAGCGGCTTGAACGCCTCGGCCGGGGCGTCGATCAGGAAAAAGTGGATGCCGCGCCCCTCAAGGGCCTGGATCACCGCCGGCGCGACCTCGGCCGGTGATTTCACCGTGATGCGCTCGAGCGCAAACTCGGTGTTGAGCACGCGTACCAAGGCGGCGGCTTCGTCGATACCGATCTGCCCACCAACGAAGGGGTGGTCACGGGTCTTGAGAATGAGGCGCTCATAGGCGCGCACGGGCTCGTAACGCGGATCGCCCTCGATCTCCACGTATCCGATGGAGATGTGTTGTCGTGGCAGGGTGGAAGGCTGCGGCGCCGTCTGCCCTAAAGCCGGAACAATGAGACCAAGGATGACCAGAAAGGCACGGAGCGTAGGGCGGGCAAAGGTGAATCTTTGCACCTTTGCCCACACGGTCCGACTTGGCATTGTAGACCGCGTGGGCAAAGACGCATCACGCAACGCGCCCGAAAGACCCCACCGGGCCGGCGATGCGTCTTTGCCCATCCTATGCCATGTGCTGCGTGGCGCGAAGACTCTAATCATCGATCACTACGCCCCATGGAATGCGACCGACCGGAATCGAAACCGTGGCCTTGCGGGTCCTCAGATCGATAACCGTGACGTCGTCGCCAAAGCCGTTGGCCACATAAAGCGTCTTTTCGTCTCTCGACATACCGAGGCCCCAGGAGCGCTTGCCGACCAGAATATAGCCCTGAATCTTGCGGGTCGGCACGTCAACAACAGCGACATGGGCGGCGTGGCCGAGTGTCACATAGGCGGTCTTACCATCTCGGGTAATTCGCAGATCCACCGGCGTTACATCGGTCTTGCGCATACCGGGAGGCAGGAACTCGATCTTGCCTTCAACGGTAAATTTCTCGCGGTCGATGACATAGACCTCGCCGGACAATTCGGCCGACACCCATAATTCCTTGTGGTCGGGGGTTGCCGCAAAGCGACGTGGCCTCGTGCCCACCACGACGTCCTGCACCACGTTGCCGCTG